>CAYUGI010000088.1:0-22884 GCA_964444105.1 uncultured Pirellulaceae bacterium
GGATTCTCTGTCAGCCGTTGGCGCTAGCCACGGGCCCGTCTACCGCACAAATCCCCGGATTCTTGCGTGTTGCAATCGCTCGAGTGTTGTCGTGTTTCATCGCAGTAGCAAAGCGTATTGGGATTCCGAGAAAGGCCCGTGGCTAGCGCCAACGGCTTACTACCGTCATTTACCGATCCAAAATCCGCTACGGCGTTGCCCGGAGGGAGAGTGAAGCTTGCAAACGCTGAATTGAAGCGTGATTTACCTTGCAAGAGACGGTTTTTTGCGATTTGGCCCAACATTAAAACTTACACTTCGCGTCACAAAGTGCCTCTCAACCGCTCTCAACTGAGTGATATTGCACGAGCACGAAACACTCACCCAAAGAACCACCATGCAACGAACTTTCACGCTGACAATTTTGTTGCTCATAAGCGTCACTTCGTTGACTGCCCAGGACGCAATCCGGATTGGGATCATCGGGCTCGACACATCGCATGTCACGGCTTTCACGAAAACGATCAACGGCGAGCCGAAGATACCTGAAATGCAGGGATGCCGCGTTGTTGCTGCCTTTCCGCACGGCTCGCGTGATATCGAATCCAGTTACAGCCGTATCCCGAAATTCACCGAGGCGATTCGAGCGATGGACGTTGCGATCGTTGATTCGATTGATACGTTGCTTGCCGATGTTGACTGTGTCTTGCTGGAAACGAATGACGGCAAGCTGCACCTGGAGCAGGCAGTGCAAGTGTTTCGGGCTGGAAAGCCAGTCTTCATTGATAAGCCTGCCGGGGCCAACCTGGCGGATGTTGTGGCGATCTACCAAGCGGCGGCTCACTACGACGTGCCAATGTTCAGTTCCTCTTCGCTGCGATATTCGACCAGTGCTCAGGAAATTCGCAACGGACAGGCCGGGAATGTGATCGGCTGCACCGCGTTTAGTCCATGCTCTCTGGAGCCATCGCACAGTCGACTATTTTGGTACGGCATCCACGGGGTGGAACTGTTGTTCACTTGCATGGGCGAAGGCTGCGAATCTGTTTCGCTGACGATCACGGAAGACTGCGATGTGGCGGTTGGCCGCTGGGCGGACAATCGGATCGGTACCTTTCGCGGTCTTCGTGGTGGCAAAACCGGATACGGCGCGGTCGCTTTTGGATCCAAAGCGATCATAGGTGGCGTCAAGTACGACGGCTACAAACCATTGGTCCACGAGATCATCAAGTTTTTTCTCACCGGGGAATCACCTATCGATCCAAGCGAGACGATTAATCTCTACGCGTTTATGGCTGCGGCAGAAGAGAGCGGCAAGAACGCAGGCGCTGCCGTGACGATTGCGAACGTGATGGAAAAAGCCAAACACGATGCCGACAAGCTGCTTGACGGTCTCCTGGATTAAGACGCGTCAACGAAGACGAACTTTTTCTAAGAGCCGCGTAACTTTGCTGCTTCTCTATGGTTTAATGCGCAGCAGATTTTCGCTCATATCGAATTACGCCCTTCTTCACTTGGAGTACACAAATGAAACGCACCCTTGCTGTCGTGCTTGCCACGGTATTCATGGCCCCTTTCTCATCAGCAGAAGATTGGCCTCGTTTTTTGGGAGCCAGTGGAGCCCTTCAAAACGCAGACACAATTGCTCCTCCGGTGACGTGGAGTGACACTGAAAACATGAAATGGTCGATCGATCTTCCCGGCCGCGGCGTGTCGAGTCCGATTGTGGTGGGCGACAAAGTTTTTGTGACTGCCTACAGCGGATACGGTGTCGGTGGTGACAACGAAAAGATGGAAGATCTGAAGCGACACCTTGTCTGCGTCAGCCGTAGCGATGGGAAAGAACTTTGGTCCAAAGCGATTGAAGCGGTGTTGCCCGAAGATCCCTACTCGGGAATCGGTGTGACTGCACACGGTTATGCCAGCCACACACCGGTCAGCGATGGCGAAAGTGTGTTTGTGTTTTTTGGCAAAACAGGTGTGATCGCGTTTGATTTGGACGGCGACGAAAAGTGGCGCAAAAGCGTGGGAACAGGATCAGGGCGGCAAGCCTGGGGTTCCGCATCGAGCCCATTGGTACACGAGAACATTTTGATTGTGAATGCATCGGACGAAAGCGAAACGATGTTTGGATTTGACACGTCAACTGGTGAAGAGGTTTGGAAAACGCCGGCCGCAGATCTTGCCAGCACTTGGTCGACGCCTTTGGTTGTCAAGGCGAACGACCGCGCGGATCTTGTGCTGGCTGTGCCGGGCGAAGTCTGGGGAATGAACCCAGCCACTGGCAAGTTGCGATGGTACTCGCGCGGAACTCAAGACAGTTCCAGTTCGGCTAGTTTGGTTCCAGGAAAAGACGGTGTTGTTTTTGCAATCGGTGGACGAGGTGGTGAAGCGGTCGCGGTCAAAGCGGGCGGGAAAGGCGATGTGAATGACACCCAAGTGATCTGGGACGCGAACATCGCGGGACGGTTTGCAACTCCCGTGTTCCACGACGATCACCTGTACTGTTTTGCGAGCGGAATTCTGACTTGCATCGATGCGGAAACGGGAAAGAAGGTCGGTCAGAAACGATTGGCAGAAGGTTCATCCAGAGGCGGCGGAAGACCTGGTGGCGGCGGGGGGCGTCCAGGTGGCGGTGGGCCTCCCGGTGGAGATCGTCCTGGAGCCGGCGAACGGCCTGGTGGTGCTGGACCCGGTGGTGCTGGACCCGGTGAAGGACGACCTGGCGGTGAAGGACGACCTGGTGGAGGACCTCCCGGCCAACGTGGAGGTGGTCGAGGTGGATTCGGCGGCGGTCGCGGTGGCGGCGGTGGCGGATTCGGCAACATCGACTACGCTTCGCCAGTCCTGGCCGGAGGAAAGCTCTACGTCACTTCGACGAAAGGCCAAGTCTTCGTCTTGTCAGCGACACCGGATTTGGAATTACTCGCGACCAATACGATTTCTGATGACACCGGGTTCGGCGGCACTCCAGCGGTCAGCAATGGTGACTTGTTTTTCCGTTCTGGCAGCAAGCTTTACTGTATAGGCAAAACTGAATAGGTGAGTGTTAAGTATTGCCTAGGACCGAATCTTGCTAAGATCACACGGCGAGCTTCCATTGTTGGAAGCTCGCCGTTTTTTATTCCAGTTGGGTTACCTTACCTTGTCGCTTTTCTCCAGGCTCTACGCGCGTACCGTGTTCTATCCAACACTGGGTTGGAATTTCTTGCTGGGACGAATTCTCAAGGTGCGTCGTTGGTGGGACCGTATTGATCCGCACGTGATCGTGGGTGCCTATCCGTTTGCTCGCGATGTGGATGGACTCTATGCCGAAGGCGTTCGCGGCGTCGTCAATACTTGCGAGGAGTATCCCGGCCCAAAACAGCAGTACACGCAAGTCGGAATCCAACAGCTGCGCATTCCAACGACAGATTTCACCCATCCCAAGCTGAAAGACGTTCAACTAGCCGTCGAATTCACGCAGCGTTTCGTGCAGAAAGAAGAGTCCGTCTACATTCACTGTAAGGCCGGGCGTGCGCGAAGCGCGACCGTGGCAATGTGTTGGCTGATGAAGTATCGCGGCATGACGATGGAGGAAGCGCAAACAGAGCTCTTGAAGGCTCGACCGCACATCAATCCTCGGCTGGCATCACGACCGGTCGTTCAAGAATTTGCCAAAACGATCCGCGTTTCGTAAATCTTCGCCCTCACGCTGGGCCGCGACGTAGCGGACGTTTGTAGCCGGATTCGCCAGAATTCGGAGCGTTTTGATTCGCTTTCCTAAACCTGGCTACTTCGGCTACAACAGGGTCTCGTAAATACCGCTCTTGAAATACGCCACGGCGTTGTACAGCGGAAAGTGAATTGCACAAAGCGTGATTGAAACGCGTTTTGCCGTTCAAAAAAAACTTGTGATTTCGGGCAACATCAAGACTGTTGCTTTGCACCTATTGAACAAAGCTGATCCCCAGCGTGACGATCGTCAGCAGTCCCAGGATGACAATCAGCAAGTTGGGCATGACCTTGAACTTCTTAAGCAGCGATGGGCCAAACTGACTCAACAAAACAAGCGAAACAACAATGCCGAGAATTTTTCCGGCCATCATTTCTCTTGTCATCAGGAAAGCAGACAGAAGCAACAGCCCGCCAGTGACGCTACCGGCGATTAAAGAAGCTTTACTCGCGGCTTTGACATAGCCCATGATTCCTCCAAAAACGACAAACGCTCCAAACACAGCGGTAATGATTTCGGGTAAGTCCATGGATGGGTTTTCTTTTCTGATCGGGAAGTGATGTCGGATTAGCTGGAATGTTCGCGCGGTGGGCTGGGGTTTTCGCGCGGTGGGCTGGGACGTTGAGACGCTAGCGACTATTTCGATTCGATTCGATACATCGCTTCCGCCGTACGCAGAATCAGTGCGTTGTCGACGACGGCGGGCGAAGCCATGATTTGCCCATCGAGCTGGTTTTCAGCAACCACCGAAAACTCTTCGCCTGGCTTGATAACCGTCACTACTCCTTCATGCGATCCCAGGTAGATGTAACCGCCAGCCATCAGTGGTGAGGCCGAAAATTTGCCTCCGACGCGTTTCTTCCAGACTTCGTCACCACTCTGGGCGTTGAAACAACTAGCGACCCCGTTGTCTTCGATTACATAGATCAAGCCGTCATGCAGCAACGGTGATGGTTTCGCTGGGATGCTCTTGCTGACTTCCCACCGCACGTGCGTGTCCGTGACGTCGCCCGACCCGTCCACTGAAACCGCCCACAGCTCTGGCTTGCCAAATCCCGTCGAAAAGTACACCACGCCATCGTCGTACACGGGGCGTGGGACAACCGAAAACCCTTTTCCATGGCGAACCTTCCAAATCTCTTTACCGGTAGCTGGCTCATGAGCAACCATCCACTGCGAAGCCATGCAAATCAATTGCTCGCGACCTTGTTTGTCGGTGATAGAAATCGGCGTACAGTACGCCTTCTTGTGATCGCCATCTGCCGCATCCATCTCGGGGCGGTCGGTTTTCCAGACGGTTTCACCGGTCAGCTTGTTTAACGCGATCACATACTGGGCGTCCGTGCCATCTTGGATCAGCACCAGCAGGTCGCCATGAATGAATGGTGAACTTCCGGGTCCAACCGAGTGAGCCAATGGAAACTGCCGATGCCACTGAATGCCGCCGTCGTCTCGGGAAAGACAGTAGGTCCCGTAAGTCCCAAAGTGACAGTAGATAAACTCACCATCGATGACTGGCGTAGGTGAGGCATAGCTGTTTAACGAATGAATCGAATCGGGCTCTTGGACGGTTGTCAGATCAATCGTCTGTTTTACATCGCCTGTTTTCAGATCGATTGCCAGCAGTTTCAATTCGATCTGCTTGGCGACCTGCAATTGCTTGAACTTTTTCGCAGGAATACCCTGCTTCGTCATGATCGCGATTTTCTCTTCGTCGGTCGGGAAGACCTCTATCGCCGTGGTCGCCCAGATCACGCCATCAGCAATCACTGGCGAAGACCAAGCTTTGCCAGGCAACAGTGTTTTCCAAGTCACGTTCTCCGACTCGCTGAATTGCATCGGCACAGTTTGACCGACAACTTTTCCATCGCCTGCGGGTCCGCGAAATTGATTCCAAGAGTCCGCAATTGCGACTGACGAAAGAAAAACGCAAAAGAGGGGAATGATTTTCTGAGACATAGAGTTTGATGTTGAGCGAGATGCTACG
The DNA here is from genome assembly GCA_964444105.1 of uncultured Pirellulaceae bacterium. Lineage (GTDB taxonomy): Bacteria > Planctomycetota > Planctomycetia > Pirellulales > Pirellulaceae > K23-9. The sequence goes on from CAYUGI010000088.1 coordinate 5,682, forward strand.
CGAGGGTGAAACGCGGCCGAACAGGCTGCGTGTTGTCGTCAGGGTATTGTAGCCAACCAAAGACGTGCCATCGAGCGATGTGCGGGATGTCTGTCCGCGTTCAAGGTCGACCAAGGCCGCAACGGCTTGTTTCAATAACCCTTTGACGACGAATCGTCCAAGCCAGCGATTGCAGGTAACCCAAGCTCTTGGCGTGCTGGATCCAAAATAGCAGCCGTTGCGCTAGCGCCGGCTCGCGTTACGCCAAGCTCTTTGACTTCGATCAACTTAGCCAAGTCGCGGACGCCGCCAGCCGCTTTGACTTGCATCGGTGCGGGCGAGTGTTTCAGCATCAACTTCAAGTCATCAATCGTTGCTCCACTGGTGCCAAAACCCGTCGAAGTCTTCACCCAGTCGGCTCCGACTTCGCAAGCGATCTCGCAAAGCCGAATTTTGTGAGTGTCTTGAAGGTAGCAATTCTCGAAGATCACCTTTACTTTGCGATCAGCTGCGTGTGCAACATCGACGATCGCTTTGATCTCGTCGCGAACGTAGTCGTATCGTTCGCTTAAGACGGCGGAAATATTGACGACCATGTCCAATTCGATCGCACCGTCGGCGATGGCTGTTTTTGCTTCCGACACCTTTGTGCTGGTTGCCTGACCACCGTGCGGAAATCCAATCACGGTGCTGGGGAGAACCGTTGTGCCTTGCAGAATCTCCGTACACCGCGCGACGTAGTAAGGCATGATGCAAATGCTGGCGACGTCGTAGGCAGCAGCGGTCTTGCAGCCAAGTTCCAAGGCGTCACGATCCAACGTTGGCGAAAGCAACGCGTGATCGATCATTTTGCTAAGTTCGGTGTAGGTGTATTTCATGGCCACTGCGATTACGAAAGAGAAAACGGCAAGAGACAATTTTCGCAGCTTCTGCAAAGCGTCGCAACCAGCGTCTAGCTGGAGTCAGCGCGAATCACTTATTGCGTCGGAGGACTTAGGCAACCCGACGCGTTATTTTCTAAGCTGCGCATTCAAATACCGGAGCCACGTTAGGCGTTAGCCAAGCCCGGTCGCCCATCGCTGTCGCTTTACTTTTCCTCAGAAAGAGTCGAGACTTAGTGATTTGCCTGAGCGATTTGCCTGAGCGATTTGCCTGAGCGATTTGCCTGAGCGATTTGTCTTGGAGCAGCAGCGTATTGCAGGAGGATTTGCGGGCGGCAGAGCGGAGTCTGCCTGCTGCGATTGGAAGGCAATTTACGTACGCGCGAATTTCGACTGCCGGCGAGGCGTTGCCCCAAATGATCGCCCGCAACAAGCGAACAGCCGCATGGTTCTGTTCTGCCTACTGCAGTTCTGCGGCCAATTGTTCGCGAAAGATCTTGCTATTGTGTCGTATGTCTGTTGGCAATGGCGTTGTCCGAATGATGATTTCGGAGATTCGCATCGTAAGCGGATTGCGCTCCGCCAAGTCCAGCAGTTCAGCCTTCAGCGCATCGCGTTTTTCATCGGTGTCAATGTTCAGGTTGGCATGCGGTTCGATCATTACCACGGGAGTTTGATTGGGCGAAGTGCCCCGCGGGACCAGCGCGGATCGGTAAACCGATTCGTGAGCGTTGAAAATCGCTTCGCAGGGTACAGAGAACAGCGTGCGTTTCCCAACCGTGACTCGGTGTGCCTTGCGACCACAAAACCAAAAACGATCTCGTTCATCCAAGTAGCCGACATCACCCATGCGATGCCACACACGTTCACCATCAGCAATTTTGTGCATTGGGTTTTGGTCCTCGCGGACGACGTACTGGCGAGTCACCATGGGGCCGGTCACCATCAGTTCGCCGATTTTTCCGCGTGGCAGTTCCGTCGTTTCAGAAATATCGTTCATCGGACCATCATCGATCTGGATCACGCGCCACTGCACATCATCAAAGCGCGTGCCGACACAGGTGCCCTTCCCTTTGGCCGATGCGGGCCCGGTTTGTGCGATGACTTCGCGTGATTCGATCGAAGCGATCGGCAGCGCTTCGGTCGCACCGTATGGCGTGACGATGTCCGCGTCTTCGTGAATCAGTTCACGCAACTGTTCCAGTGTCGCTGCCGGTACGGGGGCTCCCGCCGAAAGCACTCGTTGGAGCGTTGGGAATGGCCGGACGACTTGATTCTCGCGACACCACCCAGCCACGGTGTGCCACAAAGCGGGGGATCCGAACGCTTGGTCCACTTCCCATTGCTCAGCCGCTTCGATCAGTCGTTGTGGGTTCACGTCGGCAGGACGCGTCGGGTCCATGTCTGGGATGATCGTGGTCACCCCCATCACTGCATCGAACAATCCAAACAACGGAAAGCAAGCTAGGTCACGCGATCCGCGATGAATGTCGTACCGTTCGCGGATACGATCAATTTGCGCATGGAACGTCCCGTGTGTGTAAAGAACGCCCTTGGGAGGCCCCGTGCTGCCGGTGGTGAAAATCACGGCCGCTGAATCGGAGCGTTCGATGCGTGGAAGCTGCGTGTCAGGATTGGCCATTCCCAGTTCATGAATCTGGCGAAGCGTCTTGCCGCGCCAGAAAAGCCGACGTCCAACCGTAATATTCCACTTGGCGGTGGGGAACTTGCGACGCAGAACCGATCGAATCGCTTGGGCTTTTGGGATGCCCATGAACCCGTCGGGTTTCGCATCGCGAAGACATTTGACCAAGTGTTTACGACCCATTCCCGGATCGACAAGCACGACTACCACGCCGGCCTTTAGCAGTGCAAACGTCAGTTCAATGAAAGGTGCCCCAAACGGAACCAGCATCGCGATTCGCATGCCTGGTTTGACACCCCAGTGGATTAACCCTCGCGCGATTGCTTCGGAACGATCGTTCAAACTCTGGAATGTCGTTAACGCGTAGCTTCGCGCGCCGTCTGTTTTTGGCGGACCATCTGGCTGGGCGATCGCGATTGCCCCAGGGGCAATTGCGGTGACGATTCGCAGTCGAGCGGCTACATTGCCATCGATATCGGATTGTGTCATGTGCCGACCGCTTGCTGATGTAAAAGATTCAAGATGAGGCTCGCCACGTTTTCGCGGGCAACTGCTTGGGCACCGCGCCAGCCGGGTACCGCGTTAACTTCTAAAACTCGAGGCCGGCCGTCATCCGAATCGATGATATCGACCGAAGCGAAGTGCAGTCCCATCGAACGCGTGATGTGTTTGCCCATCGCGTGTTGCTGGTCGGTCAGTTCTACCTGTCGGCAAACCGCGCCGCTGGACACGTTGGTGCGAAAATCATCAGGATTTTCTCGGCGCAGAGCCATTGCCTGTTCGCCGATGACCAAGATTCGAGTGTCGCGGCCACCTGGCGAGATGAATCGTTGCAAGTAAAAGACTGCGCCGAGTTGTTCCAACGTGCTGAAGCTGTACCACGCCAGCTCTTTGTCGCGAATCCTCATCACGCCCTTGCCCTCACCTCCGAAAATCGGCTTAACGACACAATCGCCACCGAGTTGCTGAAACGCTTTTATCGCTTCATCGCGACTCTGAACGACCATCGTCTCGGGAACGTCGTACCCCAACGCCGCGATATGTTCCAAAGCTGCAAACTTGTCAATTGCGATTTCCAATCCGCGTGGGGAATTAACGACGCGGACACCCCGGGCGACAGCCGCGTGCAAATTGGCCAGGCGAAACGTGATTTGCTCCAGCGAACCCGGAGGCATTGTCCGCGTTAATACCGCATCGAAATCATCAACCCTGGCAAGATCCCCTGGGCCTTCGTTGTCAGCCGCAGCCTGAACAAAGAGGTCGGCCGGCCCGCTTGCGGACAAGTTTGCCGATAGCGTCTCGTAGGGTGCGAACGAGATTTCACAGTCTGCTACCTTCGCTGCTGCAGTAAGCTGGTTGCTGTGCCAGCCGACGCCGCCGCCGAGCACCAAAAAACGCGGTCGACTCATGACAAAAATGATTCCCGCAAGACATCCGTCATGATTTGCCCGCGCGACCAAGTGCGGCCGGAACGCAAGTTATGAAACGTGACGACGGCTGGGCTGAACAGCATCGGATCGACTTTGTAAAAATCGTACTCGTAAGACTTGAACACTTCGGCAAACGGTTTTCCGTGATCGTCTGACGAATGACTGGGAACTTGATCGGCAACCGCTTCAATTTCTTCATCATCGCAATCGACCCACAGTGTCACTCGAGCGCCATAAAGCATGGCGTCGTTGGTTCGTCCGATGCCCGCCACCATGTCACCTGGTTTGGCGGGAGGCGGAAGCGGTGCGACCCCGGTGGCGGAGAAAACACTTGCCACGTCGAATTTCAGTTCGTGCAGTTTGTGCATGGCCGTTTCGATACTTCGCGCGACAACTTGAATACTGCCTGCGATGGATGACGTCGGCGCGATCGCCAGGTGAACGCCCGAAGGTTGCACACCACACTGGCTGGCAATCGTCTCGATCGCTAATTCGGTCGGCAGTGAATCACTCTCCAAGATGCCGACGACATTGTCGCCCGAATCGGAAAGTTTCAATTCTTGCAAGACAGCTTCTTTACCGCGAAAGAGTCGCATCGGCCCGCTGCCCATCGCGAAGAAGTCATCTGTTTTCACAGGCCAGCCTGCATACTGCGCCCCCAAGCAAGCCGAGACAGGTTTGTCCGTGCGAACAAAGACAGCTTGGTCAGTCGCCAGTGATGCCGCATCGCAGGGGGCAAGTGCCACTTCGGCCAAATCAGCCAAACAAAGCTGCGCCATCAGTAAGCCGGCGCGGAGCGAGCCTTTGGTTTGGATTCCGGCATCCAGAATGATTGCTTCGTGGACATTGGACAGGATCGTACGGTCTTCACGGCAAGTCGCTAGTGCCGCGTGAAATCGTTCAAGAGTGTTCGCGTTTAACATCGTAGAATCGTCGCCAATCGACAAAGCGGAGGCAAGCGGGGGGAACCAGACCGGAGGAGAGTGTTGAAATTGAAAAAGTTAAATTGACAATTGAAAAAGTGAAATTGTCTAGGCAGATCGCTTACAGACCAAAACCTGCCGATTCAGACGATATCCGCAGGCCTGCCCGATTTTGCAATTTTCAATTGTCAATTTAGCTTTTTCAATTCTCTCGATCTGCTTTCGGCCTCAGCGTTTATCCCATCAACTCGCTGACGCAAAAACACCCCCATCAGCATTCTTCTCGCCCCTGCCCAAGCGGCGGGAAATCGATCATCCTTAACGGAACTCCCTCGCCACTCACGCAGCAGATTGAATCGACATGGAACTTAGCGTCGTCCATTATCCTCATCCCACGCTCCGTTATAAGAGCCAGCCCATCGTCCGCGTAGATGATGAATTACGTGCAATCGCCGACCGCATGCTGGAATTGATGTATGAGCATAATGGTGTTGGTCTGGCAGCGAACCAAGTCGATTTGCCGATCCGCATGTTCGTGATGAACGCGTCCGGCAAAAAGGGCGAAGGTGAAGAGTGGGTGCTTATCAATCCTGAAATCAGCAAGCCCAAAGGAACCGAGTCGGCTGAAGAAGGGTGCCTTAGTTTGCCTGGCCTATACGGCGACGTGAAACGGCCAGATTCCATCTACTTGAGCGCGTACGACATTACCGGCAAAGCAATTGAGACCAAACTGGATGGTTTCGTAGCGCGCGTCGTTCAGCACGAGAAGGATCACTTGGATGGCGTGATGTTCTTTGATCGGATGCCCGAAGAGTCGCGACGTGAGTTGGATTATCAGCTGGAGGAAATGGACACGGATTTTCGATCGAAGCAGTCAACCGGCGCGATCGAGCCGGACGAAGAACTCATCGCTCGCCTTAAACATTGGACGGACAAATACGCGTGAGCCCTGAAGAGAATATTGAACCGCTACGTTTAGTCCTGATGGGAACCGGCCCGTTTGCCGTGCCATCGTTTGAGGCTTTGCAGGCAGCCGGACACGAGATTGCGCTAGTGGTAACGAAGCCTTCGCCGGCCGTGAAGAGCCGAAAAGGTCCTCCACCGAATCCTGTTCGGCAATGGGCGATGGAGTACAGCGAAGGGGATAACAGCTGCATGTTGCTTGACCCGCCCAGCATTAATTCGGAGTTCGCGATCGAGCGAGTTGCTGCCGAGAAAGCAGACTTGTTAGTCGTGTGCGATTACGGGCAAATTTTGAAGCCGGCCGCGCTGGCAACCGCGCGGCTTGGCGGAATCAATTTGCATGGTTCTTTGTTACCGAAATACCGTGGCGCCGCGCCAGTTCAGCGTTCTTTGCTAAATGGCGATGCTGAAACGGGTGTCAGCGTGATTCACATGACGCCCAAGTTGGACGGCGGCCCGATTTTATGTACTCGTTCTACTGCGATTACAAACACGGAGACTGCGGGGGAACTGGAGGCTCGGCTTTCGCAAATGGGCGTTCAGGCAACATTGGAAGCAGTCGCGTTGCTGCAGGACTGGGACGGGCAGTCGACGATTGGCAGTATGCAAGACCCAGCTCTCATCACGAAAGCACCCCGACTGTGCAAAGCCGAGGCGGAAATTGATTGGTCGAAATCGACGCGTCAGATTGACTGCTTGGTTCGCGGCATGCAGCCTTGGCCCATTGCGTTCACGCACATCAAAATTCACGACAACAAGCCACCGCTAAGACTGGCGATCAAGCGGATTGCGGTAGACGTTGCGTTGCCAATGCCAGAGGACGCGATCGCGGGTGATGACGTAAAGCCGGGGACGATTGTGAGTGTTGCCAACGGTCTGATCGTGGCGACGGGAGATGGCGTCGTGGAAATTGGTCGGTTGCAGCCTGCAGGAAAGCGGGACATGGACGCGTCGGAATTCGTGCGAGGGCATCATCTGACACCCGGAATGATGTTTGTTGCAAAGTAGAAGTATGTTTGAGCGTGGTTCGCGGAACAGAGCTTTTCGTTGCAAATGTTGAGCTCGTTCAGGTCTTAAGCTGTTGCCGCTAAACACATGCTTCATTCTTGCCGTTGAGAGTTGCGTTGGTGGGTCAGCGTCGCTAGGGCTCCTCGACCCACCCTACAAAAATTTATAGACGTAAGCGGCAGAGTAAATCTGAAGCTTGTAGCTTCCTGCCTGTCTTGAACCAAATCACTGCTCGTCGTATCCCAAGGGTTTGACTCAGCGGGAGACCCGTCTTTAGCGCCATGCAAAAACTTCTTGACGCGATCAGTGTACTCGCCGCCGAAGAAGGGTTTACTCTTTGCGGTGTCGCCCCGGCTGTTGAGGCGACCGGTTTCAGTGGGCTCGTGTCGTGGATTGAAGCGGGCTACTGCGCCGACATGAATTACTTTGCTGATCGGCAAGAAGCTTACCGGCATCCTGGTGGAGTGCTCCCAGGGGCCAAGTCGATTGTCGCATTGGCATATCCCTATCCGGCGGGACCCGCAGAATCACTTCCGCCAAATCATGGTCGCCTGGCCCGCTACACCTGGATTGAAACGGACTATCACGACGTCATCCACCCTAAGTTGAAACGAATCTGCCGGTTGATTCGCGAAATGGCTCCCGACGCAAATGCGCGCGGCGTCGTCGATACGGCGCCTCTGATGGAACGCGAGTTTGCTCAGTTGGCTGGATTGGGATGGCGTGGAAAAAACACGTTGTTGCTGAACAAGCAGCTGGGAAGCTATTTCTTTTTGGCATGCGTTTTGATCGACGTGGAACTGCCAGCTAGCGATCCGCACACAACCTCTCACTGCGGCACTTGTACCGCTTGTCTGGATGCTTGTCCGACCGATGCGTTTCCTGAACCTGGCGTCTTGGATGCTTCGAAGTGCATCAGTTACCTCACGATTGAAAACCGGGACGAAATTTCACAGGAGCTTCGATCAGGTCTTGGCGATTGGGTTTTTGGATGCGATATCTGCCAAGAAGTTTGCCCTTGGAATACGAAACCCACGCGAGCTGCGGGGCAAACAGATTCAAAATCCACGATGGAATTGCTTGGTTTGTTTCAAATGAGCGAAGAAGAATTTCGCACGCGTTTTCGAAGGTCCCCGATGTGGCGAACGCGCAGACGCGGAATGCTTCGCAACGCCGCGATCGTGCTGGGCAACATTGGCGACGATCAAGCCATCGACGCGCTGACCGCTGGATCGGAAGACAGCGAGCCGGTCATCGCTGAAGCATGCCGCTGGGCGCTCGGGAAGATTGCTCATCGTATGTAAGGCTTATCGCCCGGCGTGCACTGGCAGGAAGCGTGTTTCCTAGTAAGCGTGTTTCCTAGTAAGCATGTTTCCTAGTAAGCGCTGTTAAACGCTGCCAACGCGTCTTGCTCATCGATGTCGGTGGGCGCCAAAGGAACTTGTTTGCTTGCAAGTTCTTGCTCCTCACCGATCATCAATTCCTCGGGCATGCTCGGTGCCTGAGGACTGCGCAGTGATTTCAAGAATTGCAGCACCAACTTGCGATCGTTCTTTTCAAGACTTCGATACTGAATCACGGATTCTGAAGCCTCGCCGCCATGCCAACGGATGGCGGCGTCAATCGTTTCAGCACGGCCGTCGTGTAGGTAAGGTGCCGAATCAGCCACTCCCCAAAGAGGTGGTGTTCGCCATTCACGTTGTAGCACATCCCAAGTGACTTTTTCGTTCTTCTTCATATTGGTCGCTTCCTCCGGCAATTTGCCATACGGGAACCGCGCTTCTGCCGGACGCTTCAGCGCTAAAGCCTCGATAGCACTCCCGCCGCCGTAATAACCTGCTACCGACGAGCCGCTACCCAATGGGCGATTGGTGCGAGGGAACACAGGCGTTCGGACGGTTGCCACTTTGGGTAGCTGGCCGGTTGATGCGGGAGAGGGAGCTTGCAGCAATTCGCCCATGTCGTGAAGCAGCAAGTCGCTGTAGATTCCGCGTGCTGGCGACATATTTTCAACGTGACAAGCGGCACAGCCGACCGTGGCAAACAAACGCTTCCCTGCACGAACACCGCTCCAATTTTCCACGCCAGTGCGTTCTTGGATCGGCGCTGGCAAAGACGCCACATAGCTAACCAGTTGATTGACGCGTCGTTGATTTAGGTCCGCTCCCAGGCTGCTATAGCTAAGGTCGGCAAGGTCAGGTGACTGCGGGGTGCCTGGCAGCTGTAGTCCCAGTTCACCCGCGCAGGCTCCCATGACAAAGCTGTTGAGCGACGTTGTCTGCGCACGCCAGCCAAATTTTCCGTCACCAACACGACCGGAAATCTTGCCGCTGCTGCGAGCCGATTGGACACGTGCAATATTCAGCATCCGAGAAATCTGTATTCGGTCGATGAGACCTAGTCCGAACAGTGGTGGGGAATTTCGCTGGCTTAGGTAGTAGTCCAAGCCGCCGCGCCGCCCCGCGATGACGGGTTCGTTCGCGATTGCCTGGGAGGTGCGCTTAGCCGAATCAAACCACTCCGCGGCAATGCCTTGTGAAACGCCATCGGCCAAGCTGGCTCGAATCGGCGCATACGATTCACGTGTGGACGCTTCGTGAACGACAACATCCATTGACAAAGCGCCGATCGGCGAAATGAACGCTGGAAACAGAGCGTCGATTTCGGTTTCCAGTTCGAGAGCTTGGGCAGCCGGGATCGAACGAACCTTTGCCCTATTTCCCGTTACCGCAGCGATGCTGGGTGAGCGGGGATCTAACGTAACCAGCGTGACATTGCGGTTCACGTCTGCCCCGGCACCACCCGCATGACACGCTTCGCAAGAAGTAGCGTTGAACATCGGGCCTAATCCATCGCCTTGCATTCGACGCAACAGCGATTTGTATTGAGCCTCGTTCATGTTGCCACGCGGCGGCAGGTCGGGTGACTCGTGTTTCCATTCTTTCTGAAACAGAGCCTTGCCCGCTTCGATCTGGACGCGTTCTGCGGCGCTCCAAGGTTGCTTGGCAATGCCCGACGTCATCGAGCAAACAATGATGGCGGCACACACGAGCCATCTATTTACGGATGAGCAGTGATGCGGGAAGCGGAGCGGGGCTCTTCGTGGGTTAAACGCCATGACAATCACATTTGCATCCAAAGAGAAGATCAGCAGAAGAGAAGCAACCAAGTAAGTCTGTCGGATTTCTGTTTTGTTTGCAAGTTTTTTGAGTCGTTCTGAGCTTTAAGTCGTTCTGAGCTTTGCTTCGTTCGGATATTTGAGTCGCTCTGCGCAGGGAGACAAACCAGATGGCAAGCTGGGCAGTTTGAACGGTGCAGCGTATCGCAGTTGATCCCGCAAAACCGCTAGCAGATGAATTCGCGTGACTGACGTGACTTACCTAAACGCCACAATTGGTGTTACCTAGTTCACTCTTCGATACAGATTGCGATGAAGGCCGCTTTGGCACCAAACGTACACTCATGGCTGCAATAGGCAACGAAGCGAAGCCCAGCGGGAGCCGCCGAAAAATTTGACTTGCCTGTTGCAATGGCGTTACATTCAGAAATGGCGTCAGGTCTCTGATGAAAATGTCATAGGAGCGGTAGAGATTCGATCGTCTAGATGTGATTTTTCTCAGCAACTTTTCTTCAATTGCTACTCGATGGAACAGGAGGCACAGAGTGCGATGAGTACGGTCCAAAGCCCTACCGCGACGCTTACGCAAACCTTGGTTATCAACCCTGCGTTTTTGCAAGAGATCAAAGACAGTCATCCTGATTGCTGGGATGCTCAGTATCGTCTTCGGCGTCTTTGCCATAGTGACGACAATTCCGAAGATCGACTCAATCAGATGGTGACTCTGCTTAGCCAATTCCGAGACCACTTGGCATTGGAGTTCACTTTGGAGGAATCATACGGCTACCTCCCCATTCCCGATATCAATCGCAAAACAGTCGAGTTGCTCGGTTCGGGCTCGATCGAAAAGGCACACGATCAACACAGCAGTCTCTATCTGCAAGTAAGCGATCTTTGTGAGCAGGCCTGTGACTTGCAGTACCGTGGCTTCGAGCAAGCTGGCTTTGACTCACTGGTCAACACGATCGAGTCATTCGATGAACAGTTGATTGCTCACGAAAAGTTGGAATCGGATTTAATCGATCAGTCGTTTCAACTACAGTAGGGATTCGGTTTCTTGGGTCCAACCTTGTTTTCACCGGGGCATTTGCATAGAGGCAACGAACATGTTCGCTGATACAAAAACGAAGCCGATGGAGGTGCTGTTGCTCGAAGACGGCTTGATGGATGCTCGAGTGACAATTGGCGGTTTACGCAAAAGCGGCATTCACCATCGATTGACGTTGGTTCGCCGTGTCGACGAGGCGATACATTTTTTGAAACAAGAGGGCGTTTTCGCTCGCGCGCCGCGCCCTGACCTGTTGCTGTTGGACATGAATCTGCCCGATGGAACGGGTTTTGACGTGTTGGAATGGCTCCAGTCGTCGCGGATCAAGATCACGACCGTCGTTTTGACTTCTGCGCACGATGACGAAACACGTCAACGATGTGAAGCGATGAAGGTTCACGATTTCATTACCAAACCTGTCAACGAAGAAAAGTTCTTGCGCGTCGTGCGCGATCACAAGAAGCTGATGATTCACAGCACACCAATCTTGACCCCATCGATGGGCTAGGTTGCTCTGGACGTCAGCCATGAAGTCGCAATCTGAGAGGCACCGAGGTTTTGATGATGTCTCTGTCGAAGGCATGCAGCAAAGTAAGTCTGCTACCAATGGGCAATCGGTAGAAGAAAATGCCGAGTCCGCACCTGGTGGTGCCGGCGAGGAATTATCTGGACTTGAGCGACGCGATACCAATAGTGGCCTGATCGATTTCCTGGACCCGATTGGCACGGAATCGGTCACGGCTTTTAGCGTCTCATTTGGATTGATCGGGCTAGCGGCGGCTCTGGTTGTGCTGGGAGTTATCGGCGGTATCGGAGTCTTTTTGTGGTTCGAGACCCAAGCTTTCGGAATCATGACGCCGATCGAAGAAGTTGTCGTGATGCAGCTGATCTACTTTCCTTCGGCAGCAGGGGAAAGCGTGTTGGTGTTTGCGGTGCTGCTTTGGAGTGCTCCTTTGCTGCTGCGGATCATCGTCGCATCCCTGCTCGGTTCGCTGGGAATCGGAGCTTTCTTAGCCACGTTTCATCAGTTGGCCGGGCACCCTTTTAACGATGTCGTGCATGGTTTCTGGGAATGCGTGTTTTCTTTCTCGGCTTGCGTCGCAGCGTTCGGAATCGCTGTCCAATTGATGTCCCGGTGGTCGCTGCATCACTTGTCCGCCGGCGAAGAGAAGGGCCGTCGAACCAGCACACGGGCAATGATGGAGGTGACAGGCCTGGCTGCATTGACTTACGCGCTGATCAAATTGCTGGACGATCAAGGCGTGCAACTTTTTAATTTTGGTGCAGCGGTTCTGGGGTTCGCTTTTGCAGCCTGCGCGATAGCAGCATGTTTCGGTACGCTGGTGCGAGACATGCGAATAACGATACGAATCCTCTGGCTAGTTTTCCTGATCTCACTCGGATGGATTGGCAGTTGCGTTCTGATCACGGCTCAAATGCGAGAGCAGTTCGGCTGGAAACTCTCGGCGGACGATTTCATCCGGATTGGAGGCGTTGCGCTCGTTGGTACCACACTGGTATTTGTAATCTCGACACTGGGCTTTGTCTGGCTACGTTTTTGCGGCTGGAAGTGTTCCCGTGATTGACGCGTTGGGGTTTTGAGGGACTTGTTTTTTTTCGCCAGCCTTTGTGAAACGCAAGTCGCACGTCTCCTTGCGATTGGCGGTTTTTCTTCACCGACCTGCTAGGGGGTCTCGTTGGAAGTGTCGTATCGCGGTGGCGTTGAGAGCGAAGCGCTGGATTTCGAGCATAATTAGCGCCGCTTCACCTCTGCAGTTCACCCCTATACTCTTAAGGAGAACGCTTTGGGCCGGATTTGCGGTGTTTCGCCAGAGTGTTTAGTTCACTTCATAGAGCAAACTGCGGAAAATTGATGAACGCTATTGATCTTCGGATGGCCCGAACGAGCACGCATCGACCTCGTCTTTTGACAAACGTTCTATTGGCGTGTCTTTTGGGCGTCGGGATGTCGTCTGTCGCTGCACAGGACGAACAGCCCGAGAATGCCGTTGCTCAGGAGACACAGTCAGGATATCTGATTGATGTTTCGATGCCGTTGACCGCCAACGCGACCACGCAGTTGCTCAATCAGCTCAAGCGACTTGCCGAAACGGCTCCCGATCAGCAGCGCATGACAGTCCTGCTGCGGTACCCGTCTGTCGTCAACAACGCCGGAGACCGCGGCAAAAGCACTGCGTTCGAGGACGGTTTGAAAGTGGCGCGTGCGATTACTTCTCCTGAACTGAGAAACATCCGAATTGTTTCATTAGTCGAAGGCCCGGTGGTGGGGCATTCGACGCTGCCGATCTTGGCATCCGATGCATTGGTGTTGGGGCCTGCTGGCGCGATCGGAGATGCATCAGCCGGCGAATCCGCCTCCGACGAAACGGTCACGATTAGCTACAAAGCGGTCGCCGCGAAACGAGGGCTTTTTCCCTCAGCGATCGTCAACGCGCTGATCGATCCGGGCACAGAACTAGCGAGGGTGACGAAAGTCAGCGGTGGCCAAGTGTTTGCTGTTGGCGATGACTTGAAAAAAATGCGAGACGACGGCAAGGTACTCAGTGAAGACGTCTGGTCGGCCGCTGGCGTACCTTTGCGTCTGGACGCCAAGCAGTTGCGGAAGGCACGAATCGCTGCCGGGATCGTCAATTCACTGGAGCAAACCTCCGAACTACTCGACTTGGCCGCGATCAATCCGATCGACACGCGTCGGATCGATGGCGAAGCGGCTGGCGCTTTGTTGAATATTGCCGGATCCATTTCTTCTGGCCGTGTGCGGCGTTGGCAAAGCAATTTAAATGCCACGTTGGAATCCGGCGACGTGAATACGTGGTTGATCGCGATCGATTCCAGTGGCGGTGACGTGGATCAAAGTGCCGTCATGGCTGGTTTGTTCTCGCAGCCGGAGCCGCCGCTACGCGATGTCGCAGGTCTTGTTCAAGGAGAAGCTCGCGGCGACGCGGCACTGATTGCGCTGGCGTGTAAGCCACTGTACATGACAGCGGATTCGACTTTGGGAGGTCCAGGGAGCGATGTGATCGGCGAAGAAGATCTGGACAGGTACGCAGAGTTGATTGATCAGATTGCACGTGACACGAAACGACCGGCAGGCCTGATTCGCGGATTACTTGATCGTGATCTGGCGGTTTATCGGTACACGAATAAAAAGACGGGCCGCATTCTTTATACGACGCAAGAGGATTTGGTTCGCGATGTGGATGACGCCGATGCTGAACGGGATCGATGGCGGCGGGGCGATCAAGTGGAACTATCCGAAGGGTTGACCGCGGCCCAGGCGAGCACGCTCGGTTTAATCGACGGCGAATCTGAATCATTGGAAGACACGTCGCGACGATTGGGCCTTCAGGAGACGCCCAAGGAAATTTCGGACCGTGGCATTGTGCGATTTGTCGAGAAACTTGGTCGGTCGCAAGGGCTGGCGTTTATGTTGCTGTTCATCGGTTTTGTCACGCTCTCGGCAGAAGCGAACGCTCCAGGGCTAAGCATTCCCGGGTTCATCTCGATGGTGTGTTTTGCACTTTACTTCTGGATCAAATTCCTGGCAGGCACCGCGGAATGGCTGGAGCTAATTTTGTTTGCGGTCGGACTGATTTGCATCGGCATTGAGATTTTTGTCTTGCCCGGTTTTGGTGTCTTCGGCATTGGTGGTTTGGCGATGGCGATTCTGGGATTAGTGCTGATGAGCCAGACGTTTGTGATCCCCAAGAACACGTATCAGATCGAGGTTTTGACCCAGGGTTTGTGGATCGCGTTGGGAGGTGCGTTTGGGTTGATCGGTGGATTTATCGTCGTCCGAATGCTGTTTCCACATATCCCGCTTTTCAGTGGTTTGGTAATGGACGCCGGCGATACTGCCGCGGTGGAGCAAGCGGAACGCGTTGCGGATTTTGCGCACCTGCTGGGTCAAACCGGAACCACGACCACGCCGTTGCTGCCGTCAGGAAAAGCCCGCTTCGGCGACGAAATCGTCGCGGTGGTAAGCGATGGTTCGGCAATTGGAAAAGGCGACGCGATTCGCGTTACAGAAACGCACGGTAATCGCGTCGTGGTCGAATTGGTAGGCAACTGATGGCACTTTACTACTGCATCGGATTCTTGCTGCTGTTCTTCTTTTGTTTGGTGGCCGAGTTTTTTCTGCCAAGTGCCGGGCTGATTGGCGCGGCCGCATTTGTGTCGGCGATCGTGGCGATCATCTCTGGGTTTAGCTACAGCACTTTTGCGGGCCTAGTTGTTTCTGCCATCATTGTCGTTTCCGCGCCGTTGATTCTGTATTTCATGATCCGGCTTTGGCCGCATACTCCGATCGGCCGGCGGATACTCAATCGAATACCGGGCGAACGTTTCAGCCGCGATATTCCAACATTGTCGGACGGTACGCCGCTTTCTGAATTGGTAGGCCAAGTCGGCATAGCTGCGACGGACTTACTTCCCAGTGGCCGCGTTTTGATCGACGGTCGCAAGATCGATGCCGTCAGCATGGGCATGCCAATCGATGCGGGGAGCAACGTGGTGGTCACCAAGATTATCTCACGCAAAATTCAAGTCCGCTTGGCTGATCCTGAAGCAGCCCCCAAGAATCAGACGCGAACCGGCGAAGAATCATCGGCGCATCCCACGGCACTGGAGTCCTTTGACTTGGACTCGCTCGAGTAGCATTTCACATCACTTTGAAGGGGCGATGATTGAAAACGATTCTGCCTAGGTTGGGAGCCTCTCTTCAGCCCAATACCGTTAAGTAAATATCTCACGCGAAGCACCAGCGAGCGTCGCGTTCTACAGGCCGCTCGCTAACGCTTTTTGATGTTGCGCGCGTTTTCACCCTCCCGCTTGCGGGAGGGTCGGACGCAGTAGCGGCCGGGGAGGGAAACGCGCAGAGTAAACGGGTTTGAGCTGCGATACTGAATTGGCCCTCTCCTCGCGAAGGCTCGACTCTCCCGGAGGGAGAGTGAATTGTGAATACGCAAAATTGACGTGTGATTTACTTTGCAAGAGACGGTTTCTGGCTATTTGGCGCAACATCAAAACTGGCGCTTCGTGCTATTCGAGGCCGATTAACTAAGCGGTAAATCAACGTGCGTTAGCGATTGATCCGGGCCAGGACCTTCAGAATCAGCTTGCGTGGTACGCCGATATCGACAACGTGGATGTTACCGATGAACGGATCGCTTTTTTCCATCTGCATCGCTAGTTTTTGCGCGACGAATGTGATTGTGTGGTTCGCTCGGATCGCGTCGGTATTCACTTCACCAGAATCACAGTCCATCCCACTGGGGATATCGATTGCGATGCGTATCGCTGTTGACCGGTTAGCAACTTCGATCGCGTCGGCAAAGAACCCGCGTGGCGCACCCGTGGTGCCGGTACCCAGCAGGCAATCGACAATGATGCCTGCGCCCGAAAGATGGTCGGTCAGCAAATCGCGATCAAGTACTTCCTTGGCCGCGATGCCCGACCGAACGGCAATGGCGTGGTTTGTCGCAGCGTCGCCCTTGAGTTCATCGACATCGACGATGGAAACAAGACGCACGCTGCGTTGCATGAAGTCTAAATGTCTGGCGATCACGTAACCGTCGCCTGCATTGTTTCCTTTTCCGCAGAGAACCACGATCTCGCCGTCGGGTTCCAATTCATCGATTAACCTCGCTGCCCCGGCACCAGCGTTCTCCATCAGGACAATTCCCGAGATGCCAAATTCCTCGATCGCAATACGGTCAACGCTGCGAACTTCTTCACGGCTGAGCGGTCGGATTTCCACGGATCATGCTTCCCAAGTGGATGGGGGAGGATCATAATTTGCTACGCGAAAAATTCACGTTAACACAGAGGTTTACCATGCCACTTTACGAATACGATTGCAACCAATGTGACACGACGGTCGAGATATTGGTGCGATCACCCAGTGAACAACCAGCATGCCCGGACTGTGGCGACAGCAAGCTGACACGCGTGATGAGTGCCACGGCCAGTCCGGCAATGAAGACCGGCGGAAGTTTGCCGATGGCAAATCGTGGCGGAGGCGAAGCGTGCGGCGCACCGCGTTGCTGCGGCGGAGGGTGCCAGTAAGGAAACCTGTCGCAGGCACGTTCTGCCGTTCAGTTCGCCGGCCACATAAGCAAAGTGCCGACTGCAGGCGGCACAGGGACTGTGCCTGCTACTTTTTTTGTAGCAGGCAGACTCCGTTCTG
>CAYUGI010000089.1:0-22518 GCA_964444105.1 uncultured Pirellulaceae bacterium
GCGTTCGGAACCATGATGGTGTGCATGGTCGAAATAGTCTTCAGGGAATGCCTGCTCTTGCGCTGCAGTCATCGTCAACGAGATTTGCTGGGGACCGTACGACATCTGCTCGAATCGCATCTCACTGATTCGGCCGGTCGCTTCGTCGTAGAGGATCTCCACTCGCTTTGCCCCGCGGAAACCGGGTTTCTTCCGAGCAATCATGTGGCGAGTCGTTTCACCGCCGTTATCTGCGTTCGACTCGGCTTCCGAGTCTGTCTCTAATTCCAGGTCGTAGGCAGTCCGCAGGGCTTCCAGTCCGTCGTGCAAATTGTTGATTGGCAATCCGTCTTCATGTCCAGGAAGATCACGAGCGAACTCCGTCAGATCATTGCTATACCGAACTGGTCCATCGGGCCTAATTGCCCAGCTTGTTGTCTCGTTTCGGCCCGTGATGAACCACTCGCCTCGCGCCGTTTTGCGTTGAAGGACAAATTGATCCGGACCACGCACATCGAGAACTGCGCCGTCAAGAGATGGTTTGGGAGGACGGCGACGTTCGGGCGAACCACGGTCTTGATGTTTCGGGGGAACGACTGCATCCAAAACTGAAATCACAAACGTGCGATCGACGGACATCTTGCTTGCCTCAATGATTCGGTTCAATTCACTCATCGCAGCCGACGCCGAAGGCGCATCGACGGCTTGCCAAAACAGCGAAATTGCGAGCAGTACCGCACACGCAGTAGACGCAAGTGCGAACGGCCAACGCCGGCGAGTAATCGCCTGCGACTTGCTCGGTAGCACGGCTTTCGCATCATCATCGACGACGGCCAGTTCGCTACGCAGCCGATCATGCAACATCGCTCGCGAAGCGAACTGCCTCGCGTTTTGTTGATCTGATTTGATCCACGCGTTCAACTGAGCCTGCTGCTCAGTTGAAAGAGAATCGTCGAGGTAAAGATCAATGAGCTCTTGGTAGTTGGGATTCATTCGACGCCTGCCTCCAATGATTTCCGCTGGACACACTCTCGAAGTTGATCCCGAATTCGCTGCAACGCCTTCGCAACCGAGTTTGGTGTCATGTCAATTTGGGATGCGATCACGGCCGGCTTCAGGTCGTCTCGGTATCTCAAATCCACTAGCGTTCTTGCACGACCGTCTAGCCGCCCAATGCAGTCGCCGAGAAAATCGAATGCCGCCAATTTGGCATGGGCTTCTTCGTCAAAGGCGACAGCGAGACAGGCGACCGCATCATCATCAAATACCAGTGGATCTCGCCCACGACGTCGCAGGTACAGCCCAACCTGCCGTTTGGCAATTCCGATTGCCCAAGGGACAAACGGAGAATTCGCATCGTAAGAGCCGAAGGATTCGATGACGGCGACGGCTACGTTTTGCAGCACATCTTCACGATCTCGGAAATCACGTACTACCGAAGCGACGAACGCTGAAACCGCTGGCTGGGCCAACGTCCAATGTCGAGTCGCTTGTCGGGTGTTTTCGTCCAAAATTGCTCCACAATAAAATGCCGTACGTGTTTACTTATCCGACTGCCCCTTTTTATGACCGGCATTTTTCATGTTTTTTGAAGTTTGTGCGTTTGCAACTGCTGAGACCAATCGCCAGCCACGATAAAGACCGCCAGGGGTCTGTGGCGTGGCAAGCGGGCGGACGACTCGCTGGTGCAACAGACGCAGTGGCTCGCTGCCGAGTCGTTGCCTCGCTTTGCAAAGACTTGAACGCGCCGGGGTCTTGCATCCGATTTCGTTTCTCCGGCAGGCTCGGTAGACTTGGCGAATGGGTTTGTCGGTGAACAATCCCATCGAGATGACGACGCGGATCATGACGTCATCGCTGAGCTTGCACTTATAACGTCGCCGATTGGTTGAGGCAGCGATCACATCGTCGATCAGTTCTTGGGAAATGAGCTTTTCAAGGCCAGCTAAACGGTCTAGCTTGCACTGTTGTTCGGTCGGGTTGCATCCTGGCACGATCATGTCACGGCTCCTTGCCTAGTGGTGAGTTGTTGTAAACCCAACCCTAGCAGGAGTCGTGACTTAATGAAATTTCAACAGTATTTCCGTTAAACGATTTCTGGGGAACTTATGTACCGGATGCTATTTGTTACCCTGATCACGATTTCGTCCAGCGTCTCTGCGGCCGAACCGCTGGTCCTCGCCTACTACTACCCGTGGTATCACGCAGGCGACTGGACACGTCACGACTATGTTGGCACGCCGACGCTCGGAGAGTACGGGACGGATTCTCCCAAGGTCGTTCAGCAGCATATCGACGGGGCAGCCGACCACGGAATCGACGGCCTGTTTGTGTCGTGGTGGGGCAAAGACCATCTAACTGCAGAGCACACGCAACTTGGACTGTTGAAAGCGGACAACCTTGATCGCACGAGATTTGCTCTCTACTACGAGTCGCTCGGACTGCTCGATGACAAAGATGGCAAGCAGGATGGACTCTGTGATTTCGACAAGCCCGAAGTTCTTGCCGCATTGATTGCCGACTTCCAACACCTCGCAAAGAACTATTTTGACGATCCGCAGTACCTGCGAGTTTCCGGTCGACCCGTCGTTGGCATGTACGTCACCCGGACGTTTCGCAACTTCACGCGGGAGCATTTGGATCAAGTTCGCAAAGCCATCGGCAGCAATGTCTACGTGATCACCGACGAAGTGTTTATCGGCCCACAGGCTTCCCCGAAAACTGCCCAAAACGGTCCAGGAATTTTCGACGCCTACACCGCTTACAACATGTTTGAAGACGCGAATGTTCGTGAGGGCGACACGGCGTTAACATCCCAATCACGCGAAGCGTTTCCAATCTTCCGGGAGTGGGCGAAAAAGACAACCTTCGTTCCCGCTGTATTTCCAAGTTACAGCGACTTCCGAGGCCACAAGCCATTGCCGGGACCCCCCGCCGACTTCGCAACCCTACTCGATGCAGCAAAAACAATCGCAAAATCGTCGGAGAGACACACACCACTCGTGCCGCCAATCGTCCTCGTCACGTCGTTCAACGAATGGTGGGAAGGCACGACGATTGAACCTGCTGCAGAATATCGAGCGACATACCTGAATGTCATTCACGAATTCAAAATGCAGTCGCGTTGAAGTTGGATGCCATTGCCGGATGTGCAAGAACCCCCACTTGAAGCACGTAGATCAATGAAGCTCGACTCCGAGACAAGATTCAACGTTGCAAAAGACGGAAAAAGCGTCGGTGTCCGACCGGTTCCATTCACAAACGCCAGCCGGAAAAAGTTCTATTAGTGTCCTCTTTCCTTCACTCGGCAATTTATTGCCTCTTCTTACTAATGGTCCGAATGATTGAAACGGCAAGATCCCGTTCGCATCCTCGACTGGGAACACGAAGGAAGATAGACAAGAAAGCAGTCGGATCGTGTTTGCCTGCTGTCTCGCTGGCGTTTGACACTGAATGAAGGCCGATCCTACTTGACGTTTGATTTCAGTTCGGCAATTTGTTCTGGCCTAGCGGGGCTTACTGCAAGTGCCATCCAGCCGTCGCGAAGTTCGACTTGGCTGATCGCACAATCGGCTAATGATTCTGCGTTTGCAAAGGTTTCGTTGGTCACAGGGATTTTGTGATTCGGCGAGAAGACTTTGTTGAAGATGGCTCGGATGGGGAGTCGCTGCCGCATCGCCATGCCGGGACCACTGATCCGCAAGTGTCCGTCGCGAACAAGCGACACTCGCAGGCCGTCGATTTCCGGGCGGTAGCCGGCCCGGACGATGAAGCGATTCAGTTTTCCGCCTTTCTCACGGCTTAGTTCCACCACTCGCATCGTGATCCAAAGGATGCCTTCTTCCATTTCGATCGTGATCGGACGTGCTTTGGTAAACTGAATCTGCACGTCGGTGGGAATGTCCGCTGGCAGTGGCATGCTTGGGCGTCCGAAGATAGCCATCGTGTTATCAAATGCGGACTGAAGCGTCGTTGGCGTCCCCTGAGGAACAATCTGCTCCAGCGTGTTGTTCAGCGCTGACTGATTGATCTGAACGCTCAACAGGCTATCGCTTGGCGCCCGTGGTCGAGGCGTAGAGGCTCCGATCTGCAGGTCGCCAGCAAGCCGGTATCTGGCAATCAGGCGGTCATCGGTAGTTTGCATGTCGATGACTTTGGGCTGCAGTTTCAACGAATGCAGTGGCCCCATGACGACATCGTTTAGCCGCGTCGTAGACTTGGCAACCTTGGCTTCGAGTCGTTCGTCAATTCCATCGACGATCTGCGTTCTCATTCGCTTGTTAGCAATGCGCGAAGTCAGCCCTGAACGTTCGTTGTACTTTGCAGTGATGATCGTTCTCGCTAACGAGCCAAGCAAAGGCCAGCTGTCGTATTGCGAATGGACGTTTCGCAGTCGAGTGTTGCCTTGGACGTTGATCGACGATTCACCCAGATCGACACCGTTTGGTGTGATGGCGATGGGTGTCGCGGCAGCGAAATTTGATTGGCCGCGCGTTCGGACTTGGGTCTGCCCCTTTTGCCCAACGCTATGCGTATGAACATTCCCTTGGGTTTGTAGTAGGAAAGCCCAACTTCCCGCAGCTGGCTGGAGCTGCAATTCAATTTGGCTGTTGACGTGGCTGATTCCCTTGACTCGGCTGCCTAACATGTTCGTTCGTACGGGCACCGTCGTTGGTTCAACGGTAGGGATAAGTCGGCTCAACATCTCTTGGCTGATTGCCGTGCGAATGTTTGCATTGCGGTAATGAGTGTCGATAGCCAAGGCTACCTGCGTTGCCGCCACATTGCTGGAGTAGCGGAGTGTCTGGGTCGCACTCGCAATGTCGATGTCAGCCAAATCGATTGCGTCGGATTCCTTCCGTTCGACTTGGTTTAGCAGGGCAGCGTAGTCGATCGGAGACTGCGACCAGGGCTGCAGCGCCGCTACCAATTGATCAATGGACTTGCGATTCAGCCATTCACGGTGAATCGGTGTAAGCCCATGCCACTGGATACGCGAAAGAACTCGTTTAGCTGTCGAGCTACGGACATTGGCATTGTCGTTCGTTGCGGCATCAGCCAGCTCTTGAAGCATCAAGAAGTCAGCCCAGCCATCCGCGTCTCCGGTTGCAGCCAGTTCAGAACGTATCGAATTGACGCTCGAAGCGACATCGGTTTCTGTCGCGTCTTTCGAGCCGAGCGAATCCGCCGAATGCTGCTGGGAAACGACAGTCCATACCGGCTGCCAAACTGCCATGCGTCTTTTCAAACCATGCGCTGTCTGAAGGTAGGTGATCTGAATTTGACGATCTGCAATTCGTTCTGCGTGTTGCAATCCACTGCTGGCCAAACCATTGAGCTGTTCAATTAGTTCCCCCGCATCAGAATCGCCGAGTCGTGGGAGGCTATTCAGTTGGCTCAGCCCTGCGCTGACACTTGTCGCCCAGTCATGGATCGGCCGACTGTTCGCCTCGCTGGGCGGTAGTTGCTCAGTTAGCTGCGTGAGCTGCTCGATAAGCCGTGGCGTAAGTGGCCATGTACCGGGGTTTCCTGTAACGGTGGGTTTAACGGTGGGCTCATGTGAATCTCGCGATTCTGCTGACGATCGATTCGCCTCTTCAGCCATTCGATCCGAACGACTTGCGTTTTCGATTCGCGGGCGCATTTTGGCCAAACTGCGAACCGACTTTGGCAGGACCGACGAGCGAACGTCATTCGATCTATCTCGCTCCTTTTGCGTCCCGGACTGTTCGCCCCTCGGCAATGCCGGTCCGATCTCGATCGGGGTGTCGAGAGGCTGGTGAACACGTGCCTGGAGAGTTGAACGTTCAAGAGGATGGGACAGATCGACTGGAGACGCGGCAGTTGCGCGATCCAGTGGAGCCATGTCGAGAGGAGTGCCATCGGGGGTCGGTATTCGCGAAAGTTCGCTATCGGCACCGTGCAACGCTGGTTGCGAGAAAACTGGTTCTTGAGGCAGAATGGTTGCCTGCACAGGCGCCAGTGTTTGTGGCCGTGCGATCGTTTGTGGGAGAGTAAAGTTGCCCTGATCGGCAAACATCTCTTGGTTGAGACGCTCGATCGTGTCCTCATTATCTAGGACGATTGCACCCGGGTTCTTTCTGAGCGTCTCACCTGTCTCCGGCTCCGTCAAAGCAAGCGAGATCGGTGCGTAGGCCAAGCCTGAATCGGCATGGATTTGCGCATGGGTTTTGACTTTGCGGGTGTTTGTGCCCAGTCTAGTGTTTGTGCCAAAGGTTTTGGACGCTTCATTGACGTCCTTGTTGCCAGACCATTTCTGAGCAAACCGATTGGAGACCGACTGCCACGATCCGTCCTCAAGAGGCGAAATCAATGCAATCAAGATGATGAGGGCAGATGTAAATGCGGGCCAGAAGAGCAGGGCGCGCCGAACGTCTTTCATACCAGTTTGCTTCCGTGCAAAAGTGCGAAAAGATCACCAGCGTCACAAGATGACACTAGCTAGTTAAAGAATCGGCGTCTGAGAGACAATCATCCAGTGGCTGTTGATTCAACAGACCGAAAGTTCGGTTGAAGAGACACGCCAGCAAATCAGCAGCGACGCAATTGCGGACTATACCCCAATGCGAACTGATAAGGGCCCCTTACTGCCCTCAGGTAATCTGACGGTTATCACCAATCTGAAATCCAGCAACCGAGTTTTGTTCTCGATCTCGCGCAGACTTCGTATTCGTTGCTGTTTACAATCTCACCATGAAACCACTAACCGGCACTGTTTTCGTCGCTGGCCATCGCGGTATGGTTGGTTCGGCGCTTCTGCGACGCTTTGAGCGAGAATCCGTCCACGTCGTGACAGCAACGCGCGACGAAGTTGATCTGACAGATCCTTCGCAGACAACTTCTTTTTTTCGATCCAACGAAATTGATAGCGTTGTATTTGCTGCTGCTAAGGTGGGCGGTATTGTCGCCAATGATAGCTATCCAGTCGAATTTCTGACGGACAACGTGTTGATGGCCGTCAATGCTATTCACGCAGCTTACAACGCAGGTGTGAAGCGATTCTTGTTCCTTGGCAGTACGTGCATCTATCCGCGAAATTGTCCTCAGCCTATTTGTGAGGACTCGTTGCTTGCCGGGCAGCTTGAAAAAACCAATGAAGCCTATGCGTTGGCAAAGATCACAGGGCTAAAACTATGCGAGTATTATCGCCGACAGCATGGTGTGATGTACCACAGCGCGATGCCTACTAATCTGTACGGCCCTGGCGATAACTATCACCCTGAACACAGCCACGTTTTGCCTGCAATGCTGTCTCGATTTCACGAGGCGAAGCTCGCGGGTGCCCAGGAGGTGGTGATTTGGGGCACTGGCACACCTCGACGCGAGTTCTTGCACGTTGACGATTTGGCAGATGCATTGGTTCATCTGTTGGCCGTCGGTGATCCGCCTGATTGGGTCAATGTGGGAACAGGAGTGGATTTGACAATTTTGGAGCTGGCAGAAAGAGTAGCCAAAACGGTCGGCTACCAAGGTCGGATTGTTACTGATCCGGACCGCCCCGACGGGACGATGCTCAAATGTTGCGACGTCTCGCGACTTCACCAATTGGGTTGGAAACACAGGATCGATCTTTCGGACGGCCTACAGCAGACTTACCAATCTTTCCAAAATGAAATGAAGCTTCAAAGTGTTCGTTCCGTCTAGGCAAGCGAACATTTCATCGGTCGGGAAGAGGCTCACCGATCCATTCTATTTCTCATTACGAACACTAATTTCTTCATCAAAACCATGACAAAATCTGCGCTCATCACCGGCATTACTGGACAGGATGGAAGTTACCTTGCCGAACTTCTGCTGGGAAAGGACTACGACGTTCATGGGCTCGTTCGTCGAAGTAGCACGTTCTCCACAGAACGCATCGATCATATTTACAAAGACAGGCACGAAAAAACGAACCTGCATTTGCATTACGGTGATCTGACCGATGGCCAAGCGCTGACAAATCTGGTTTCGGAGATTAAGCCTGACGAAATCTATAATCTGGGCGCCCAAAGTCACGTGCGTGTTTCGTACGACCAACCAATTTACACATTGCAGACCGTTGGTGTCGGAGCGCTCAATGTTTTGGAAGCTGCCCGTCTACTCAACGCGACTCATCCGGTTCGCGTCTATCAGGCTAGCAGCAGTGAAATGTACGGCGACGTCATGGAGACGCCCCAAACCGAGAAGACGCCATTCAATCCGCAGTCGCCTTACGCCTGCGCGAAGGTTTACGCCTACCATCAGACGGTCAATTATCGTCGTGGCTACGATCTCTTCGCTAGTAACGGAATTCTGTTCAATCACGAGTCTGAACGACGGGGCGAAACATTCGTTACACGTAAGATCACGCGTGCGGCGGGCCGCATCAAAATGGGACTCCAAGACAAACTGTATCTGGGAAACTTGGACGCGAAGCGCGACTGGGGATACGCGAAAGATTATGTCGAGGGGATGTGGCGAATTTTGCAGCATGACGAAGCGGATGATTTTGTGCTGGCGACGGGCCGCACCGAGTCGGTTCGCGATTTCTGTAAGCTCACCTTCGAGCAGTTGGGCTTGGACTATCAAGACTATGTAGAGATCGACCCTCGCTACTTCCGTCCCGCCGAAGTGGATCTGCTGTTGGGTGATGCATCAAAGGCCAAGGAAAAACTTGGCTGGGAAGCCACAACAGATTTAGAAGAGCTAGCTCGAATCATGGTTCAGCACGACTTGGACCTAGCTCAGCGTGAGGCACATGCCAAGAGTTTCGTACCCAGTTGATCAATCGCGACTCGGCCTGTGGCTCTTGCCTTTCGCTTGCGTCTGTCTCTAGACACGTCGATTGAGTGGAATCGCCCATCTCGACGTCGTTTGCGGATTAAGGGACAATCACCTCCGTGATCGCTGACGCGATTTGAACCAAGCCCTGATCCTTGAATGCGGACCCGTGATGGCAAAGAAAAAGCCAGCTTCTTTTGAGTATGTCGAGCCGATTGGTGACCGCGTTTTGGTGCGCAAGGATGAACCCAAGCGGGAAACTCGGGGGGGCATTGCTCTTCCCGACGCGGCAGAAATCCCGACAATCACTGGGCGGATCGTGACAATCAGTGCCGTGGTGGAAAACGATGAAGAGTTGCCATTAAGGCAATATGACAAGATTTTGTTCCACCCAAAAAATGCTGTTCCGGTAGACTTGGAGCATGACAATCAGCTATTCGTCGTGCCGGTTGAAGACGTCGTGGCAGTATTCCGTCGCGAAAAACCGGAGTAGACGGATTCTGAACAGGCAGCGTGAAAACGGGCAACCAAGAACCCCGAGGCACAACAGCGGGTTTTTCGCCACGATCGCTCCGCCACTTATCGATACACCTAATCCAATTCTCCCTTCTTTTGTTGTACACACTCGCGGCGTTTCGAGTTTCGCTTCGGTTTGAAGTTGCGGTTCTTGATGCAGCGATCAACTCGTCATCAGCATGAAGATTGCGAGAGTGGAATCGCGGTAATTTACCACCGCACAACATGCTTTCGTTGGATAAGCGTTTACTTCATCAACGCGGAAAGAGAACGATGATAAACCAATACCGTACCAACCGCCGCTCGCTTTCTTCTCCTCGGCGACGATCAAATCTGTCCCAACACCGAAGACTGACGATACAGCCGTTGGAGACACGTCGTCTTTTGGCAGCCGAAGGTCTCAGCACAGAAATCAGTCGCCAGTTCAACACGACGGGTCTGGTTGGCTCTCTGTCATCGACTGTGAACTGGGGCGACAACACTCAGACGACGGGCTCCGTCTCTGGAACTGTAGATAACGCGGGACCATTGAGCATCAAATTTGAGTACGTCGGTAGCTTTTTCAACGATCCAGCACGGCGCACGTTGCTGCAGAACGCAGCCGCTTCAGTGATTGAGCGGTTTAGCGATCAGTTGGAAGCGATTCGGCCCACGAGCTTCTTGAAGTGGACAGCTGTGACATCGAATCCGACGACTGGTCAAGAGATGACGATACAGGATTTGTCCGTCGCACAAAATGAACTGGTCATCTACGTTGGCGCTCGTGCTTTGTCATCAGCAGGTAATCGCCAAGTCGGTGAAGCTTCAATTGGTTTTGCGCGAACAAGCTATCCGGGACTCTACACACAAGCACAGCTTGATCAGATCAATGCTTGGCAGGAGACTCTGCAGTACCGCGGTCAGGAGGGTGCGAAAGGTGCAAATCCAACGGACATTGGACCGTGGGGAGGATCCATTGCGTTCGACTCCAACACCAAATGGCACTTCGGTGCGACGACGGATGGCTTGGATGATGACGAAGTCGATTTCAGTACGGTTGTCGTACACGAGTTGATGCACAATCTGGGTTTTGGACTGGAGTATGTGGGTTCGACGAACTCTTCGTTTGAAACATTCAGCAACGGTACAAGCTTTACAGGCCCCAAGTCACGCGCGTTGTACGGGGGCAACATTCCCTTAGCCAATAGCCAGCACTTAGCGGATGAAGTCACCAGCAATGGTCAGCAATCTGTGGTCACGCCATTGGTAGAGAAGGGCGTACGCAAGGTGATCACGCCGCTGGATGTAACGACATTGGATGACATAGGCTGGACGGTTCGCAATGCGCCGACGGCTACTGTCAGTGCCAGCCATGTGTATGCAGACAACCCAGAATCAGGAACGAACTACCCCGTCGAAGTGATTCTGCGAGGAAGCCAATTTGGTGAACTGACACAATCACTGACCACGTCAGTGACAAATACGCCGCCTGTCTTAACCGTCGCGTCAAACCGGACTATTCAGCTTGGCGATGAGCTTGTGATCACCGACATAGGTCAGATTACAGATCCAGGCTTTGACAGTGCTGCCGCCGGAACAACCGAGTCGTTTACCTACAGTATTGACTGGGGCGACGGCACGACCGACACAGGAAATGCGACGACCGATGCTGCCGGCGGACCAGGAGTTCCGACACGTGCTTCATTCGATGGAACGCACACTTACCAGACTGCCGGCACATACACTGTCACCGCGGTGGCGACGGACGATGATGGTGGTTCCCAATCAGAGACGTTCATGGTCACCGTGACCCCGCCGCCCGAACTAAGCCTGACGCTTTCAGGGAATCAGGTGGATGAAGACGACGGCGTCGCTGCAACGATGCTGACGGTTTCTCGTAGCGGATCCATCACGGGAGCGTTGGCCGTTGCATTGACCTCCAGCGACACGTCCGAAGCGACCGTTAACGCTTCGGTCACCATTCCAGCCGGGCAGCGAAGCGTGACAGTTCCTGTCAATGCCATCGACGACACTTTGTTTGATTCAACTCAAACCGTAACGTTTCAAGCGAATGCTCCGAATGCCGTCGCAGGCGAAGTTGACTTGCAGGTTTTTGATGTCGAGAGCATTTCCGCTGATTTTGTTGGCGGGAACGTCTTGGAAGCAGAGACGGGAGTCGTTGTTTTGCGAGTTACACGTAGCAACACAGACGTTGACAGCCCTGTCACCGTTAATATTTCGGGTGGCAACGCTTCGCGGTTAACCGTTCCGGTACAAGCTACGATTGAACAGGGGCAACGCAGTGTCGATGTCCCTGTCACTCCGGTGCAGAACGATCAGGCTGAACTGAACTTGATTCTGGACTATGTGATTTCGTCGCAGGGCTATGTTCAAGCAAGCCAGCCTGTCGCACTATTGGATGATGACAGTCCCTATTTCCAGCATCCATTGAACCGCTTTAATTCTGACGGCAGTGCGGACACTGCTGGACAGCCGACGATAACGCCCAATGATATTTTGGTAGTAATCAACGAACTGTTCCAAGAAGGTGGAGATGCACAATTGAACGCGTCCGTTCGCACCTTCGAAGGTTTGTACTACGACGTTGATGGGAGCGGCGTTCTGTCACCTAACGATATCAAGGAAGTCATTGATGAACTTGTGCGTTTGCAAGAGTCAGCCGCAACTGCAGGCGGTGAGCAGATCATCGACCAAGCGTTTGCACAATCGGATGTGCTGTCTTCTCCGTTTTCGGTGAACGATGACTCTGATGAAGAACGTTTCTTGGATTCAGTTGGCGGCACTAGCTTGTACTAGGAATTTTCAGCTGACGCGCGATCGGACCTCCGTTGTTCGCAGCGAGAAAGAGTGTCACGTTTCCACTGAGACGAGGCAGATGACCAGTTGGCAATCTCGTCCAACGATCTCGCGCACCCGATGCAGATTCCAGACAAATCAACGGTACACTGTTTGACACAGGGCGATTGGATTTCTTCGGGCGATTCTGAGATCGTCATGTTTACTTCGGTCCGTCGATTTCAGAGTCGCTGGCGTGATTTGTCGTGCTGGCCGAACCATTATTTCTTCGGTCTTTACGCTATCATAAACACAAGACAAGCTCTTGGTGAGGTACGATGGACAGTCAGACGCCACTCTCTTTTTTGCGAAGAATTACGATGAATATTGTGCTTTGCACACACAGCTTGCATGCGACGCGAAAGCTTGTCGCCGGTGTTGTCCTGCTACTGGGTGGAAGTGCTGGCTTGCAAGGGGCTGATTCTTGGACACGTTTTCGAGGGCCAAATGGGGATGGTGTTGTCGCCTCTACTACGACTTTGCCATTGCAATGGACGAAGGAGGAGGGGTTGGCCTTTCGAACCCCGATTCCAGGGCAAGGTTGGTCTTCGCCTGTCGTGTCCGATGGACGAATCTATCTCTCGGCGGCTATCGCAACCAACAATGAAACCGATCCCAAAAAAGCGAACTACGACCTTTCTCTCTTGATCCTAGATTCACAGAGTGGAAGCTTGATCAAGACTGTTTCACTGATTGATCAGAAGGGCG
Organism: uncultured Pirellulaceae bacterium; assembly: GCA_964444105.1. Taxonomy (GTDB): domain Bacteria; phylum Planctomycetota; class Planctomycetia; order Pirellulales; family Pirellulaceae; genus K23-9. The sequence goes on from CAYUGI010000089.1 coordinate 12,802, forward strand.
GGAAGAACAGCAAGATTCACAAGAAGAACTCTCACGCTAGTCCAACGCCGATCATCGATGGCGATCGCGTTTACGTTCACTTTGGGTACCAAGGCACTGTGTGCACCGATCGCGAAGGTGAAGTGATCTGGAAAAACCGCGATCTGTTCTTCAAGCCCGTGCATGGCAACGGCGGGACACCGATCTTGGTCGATCAACATTTGATCTTCACCTGTGACGGAGCTTCTGACCCCAAGGTTGTCGCCCTACGAGCCGATGATGGCAAAGTCGCTTGGGAAGTGAAGCGTCCTGTTGAAACGAAGAAGAAGTTCTCGTTTTGCACCCCCACGTTGATTTCGGTAGCTGGTCGTAAACAGGTGATCGCGCCTGGCAGCGACTGCGTTTTGGCGTTGAATCCGATAAACGGCGAGATCATTTGGCAGTTGAATTACACCGGCTATTCGGTGATTCCCAAACCTGTTTTCCACCAAGGGACTGTTTTTCTGTCAACAAGTTATGACTCACCCAGCATGATCGCGATCGACCCAACCGGCCAGGGTGATGTGACGAAGACGCATTTAAGGTGGACGGTTGAAAAGAACGTGCCACACACTCCATCGATGATCGCCCGCGATGGCTTGATCCACAGCGTCAGCGACAATGGCATTGCCATGTGTGTCGATGCGGAAACCGGCGATGTTATCTACAAAAAGCGAATCGGTGGTAGTTTCTCCGCGTCGCCACTGTTGGTTAAGGACCGAATTTACTTCACCGACGAAGCAGGAATGACAACGGTGGTTCAGGCGGGGCGTGAGTTCAACGTACTTGCCGAGAATGATCTGGGTGAAAGAACATTGGCCTCAGCCGCTGTCGATGGTAACGCGCTGATTATGCGTACTGCCGACGCGGTCTATCGAATTGAGAATTGATCTGTCAAATTCATGGAGTTGTCTTCAAGCATGCTCCTCCACTGGATCGACCAGCTAACGTGAAAATTTGGATTGACGCGGACGCCGCGCCCCGGGACGTCAAGGAGATTGTGTTTCGGGCCTCCGTGCGTTTGGAGCTGCCGGTGGTGTTGGTTGCCAATCGCCCCGTTTCTTCGCCGGCAAATGCCCCCCAGGTTACTTCGGTCGTTGTTCGAGACGGCGCTGATGTTGCTGACAAGTACATCCTTAAGCATGCAGAAGAAGGCGATATGGCGATCACGGCAGACATTCCGCTGGCCGCTGACCTGGTCGCGAATTCGATCAAGGTGATTGACCCGCGTGGCGATGAATACACCGCGGACAACATTCGCTCGCGTCTTGCAATGCGCGACTTCATGCACGAACTGCGCGGGTTCAGCGATTCGGCGCAGGGTGGGTCGGCCCCGTTTGGCGAAAAAGACAAGCGAGCTTTTGCGTCTAGCTTTGATCGCACGATCTCCAAATTGATGAAAGCGGCCGCGAGGAAGAAATCATGAGTCGACTGTTTGCTGGCACGCCTTTTGACATTCCGCCAAAATGTGATCACTGTGAAAAACTACTAGACGATTGCGAGTGTCCTCCAAGGGAGGAACCGATCGCGCGGCAACCGCCGGAATCGCAGACGGCCAAAGTGCGAGTCGATCGGCGCAAGCACCAGCGAATGATTACCGTCGTTAGCGGTCTGGAGGAACCAGCATCGGACCTACCGGACGTTCTGTCGAAACTGAAAGCCGCGTGCGGTGCAGGAGGCACCATCAAAGACACGAATCTGGAGATTCAAGGCGATCATGTGCAGCGTGTCAAATCAACGTTGTCACAGATTGGTTATCGCGTGAAGTAGTGTTTGCGATAACGCTCTTGCTCCGTTGCAGCGCCCCGAAACGAGCGGATTGCAGCCTAGAAGGTAGGCGGCATTTCGCAGGGGTTTTGTAGTCCCGGTGCTGCGATTTCTTTCAGGAGAACAATGTCGGTGAATGCGTTTGATAAGCGTCGGCAAGATTTTCGTCAGTGGGTGGCTGGACGCACCGCGAAAGCCATGTTTTTCGTTTCGCTGACACACCTAATCTGTTTGGCGTGTTTGGTCGTATTGTGGGTCGATGTTCCCGGACTGCAGCAACGCGGTGCTGACAAACTGGGTGAAACCGTATCGGGTCAAATCGCCAACTCGCACGGCATTTTGTTATTGGAGACAATTGTGTTGTCGACGATCGCCGTGGCATGGTTCGTCGTCACTTTGGAGTCGATTATCCATTGGTGCTCGCGGCCATGGGACGCCGAACATCGGAAGTACCATTGGTTTGGGCTTGCCTTTGCCGTTTGCCCTTCACTGCGTCTGTGCGCACGCAGCCCTGAAATGGGACACCGTCTTTGGTTGCCTGGGCTTGGATGGCGTCGGCCCGACAAACGACTTCGCCGTCGATTGGAGCGACGCTTTGGTGTTCCGATGATTGCCATCGCGCTGTTGATTCTGCCAATCTTGGTGGTCGAGTTCTTTATGAAAGATCAGGTGGCGAACCACGCATGGCTTCGACTCTGTTTGCACCTTGGTACCGGCGTGATCTGGTTTGCGTTCGCAGGCGAGTTCATCTTGATGGTGTCGGTCGCCGATCAAAAGCTGGCGTACTGCAAAAAGCACTGGATCGACCTGGCGATCATTCTCTTGCCGCTCTTTTCGTTTCTGCGTTCCCTGCGCGCGATGCGAGCAACTCGCATCGCCAAACTGATGCGGATTCCGCAAGTCGGGAAGTTGGCTCGCGTCTATCGGCTTCGTGGAACAGCCGTCAAGGCGATTCAGGCTTTAATCCTGCTTGGTGCGTTCCATCGTTGGACGGGGCGCAATCCAGAAAAACAGATCGCCAGCCTGCAACAGAAATTGGACGAAACTCAGTCACAAGCCCGAATTCTCCGGCGGCAAATCGCAAAGCTAAAACGTGCGCAGGCAACAAGTGGATCGGCCGCAAAAACTACCCGATCCGCCGGATAGATTGCTGGTTAGAACGCCGGATAGAAAGCTGAATAGATTGCCGGCGCATTGCCCGCAAACAACAAGCTGCCGAACGCATGCTACCCTGCTTGCCATTTCCATCCATCACGATATTCGCGTTTGATCAGTGATGCTAAGTCGGGTCGATCTTCGATCCTCATCTCATCACGGTTCCAACGGAGTGTCGTGTCAGGGTTTCGCTGAGCAATCACACCGAGCAAGATCGTCTCCGTCATGGGTCCCGCGAGATCGAAATTTGACTCGCTCTTCGCGATCCGGCCTGTCACCGCATCGAACCACTCTTGATAGTTGTCCTGACCGTTAGCTCTAGGAATGGAAGAGTTGGGCAAGTCGTCGGCACCAACCACAGGCTTTCCTTTCTCTGCTTTGTGTACCCAGTTTTCTTTCTGACGGTGAAAGAAGAGCTTTCCATTTTCGCCGATGATGACGCTTCCGTATTTTGAAAAATCGACACCTTGGAGCACGTCGTCACTGGGATGGTTGTACTCTTTGCTGTTTTTAACGAGCCGCCAGTCGTCGCGGTCAAAGTGGGCGTCGGTGTATCCGTCGTACCAATGAAATTTGAATCCACCCTTGGTCGAAAAATCGTTTTCGCCGAAGTCCCAAGTGATCACGGAGTTGATGGGTGGAGAGAGGTCAGTCGCGCCATTCTGTTTCGCGTGGACGCTAATCGGTGAAGCTGGCATGCCGTCCGAATTTCCACTTGAGCAAACGGCCCAATAACCCATGTCCATAATGTGGCAAGCCATGTCACCCAGAGCGCCAGTGCCATAGTCCCACCATCCTCGCCAAGCAAATGGCGCGATGGCGGGGCTGTAGTCGATCCAGGGAGCAGGGCCGATCCACTGCTCCCAGTCGATGCCCGCAGGAACGGGTTGCCTTTGCGGTGGTGCAGCGAACCCTTGTGGCCAGATGGGACGATTGGTCCAAGCATGAATTTCTTTCACTTTTCCAATCAAGCCGGCTTGAATGAGTTCTACGCAGTGGCGCATGTGGTCCTGCGCGTGCGCTTGGTTTCCCATCTGAGTCTTGATGCCATTTTCTCGCGCGATTTGGGCAAGCATCCGAGCTTCCCAAATTCCGTGCGTCAACGGTTTTTGGCAGTAGACATGTTTGCCGGCGTTCATCGCCATGGCACTGGCGTGAAAGTGATGGTGGTCAGGTGTTGAAACAGTGACCGCGTCCACGGTGTCACCAAGGTCGGACAGCATTTCACGATAGTCAGTGAAGAATGCCGCGTTGGGATAGTCTTCGCGAAGCTGCCCTGACTTCTTCATTTTGCCGGTCAGTTTCGTGAAACGTTTCGTATCCACGACATCAACGAGTGCAACCACCTCGAAGCCAGCCTTTTTAGCGCCGTTGATGTCAGCAACTCCTTTTCCGCCGGCACCGATTCCCGCCAGGGTGGGCTTCTCTAACTTTTTATCACCCAGAGCCGGGAAAAAGTGAAAACCCGCGGCTGCTCCGAATGCTGCCCCGGTGGCTTTGGCAAACTGACGGCGGTCGATCGATTTGGACGAAGCTCTATCGACCTGTGGCTGCTGGGTATTGGAACTGCAATTGTTCATCGCCGGACTCATTTCGCGAGAGATGGTTTTCGCATGACCTGGTCGTCGCGCGATTCAGGATGCTGCCTCGTCATGTCATAGGGTACCGTTGATTGGGCGAAGAAGCGAGAATCTTGGAAGCGAGTTCAGATAGCCTACAGGCACCTGCCAAGCAGCAAGCGAGCTTTGACATTGTCTTTCAGTTGCGTAAATTGCATGTTGTTTTAACCGTTCCCTTCTCAAGTTCGATTTCTGTGACCCAAACTGATTCTTCCGGCACTTTGACGTTTGCTTCGCTGGATCTGCCTGCGATTTCCCGGTTTGCTCGTCAGCTGGTCCATTTGTTTCCCAGGAATCTTGTTCTTGGTTTGGTTGGAACGTTGGGCGCAGGCAAGACCACGCTGGTGCAGGCCATCGCGGATGCTGCGGGAATGGACGTTGCTGAAGTGACCAGCCCCACCTTTACGTTATTGCAAACTCATTCTGGGACAATCACGCTTCATCACTTGGATGCTTACCGAGTTGCCGATGAAGATGAATTCCTGCAGCTTGGTATCGACGAGTTGTTCGACCAGGAGAATGCTTGGACCTTGGTGGAATGGGCGGACCGCATGGAAACGGTCATGCCGCGTGAAACGTTGTGGTTGAATCTTGAATTGACCGACGATGATCAACGTCGCGATATTCACTTGCGTTGCTCCGATCCAAGCGTCATGTCGTCTCTCGGAATTATGGCTAGCCAGTGGGGCGAGGATAACGCGGAACGCACGGCTGATCCATCTTGATTGATCGCCACATTCCAACCGAGCTTGCACGAATTCTGGTCGAGCTACATCAAATTCAAACGGCCGTCAGGAGCCCGCCAGGACTAAGCGGGGCGATGGTCTTTCGATGTCAGACGCAATCAGGCGATTTCTTTGCGCTGAGACGTTGGGCCAAAGGGACCGCCACGCGGCGCGTTCATCAGGTTCACCAGGTCGTTGAGACCGCAGCATCGAGTGGCTGCAGTTTTGTCCCCAGCCAATTGCCGCTTCACATTGATGGCCAAAGTTCGCGATGGTCCAACGGATACCTATGGGATTTCTCAACTTGGGTGGCAGGAGAGACGGCCGCCAAAGATGCTTCGTTATCGACTATTCGAGCTGGCGCCGAAGCGATCGGCGTTTTTCATCGATGTGTCGAGAAACTAAGTAGCATGCAGCAGCGTGCTCCAGCAGTCGACGAGCGTGTTCGCCGAGCCGCTGAGATCGATGGATTGCTGCGGCGACTAGCCGATGTCGACTTTCGATCCTTCTCTGATTCGCTTTCGCGGCAGCTAGAAAGAGCGTTCAGTCTATTGCAACGAAATTGGATTTCAGTGCATCAGAACTTTTCCCAATCCGTAAGGGGGTCGTTGGGTGACCCGATGCCAACGCAATTTGTGTTGCGGGACGTCCACCGTGAACATATTTTGTTCACTAGTTCACGCGTCACGGGGCTGGTGGATTTTGATGCGATCCGTGTCGACACACCACTCGCCGATCTCGTGCGATGGGGCGGTAGCTTCTTGCAAGGCCGGGAAATCCCTCGGGATGTCTGGGCGGCGATCTTGGCGGGGCATCAGAACCAATCGTCATCACTACGGGGATACTCAATCGACCAGTTTGAGTGTCTTGCGGGCCAACTTCATCGAATTTCGATCTGGATTAGCCTGGCGAATTGGTTGATCTGGCTGGGCATCGAGAAGCGAACTTTCGCAGCGGACGACCACCGAATCACGAGACGAATCGAAGATTTGGTAGGGCTCGCCGTTGATGATCTAGCAATTCAGGAGCTTTAGGCAAACATTGACTCCCAAATCGCATCAGAAGTAGAATTCCGGTCGGCAATCGCCTACCTAATGACGTTCACGGTCGCCGATACAGTTGACTACACCCAAACACGCACACCACTGTTTCAACCAATGCGTTTTCGCAAAAAACAAGCCAGGCCGATGTCAGCATATTCCAGCATTTCAGCTCGCCAGCATCCTTTCACGTTGCTGGGGAACATTCTTGCTGCCGTGACGATTGCGTTTTTCGGTGCAGGTGCATTGGGTCCGTCGTCTTGGCTTGCGTCTGTCGATGCCCAGGGCGGGATCAAACTGCCCCGAACGTTTGGTCCTCGCTCCGGAGGTGGGTTTGGGTCCAAGCCACAGAAGGCTGCAGCTTGGTCGGCGACCTACAAACTGATGGCCGGTACGGACGAAGGTGTGTTAGAAGTCGAAGCCGTTCTTTCGGGTGACTGGCACGTTTTCTCGACCACTCAGCAACGCGGCGGACCGTTGCCCACCGAAATCGATTTGGTTGCACCCAAGGGCATCCAACTAACCGAGCCTTTTAAGCCTGACCACGAGCCGACGAAGTCACAGTCTGACGTATTTGAAGGGGTCACAATCGAAGAGTTCCATGGCGCGGTCGTGTGGACGGCTCCCATTGTTTTGCCGCCGGGCTATCAAGGCGACATTACCGTCAAGGTGCTCGGTCAGACGTGTTCCGATGCTGGAATGTGTACGCCAGTGCGAGAAACACTGGTCGCGAAATTCGCTGGAGAGACTCAGCCAACACAAACCGTTGCCGACGCACCCACCGATGAAGCAAAAACCATCGAGCTGGAGTTTGCACAAACGAAGCCCTATCGCGAACCGAAGAATCCTGTGATGTGGACGGCAGTGGCTTCACAGTCCATTCCCGCCGGTGAAACAGGTGCGATTCAGTTTACAGCCACGCCAGACTCCGGGTTTCATGTCTACACATCGGCAGTCGATGATGCGAGTTCATCAACCAACTTTGTGGTCACGCAAAAGAGTGGCTTGAAGATCGGCACGCCGACAACGCCTGCCGAAGTGATCTTGGACAACAAGATTCCTTCGTTGCCTTTGAAATACCACCACGGAAAAGTCACTTGGTCGTTGCCGGTTAGCATTCCTGTTGGAACGCCTGCGGGAGAGCACAGCGTGGAAGGTTTCATTGTCTACCAGGCCTGCACCGAAAACGCTTGCCATCCTCCTGCGGCAATGAAGTTCAAGACAACGATTGCCGTTGGTGATAGTGGGAATAAAGGAACCGCCGTGATGCTGACGGCAGCAAAACGAGCGATCGCCTTGGACGCGGCCGCCGAAACCAAATGGGTTGATGGTGCCGCTGGTAAAGTCGCAAAGCCTCAAGAAAACGACCAGTCGATGGCCCCCCCTGCTCCAGACGCTCAGCCGCCTGTTCCAAAGGCACAACCGCCTGAGCCCGATCCAAGTCAGTCAGCCGGGATCACGTTTGATGCACCGCCAATGGATCTTGGCCCAAGTGACACACATGCATCTGCGGACGAATCAAACCACGGTCCTCCTCCGGCACCGTTCATTGATTCCGATTCAGTTGCCGCTGGCTCCGCGATCGCTTCGACTGTTGTCAAAGATAGTCCCGAAGCGATTGCGGAGATGGCGAAGCTTTATGACCCTAACGAAAAAATAAGCTACCTCACCCTGGCGGATATGGATGCTAATCCGGTCGGTTCAGGCGGAGTGAGTTCCAACAACCAGACCACGTTTTGGTCAGCCATGTTTGGAGCCTTCGTTGGCGGAATGATTTTGAATCTGATGCCCTGCGTCTTTCCAGTCTTAGGTCTGAAGGTAATGGGTTTTGTAAAGCAAGCTGGCAGCGATCCTGCGAAAATTCGCATGCACGGAATCGCGTTCGCGGCTGGACTGGTTGTTGCGATGTGGGTGTTGGCTGGGATCATACTTGCGATCAAGCTTTCGCTAGGGCAAGACATCAACTGGGGCGCTCAAATGGGCAACCCGTACTTTGTCTGTTCAATGATCGTCCTGCTGTTCTTGCTCGGCTTAAACATGGCGGGAGTTTTTGAATTTGGCACCTCGATGACACGAGTCGGTGGTACGGTTCAAGGGAAAGAAGGCTACACGTCATCGTTTCTCTCAGGCGTTCTCACGACGCTTGTCGCCACGCCATGCTCGGGCCCATTTCTGGGGGCCGCGATGAGCTACACCTTGGCACAGCCTGCTGGCATCGCGATGATCCTTTTCACGGTCTTCGCACTTGGAATCGCCGTGCCGTACCTGCTGCTGTGCTTCTTCCCGGCATTGATTAACAAACTGCCGCGACCCGGCGCGTGGATGGAAACATTCAAAGTAACCATGGCCTTTGCATTGTTTGCCACAGTCGCGTTTTTCATGCAGGCGTTCGGCAATCAAACGGGTGTTGGCGGGCTTTCTTGGCTTGCGATGGCGCTGGTTGTGATTGGCTTGGCGGCATTCTATTACGGCAACTACTCCGCCCCCCATGTTCCCGACGGAAAACGCTGGGCCTTTGGGTACATCATGCCGCTAGCGATCTTTGTCGTCGGCGGCTGGATGTGTTTCAGTGCTGCCAATGAACGTTCGGCAGTCGGATCGGCTCACCGTGTCGGCGGTTTAGCTTGGCAGGAATGGAATCCGGGAAAGGTGAAGCAGACGCTTAGTAAAACGCGGAGGGCGGTCTGGGTCGACTATACCGCCCATTGGTGACCGACTTGTAAACTCAACGAGAAGCGTGTCTTCTCGAACGCCGAAGTACTAAAGAAGCTAGAAGAATTGAATGTTGAGCTGATCGTCGTTGACGATACGCTGAGCGAGGAACGTATCGCTCGTGATCTAAGTCGTGCTGACCGATCGACGATCCCTGTGAATTTGGTTTACCCCGCTAACTATCCCGACGAGCCCGCGATCTTGTTAGAAGCCCTGATCTCGCCAGCTGATGCGCTGAAGGTTCTTGAGAGAATGGAAAAGGTTCAAGATACGATGATGTCTGGTAGCTTGGCGACGAATCGCTGAAGTGAATGACATTCTCTCGAAGCGTGAATCATGAATGACGCTAGCGAAACGATTGTTGCGATCGCGTCCCCCTCGACACCTGCGCTGCGTGGCGTTGTTCGCGTCTCGGGTGACCAGGTGTCAGCGATCCTGAGACGTTTGAAAGTCTTAACGGCGGAAGCGTCGGCCGCGGTTGCCTTGGATTGTGAAATTGCGACAGACAGTCCAATCGGCAAAGTGGATGGGCGGCTTTCATATTGGCCTACCCGCCGTAGTTACACTGGGCAACCGTCGGCGGAATTTCATACCTATGGATCGGGACCGGTCCTATCGGCAGTATTGGACGCATTCGTGGTCGCGGGGGCTCGGATGGCTCGGCCCGGCGAATTCACGATG
>CAYUGI010000090.1:0-22355 GCA_964444105.1 uncultured Pirellulaceae bacterium
CTCCAGTTGTTCATGCAATGAATCGTTTCTCACCCGCTGTGGTAGTCCTTTTCGTCCTCCCGATTATTATTGGTTGTTCTAGCAACAATCACTATGAGATCGAGTTGACGCCGCAGGAGGGAAGTATCGAACGTTCGCTTTCTTGCTGGACGCAAGCAGATGACGAAACTCATTCGTTGACAACGGATGAGTTGAAACGCATTGCGATAGCATTCGGGACCACCGACACGAGATTCGTCGGTGGTAAGCACCGATTCGATGGGCCCTTTGATACCGAAATGCCGGGTGATGTGGGTGGTCATGGTTCGTATCATCAGTGGGACACCTCGTTGGGTAGCGTTTTTCTCTACATGGAACGATTTCGCGGCAGCGATGATCTTCTGAGCGAAATGGAAACTCGGCAAAAGGCCATCGATGAAGTAGTCGATCATTTGGTCTCATGGCTCGGTGGGGAACTGCGCGGCCAGGTAGGCTGGGACAAGTTAGAAACGTTCTTGGATCGTGGTTTCCGACGAGACCTGATCAACCTGTCGCTCTATCAGTTGACGATGGAATTCCATGACAGCGGCGAAGACAATGAGCAAGTCTTCGAATCGACTTTGGCGCGTGCTGGGCAGTATCTCCTGGAGCGATCGTATATGTCGATCGAACAAATACCTGAGTTTGTCCGAGCGATGAAGGAAGCGGTGCACACTGAACATCGGGAACGATTACTAATTTTCTTCCAGCGGTTTGTCGCAAACAAGATGGGTCGCTCTTCCGACGCGGCAGTTCCGAGTTGCTTGGCATTCTTTGCACATGAGTTAGCGTTAAAGAAATCGATCAACGCTTATCTGGAATCCACCGATGCCTACGCGAAACAGATCGCAGCATGGGAAAAATCCAAGCAAGTGAAACCGACGGCAGCAAAACCAGTAGCCTTCCGCATTCTTGCCGATCCCATCATGCGAGCTTTCTGGCCAAGTGCTCTGACAGGAAGCGATAAACTTGCGGTGAAGCTGCATCTGACCAAGAAGCCGGTTTTCACCAACGGCCAATGGGATGTTGAACAAAGCATCGTCCGCTGGCAAAGAGACATCGAGACAAATGGGGGGAAACTGTTCCGATACCCCACCGTTCTGTATGCCTTCTGGACGCGACCGACTGCCGAGGCTCAGCAAGCTGCCTTTGGCAAAACGATCCTCGACGACGAGAGTTTGGCCACGTACTGCATGTGGCACCGTGGTCTCAGCAGGGATGAAGCCGCCCAATGGCAAGCGTTTCTCTCTAGCTTTTCCCCCGCACCCCACGGTCTCAAAGAACTCGAGAAATTTCGCTTCTCGCACGAGCCTCCGGCCATCGAGGGAGATAGAAGCGACAAGGATCTAGCTGCAACCGCCCGAATGCTGATCGCAGGGCAGTTGCGAGAGGCTCCTTAGCGGTAGTCAGTTAGTCCCTCGCGATCTGGTGGCAACGCAGCTTTAATCGCTCGCGTGCGGGCTTTATGCGATCTGGTCCTCACGCCCTACCTGTGGCCTGGCGACGGAAAGTCGTTACCGGCCAGCCGATGCGATTTTTTCACGAACCGCATCGTTCGGTGACGCGAAGATCGACGATGGCATGGTTGATGCACTAAGATCCTCGTTTCGATGCTTTCTGCGCCCGAAGTTGGATTAGAGTGAGCCCCAAATGGCTTAAAGCGTCACAGAATTTTAACGGAAACCTACGTCAATCAAGGTGCCTCATGAATCTCACTTGTCGTTGCGGTCGAGAGCTTCGTGTTTCAGATCAGTACGCAGGCAAAAGGGTACGTTGTCCCGAATGCCAGGGTGTGATCGATGTGCCAGAGAAGGCTGTTGAAGTGGTTGAGGAAGTCCTTGCTTCGAGTCCGACTCGACAGTACTGCCACGAAGTCGACTACGAGATCGTTGGCGACGATATGCAGATGGCGATTGTTGAACTGGATCCCTCCGAAACCGTGATCGCCGAAGCTGGCGCGATGACCTATATGGAGGAAGGTATCCAGTTTGAGACGAAGATGGGGGACGGTTCGGAGCCCGAGCAAGGGTTCTTTGGAAAGGTGCTCAGTGCGGGCAAACGCGCCGTCACCGGCGAGTCAATCTTCATGACTCACTTTACGCATCGAGGCCACGGCAAGAGTCATGTGGCATTCGCGGCACCCTATCCTGGCAAGATTATTCCGATCGATCTGGCTTCGATCGCAGGCAACGATTTGCTGTGTCAAAAAGATGCGTTTCTATGCGCCGCCTACGGAACGAAGGTGACAATCGCGTTCAACAAAAAGTTTGGTGCAGGACTGTTTGGCGGCGAGGGCTTTATCTTGCAAAAACTGGTTGGCGACGGCATGGCCTTTATTCACGCAGGGGGCACGGTGATCGAACGCCAGTTAAACAATGAAACCTTGCGAGTTGACACTGGTTGTTTGGTCGCATTTGAACCGCACATTCAGTACGACATCGAACGAGCGGGAAACCTCAAGAGCATGTTCTTCGGCGGCGAAGGCATGTTTCTGGCGACGCTGCGAGGCACCGGCCGCGTCTGGCTACAAAGTCTGCCGTTCTCTCGTCTCGCTGGCCGCGTCTTGATGAACGCCGGGAGCGGCGGCAAGGGCGAGGGATCAATTCTCGGTTCGCTTGGCGGACTGATCGATGGAGATAACTTTTAGCTGCATCGCGACAGACGGGCCGCTAGAGCGAGTACACTGCTAGAGCGAGTACGCTGGGGGGGCTGGGCAGGCGAGCCGATGTCGCTGCCGCTGAATCGAATACGCGTTAGGAAATCGTTTGATGACTCGCCGCACCTACGGACGACTTTGGGGCAAGCGACTTCAGCATAAACAACGTCCACGCAGGTTGTCGTTTCAAGTATTGACTCGCCGTGAGATGCTCGCCGGTGATTTGCACAATCCATACTTGCCCCAAGATGTCAACAACGACTTGGTCGTCACGCCATCGGATATCTTAGAGGTCATTGCGTTCGTTTCGGAGCAGCGTTTCATGCCCGCTGACTCACCAGTCGACACGTTGGCTACGACGCAATCGATTTTCCCAGATGTCGATAACAATGGCGTCGTGAGTCCTGGCGACATTCTGTCAGTCATCAACCAGATAGTCGAGGAGCCAGATTCGTACGTAATGCGGTTGGCGAACGATACCGCGCCAAACGAGACAACGAATCACGATCGCATCACGTCCGACGCTACCATCGAGGGAAAGATCAATTGGCCAGTCGATTCCGATCCGCTCACGCGTCGCGCGAAACTTGTGAGCGTTGATCATCGCGGTGAAGAAGTGGAGATTGATTTAGCTGAATTTACGCAAGGTGATTCTTTTTCCGTTAACCACAATGAAGTTAATGATCGGTTGCGTATTTTGACTTACACGTTCGGCTCCAGGGAGAGGGAAGTTGGCTTGCAAATCGAAGTGGACGAGGCAGCGATTGATTTTCCAGTTCCGAAATTGAATTTTACGGTGGATCGTGAGTTGCCGGAGGTCCAGTACCCAGACTCACTCGGTACGGCGATGACCCAGTTGCCAATCACGATCATTGGTACATCCGATCTTACCGATGAGAGCTTCCAGTCGATCTCTGCCACCACCGCAATTTCAAACGAGGACATTTCTGAGGGGCTTGATCGTGAAGTGGCCATTCGCAAGACGGATGCCGATGACTACTGGTTGATTGATGTTGGGATTGATCAGCTAACCGAGAATACCGATGGTGCTGTTAGTCTGAAAACGCATGGCTATTTGGAAGACATCGCTGGCAACAAGTTGATCCTTGACGACGCTTTCCTGTGGTGGCGGACAGGCGACGAAAGAGATCGCGAATTTGGTGCGATTGATCTAGCCAGCATTCGTCCCGAAAGCGGCATGGCATTCGACACAACGATCGCTTCGGCAAACCCTGGCCAAGTCATTACGATTCCGTTGCTGAAAGACGGTAGTACTGACGTGCTGGTTCCAGTGGCAGCTAGCAGCACCGAAGGCGACGCGGAAGTTGGCCTGACGCACCGGGCTGTACCGCTTCGCCTCATTGACCACTTGCGGGGCACCGGCCAGATAACGTTGCCAAGTGATTTTGTTTCGGGGTTGATAACAACCGAAGTTGGCGACGTGCTTCTTTCAATTGCTGCGGTTCCTGTCCACTACCCTTATTCGTACTACTATCGCAGGGGTGGTAGTTACATCAACAATGGGGAGTCGTCGTTTCGCTATCGAACGCTCACCGAAGAACAATTTCACCAGATCAAGAATGATGGCAGTGACGGTTCCGTCAGACGAGAAGACACTCTAACCTGGGCGAGTCTGAGCAATGATTCCCCACTCACAAGAAACGGTTTCCAGTTTCTTCAGTTGGCAGGTCCGGACGGCGTTTCGCAACCCGTGTTGCTGCAAGAATTAGACGCGACGGATGACAAGATCAGTGTTGTCGCGCAGACGTCTGACTTCCAGGCTGCTTGGATCGGAAGTCGCGGGCGGCTGATCCGAGCACAGTTGGATGACGGCTCACAAACCGCTGTGGTTGATCAACAGTCACTGTATGAATCGCTTCGTGGGCAGGGCCAAGGCGAATTTCTCGACGATTCGTTTCTCGTCGAAGCACTTCAGGTCGTGCCGGGCGACCATCTGCAGGGTTCCGTTATCCCAGTTGGCGATGCGGAAATTGTTGCGGGTGACGAATACTTGGTGATTTGGATTGAGCCAGAGCATAGCTCGCAACGAGCCTGGGTAGTTGACGCCGAGAATGGTCTTTTGATCGGTTTTTTGAGACCCGAAATCACTGGGGGTGATGCAGAGAGTGATTTCCTCAGTGTGGTACGCGATCTGAAACGTAGCACCTGGATTCGCTTCACTTCCGATTTATCGCGTTGGCAAGAAATCAGTAGCGATGGCAGCCAAGTGCTCACCGACGCCACGCCATCAGGTATGCCTACCTATCGCGTGAATGGAACGGGTTTTGGATATAAAAATAGACTTTCTTGGGCCAGGACTGTTAGGTGGAATCCGTCATTGGAACAAGTTGAATTGTTTTCGTCCGGGAGAAATATTAACCCTGGCGCTCTGATCGTATCGAACAGATCATCGTTCAATGCTGACACTGGTCAGTTTGAAAGAACGACCGCAGGTTATGCTTCATGGCCTGACGTTTCGTCGACGCCATTCATTCCTCCGGCGTCCAAGACAGAGCTGAGGATTGTTGGCGATTCTGGATTGAGGCGAGTTGTTCGGTTCGATGCCGTGCCTCGACCACCGACTGTTGTGCCGTCGATAAACTCGATCCATGCCACCGCGACGATCGGTGCCCCTGCCGATACAGCTGTGCCATCGTCCAATGTTGGTCAATTTGTCGAAGTTCGCGGAGTCGGCTTGACGGACAAATCAAGATTGGTGTTTCAGACCAACGGTAGGACGTCTTCCAATCTAAGGTCACTCGCGTCTGTCTCCGTCACAGACTCAAAGGTCTCACCTAGCTGGGTTGCCGACGACGGTAGTTCAGCGACCTACAAAGTCCCCATACGTGCGAGAACAGGGCAGATTGGCTTAGAAGATGCCGAGTCTCGGTACGCTTTGCAAATTGTGCCCCACTTCGTCCAGACGTACCCGCGACGGGCGATCCCGGATCGAGTTCCGCGAATTGACCAAACCACGGTGGCGGGTATCGCGGGAAATCAGTTCCGCCTCTGGGCTGATAGCCAGCTAGTTGCTGGATGCCTTGACGAAAGTCTTCTTGGCAACTGCAAGCACTTTGTACCTGCCCCACGGTATGGGGGTGCTTATCAGTCATTGGAGTTGGAAACATTGGGTGGGCGGCATCGGATTGACGTCCTCACGAAAAGTCCTGAATCGCGGACAGGGCAGATTGGCGATTTTGTGGAGCACGTTCCCACGCGTGGGACGGCTTTTCAATACACAGGCCTGCAGTCACAGCAGGTACAAGCTGGCAGCCTCGTCAATTTTACAGTCGTTCGAGATGAGTCCGAAGAAAACGAAGAGCGACCAAGGCGGGTTCAAATTAAGTTTCTGGTGCCCTACGGCAACCAAGGTCAACTACGTGTTTTTCCCAATAGCTATGAAGCTGTTCACGTCGAAGGTGACGAGTACCGGATGCGACTACCTCTCAATTTCCCCGGTGGTTGGGTTGTATTGTCAGACCAGATCATCGCAACTCAACAACAGGCCGATGAATTGGCGTTGAAGATCGACGTGGTGCCAACAGTGGTTGCAGCAGTCGGTGACTCGACCTTAACTGGGGCCAATGTGTTGCTCAACGGAACCAATTTGAGTGCCGCAACGATTCTGATTGACGATCAAATCGTGACGGCGGAGATCATTGCCAGTGCGTTGGAGTTCGACAAAGGTGAAACTGTTCGCATTGTCGTTCCGCCCAATGTCAGTAACGGGACAATCACGGTTCGTCGTGGTGGCGTCTTGGCCACTCTAGGTGTCCTCTCGCCTTGGTGGTTGGAAGGTCAAATGCCTGTGGCCGAAGGAGGCACACCGCGTTTTGCCGACCTGCCATCGGCCAATCGCTTCCAAGAGATTGATTATGCGCAGGCGGGCGTGGCAGCCGATGATATTCCGTTGAGCAATAGAACCATTTTTGGCAAAACGAGTTCACCGCTCTTGCATCTGCTCCCCATCGTTCCGAGTTCGAATGCACCGGTTGTCTGGACTCCGGAATTTAGTCAGCGTCCGGTTGAGGCGTTCGCGTTTGCAGTTCATCCATCCGATGAGTTCACGATTGAGTGGGGCGAGGACCAATGGCACTACGCTGAGTATCGGAAGACGCGGCTATATTCCGAGATTGAGGGTGCGTTAGGATCATCCGCGAAGGGATATCGGACGTACCTGTTACCCACGAACGACGACGATAAAACGCCCAAACTATTGTATTTGGGCACCGCGAGGCACTTTGGTTTTTTTGCCAGCGACCTCAATCAGCGTTCTCCCGACGCACTTCGAGTTTTCAACCAGTGGGGATCGTTCTTCTTGAACGAAACAAAGACCTCGCAAATCGATTCAGAAATTCAATCGCTCCAGTCGCATCATGGAACTCCCGCCGATCCGACTATGCCCAGTGTAAATCCAGGACAGAAACTCGACCCTCAGTACAATGACCTGAATTACTTTGCCAGCTCAACTGGTGTTTTTGCTTCGGACTACTACAAGACTCTCGATTACTTCGAAGTGCCTGACGGCATTCCTGGCGGATTGGTGCAAGTGAGGCACGGTCTTTACGGCGACTACGAACCGCTTCAAGTCGTTCCTTCGGTGGATGTCTACGCGATCAATCGCAAGGAGGGTTTCGAGGTGAAGATTTTGGGGATCGACGATACTGCCAGCATCAAAATTGGCGAGCAGGTGTTTGCGCTCACCGAGTCCGAAATCGCGGATTCACGAGTTAGAGTTGAGCTTACTGATCCGCGTTTTGCAGCTGTGTCAAAGAGCGATGTCATGGATGGAGTCAGTGTTGTCACACTAGGAGGGGCCAGCCAAATCGTTTCGCTTGAATTGCGATGATAGCGGACAGGTTTAGAGTCCCGTTCTGGCACAGTGTCCTGCTGTGGCCGCAACTGTCATGGACGCTTGGGAAAGCAGCAGGCGAGCAACACTAACCTCACGGCAGTTTTAAGGAACAACATGAGAGTAGCATTCCTGGTTTGTTTGACCGTTTACTTTGCCTGCCTTGTCGACGCGCCGATATTGGCTCAGACGCCATCGTCCCGGCTGTTGGTGATTGGCATTGATGGCTGCCGGCCCGATAGCCTTGCAAAAGCGAACACGCCACATCTGGACCGCCTGATCGCGGAAGGTGGTTTCAGTAACCGAACGACCATTCTGGGCAAGTACCGCAAGAATGACACGGTGAGTGGGCCTGGATGGTCGAGTTTTCTAACGGGTGTGTGGGCTGATAAGCACGGCGTTCACGACAATTCATTTGAAGGCAAGAACTATGCAGAGTTTCCACACTTCTTTCAACGGGTGAAACATCGCTGGCCGGCGGCGCGGACCGGTTCCTTTGTGAATTGGGAGCCGATCGACAAGCACATCGTTCAATCGGCGGACGTGCGTGTCGTCTATGATTCGCATGGCGTCAAGAGCTACCGAGACACGGATGCTTTGCTGGCTGAGACGGCTGCCGAATTCTTACGATCCGGTCAGCCGCACGTCGCGATGGTGTATTTTGGCGCGGTTGATGAATCGGGCCATCAGTTTGGATTTCATCCAACGGTGCCCGAGTACGTTGCTGCGATAGAGCAGGTTGACACCCATCTGGGTGAAGTCGTCGGCGCGATGAAGCAGCGTTCAAATTATGAAGGCGAAGACTGGCTGGTCATCGTTTCGACCGATCATGGCGGTCGTGGCAAAGGGCATGGCGGTGGTCACGATGAGCCAGAGGTCTTGAACACGTTCTTGATTGTCAGTGGTGCTTCGGCGCAGAAAGGTACCGTCGAAGGTTCTACATTCGTCGTTGATGTTCCGGTAACGGGGATGACGCACCTGGGCATGAAGATCGACACGGTTTGGCAATTAGATGGAAAGTCGGTCGGCCTTCGTGAATGAGTCACTAATGAAGCAAACGCTGAACAAACTAAAGTCGGCCGAGGAGGTCGATCTTCTTTGCCGCAAATTCTTCCTCGGTGATGTACCCTTTTTCTTTCAACGCACCAAGACGCTCAAGTGTCTCGATTGCGTCTTCAGTTTTTTCTGGCTCCGGTGTTTCTTGTTCCGATGCAATTGGCTGGCTTGCATCACAGGCCCTAGTAGATTCGATGGTCTCTGGATCACTCGCAGTTGGAACGTTTTCCGGTTGGTTGTTTGTTGAAGAGGCAGTTGGCTGAGGGATGATCTGTCCGTCGCGTGACACGACTGGAAGCGTCGAAAGATCGACGGTGCCATACTGGCTGCTGAAGGTGATCGATTGACCGCCGCCCTGCTGTTGGCCGAATCCGCTGATCTGATGATCCAGTGTGTCATAGACCCAGGGTGCCCCACCAGTGGTTACAGCTAGCCGGCGCGCACCTGCGAAGTAAGCGTATCGAAGACTGTTCTGCGAACCCATCGAAGATGGCGTGCCAAGTTCGGTAGGCCACCAATTCGTCGTGGGGTCGGGAACAAAGAGACTGTTCTGACCTCCGGTATTGCCGCTTGCCTGGGACTGCGCATTCGATCCATTCTGCTGCTGTGACTGAAACGAAACGCCGAAAGGGCTCGATTGATGTTTCGCAAGCTCGTTGGCGATATCGTTGCACAGGTTGTCCACCAAGCATTTCAGGTTGTGGTTGAACAGATCGCTAACCATCGTCATGCCGCCGCGCATCCATTGGCCAGATCCGCAGAATTCGGGATGGCCGAATTGGGCCATTGTTCCATTCCCATTGCTAACCGCGACCAACATGTGGGTGACGGCATCGATGGAGAGCGCGTAACGGTTGGCAAGTGTCTGGACTAACTGAGTACCTGACGGAGAGAGTTGAGGCATCGTATTGCTGTTATAGATTGGTTTCGCGAGAGCCTTCGATAGTAACAGACAGATTGCAGAATTGAACGAAAGCTGCCCAGTTGATCCATCCAAGAAGATTCACAGGCGCTGAGTTCGTCGTAGGCCTGGGCGTAAGGGGGCGACCCATCGTGGATCTTTGCTCAGGCTGTGTTCCGGCCAATTGCGTCGGTCATCGATTTCACAGGAGTGACGAATAATGCATTGGAGATCAGGCCACTATCCGTTGGTGAATAATCCGTGATAGCAAATTTCGGTCTGATCATCAGATCTTCCATGGGTAATTGGGAATCGTCCTCGCTGCACAACTGGATTTAAGCTGATTGTTAAGCTGGGTTGGTTTTTCGCAGGCAAAGCCAGGTTTTGCCATATTGACAATTCTGGGGGTATGACCGATCCTAAAGTGCTCATTAGGGTGTTTCTACCCGGTTTTTGAATGAAATTCACAACTATCGCGTCGAGTTTTACTTGCTGCATAGTGTACAATTGCGCTTGCAGGCTTTTTGAGCCTTTTCTTCTCTTTTCTTTCTCTCAGGAGTTTTCTGAATGTCAGATCGTCAACGTAGGGCCGGCTTCACGCTTGTGGAGCTATTGGTCGTTATCGCAATCATTGGAATTTTGGTGGGGCTGTTGCTACCTGCCGTCCAAGCTGCTCGCGAAGCAGCTCGCAGAATGAGTTGTAGCAACAACTTCAAGAACATTGGTCTTTCGATTCACAACTATCACTCGGCTTACAAACGTTTGCCGATCCATGGTTCGGGAGCTGCACCCCCGCAAGCCGCCAATATTTGGTCTAACTTGAACAACAACGGCGCGATGGGCTCGAATCACCGATTGAGCATTTTGGTCGGCTTGATGCCATTCTTGGAGCAACAGGGCTTGTGGACCCAGATTAGCAATCCTCTGAATGGTGACCGTCAGTACCCGGCGATGGGGCCCACTCCGCATCGTCTACAGTACGCTCCTTGGTCCACCGAAGTGCCGACATTACGTTGTCCAAGTGATCCAGGGGTTGGCTTGCCAGCCCTGGGGCGAACCAACTACGTAGCGTGTCTTGGAGATTCAATTTTTCGACAGCGGGATGGCGGGCTTTGCGTCCGTGCCATGTGTCCAAACAACGTGCCTTCAGGTCCTCCTTATCCTGTCATTAGTGGTTGGGCACAGCAAACGCGAGCGGCTCAACGAGGCTTCTTTGTTGCTCACCAAGCTCAGCGTTTTCGTGACGTCTTGGATGGTTTGTCCAACACGATCGCGATGGGAGAGATTGCTACTGACCTAGGTGATCGCGACATTCGTACACAGGCTACGAATGGTGCTGACAGCGCAAACAATAGCGAGCCGAATTTGGTGAGGAATCCTAGTTTGTGTGCTGACCTGATGATTATCGATCCTGAGCGTCCAACTTTTTGGGCAGCGGGCACGAATTTTCGAGGAGCAGTCGAAGGTCGCGGATTCCGTTGGGCGGACTACGCAGGCGTGTTCGGTGTTTGTAATACGATTTTGCCGCCCAATAGTGAGTTTTGCTCGAATGGAAACTGGCACCGAAGTGCCGTGGCCCCAATGTCAAGTCGTCACCAAGGTGGTGTTCATGTGCTGATGGGCGATGGTGCTGTCATCTTCATGACAGATTCGGTCGAAGCTGGTGATCGTAGAGCTCACATGGTCTGGCATAATGGCAATGCAGCCAATGAAAACGCCCCAGGCAGCAAGAGCCCTTATGGGTTGTGGGGTGCGTTGGGATCGAGAGCATCTGGTGAAACGATCCAAGAGCAGCTGAACCAGTAGAGCATTGGCATCTCGGCGTCTTGCCGAGAAGCGTGTAAAGTAAAGGCCGGTGTTCCTTTCATTAGGGATACTGGCCTTTTACAATCAATCAAGTCTGTTTTTACTTAGGAGAGTTTTATGTTGCGGTTTTGCCTACTCTTGGGAGTCTTGTCGTTCAGTTGTGTTTCCATCGGCTGTGGCAAGCAAACAGGAAATATTGCAGACACGGCATCGGAGTCGGATGTCGAGGAGTACGAGCGACTTCTCGCCGAATCAGAAGCAGACGACGGTGGTGAATAGCTTTGTAGCAGAGAACCGTTTTTGAAGTCGCGACTCTGGTTTTTAGAATCGCACGCTCAAGAACGGTGTTCACGATTGGCCGCGAATCGCCGAAGGTCTTCGGCGAATTCGCTGGCTGATGCGTAGCGATCATTTGGATCGTGAGCGAGTGACTTCAGTAAGATTTGCTCAAGCGTCTTGCTGAAGTTGGGGTTGAGTTTCGTGGGTAGCTCAACCGTGCCCGAGGCGGCTTCTTTGATGGCGGCGGACCGATCGTCAGTGGTCACCACCACCGGGTGTCGACGCAGCAGAGTCATGTAAATGGTGACTCCAAGTGAGTAAATGTCGCTGCGTGGATCGACTTCATCGTTTTTTCCTTGGGCTTGTTCGGGCGCCATGAACAGCGGCGAGCCGATCAGCAAGCCATCGACGGATTCTGCAGAATCATCCACACTGGTCGATCCAAACATTGACTTGCAAAGTCCGAAGTCCAGAATCTTGGGTTGGTCATCGCCGTCCACCATGATGTTCGATGGCTTCAAGTCTCGATGCACAACGCCGTGATCATGCGCGTGCTGGAGACCGTCACACACGCTTGCTGCCATCTTGATGATTTCAAGCGGCTTAGGCTTTCTTCTGCGGATATGTGATTGCAGAGTCCGACCAACGACCAAGTCCATGGCGATGTAGCCAAGTTTGCTATTAATCTCGGCATCGTAAACGTGGGCCACGTTAGGGTGGTCCATCCGCTTCATCACCTCGATCTCTCTGGCAAAGCGACTGAAGACTTGCTCGGTGGCTAAATCGACGCGGATCAGCTTTAGGGCAACCATGCGTCCCGATTCCAGATGCTCGGCCTCCCAGACGGTGGCAAACGCGCCTTTGCCGATGACTCTTCTGACGTCGTAGCCACAAACTTGAGGCTTAGACCACTCAGCTGGCGGGATCGCTTCGATGATCCGCTTTGCTGCGAACAATCGGCTGCGGATGACGACCGATTCAACCGGTTTCGTCAAATAGTCGTCCGCTCCAGCTTCCAGGCCCGCAATCATGTCTTGTTCCGCATCGCGGCTGGTCAAGATCACAACGTACGTAAACGGTCGACTATCGCACTGCTTGATTTTTCGGCAAAGCGTTAGTCCATCATGTACCGGCATCTGCCAATCCAGGAAAACGATTCTGGGTGGATCTTCCCCATTCAGTTCAGCCAAGACGGCTTTGCCATTGTCCACAGTCACCGACTCGAAGTCGTAACGCTCAACTGTTTTTGCTAACAGCTTTGTCCACATCGGATTGTCGTCGGCAATCAACACTTTCACTGGTGTGGCTCTTTGGGCGTAGACGCGGCGTTTGCCGAATCATTGACTGACGCTGCAGCGGCGGGATTCCTGGTAGCGGGATTGCTGGTCTCGTCTGATCGTAAGAGAGTTCGCTGTAGCGACGCGTTTTCCAACTGACCCATTAGTTTCGCAAATTCATTGGACATTGCGTTCCACGCTTGGGCAATCTGGGCTTGGTCGCCAACCGCCGCAATCTGTTCCAGGTTCAACGCGGCAGTTTCTGCTCGGGCAGCGCCAAAAATCACGACGGATCCCTTCAATTGGTGAGCTGCGCGTTGGATGCCCCTCGTGTCCTGTGTTTCAACGCAATCTTGAATCGCTTCCAGCTGACTGGGGCCTTCTACTGCAAACAACTCTAAAATGGACCGGAGCATGTCTGGATCACCTCCGGTGAATGAGAGTGCTTGGTCAAGGTCGAAAATTGCCAATGATTCGTTGGGTTCCGGCAATTGCATCTCCTTGGCGAACGAATTTGATATTCGAATCATAGCGCATTTCCACCTGGGACGTGCGTCCGATGGGCTCGTCAACGAAAAATTTCTACCCTGCAAATAGGGGCGATCGTTCGTGAGATTTAGCGAACCCATTTTCTTGTTGGCTATTTCGATCCAAAGGTATCGCTTTGGACAATCTGTTGAATCAGATCTCCCATTCTCCATCGGGTCGGTTCGATACGGTTGAGTATGTTCTCGACATCTGGCCGATCGCTTGCGGTAATGGGCCGTCCAATGGCATAAGCGAGCAGCTTTTCGGTTAGCGACCGAGCAAATTTTCTTTGCTGTTTGAGCAAGATTTGTTTCAGTTCGACAATGTCCGAAAAATTTTCGCCGTTGGGCAGTCTACCGGAGGCGTCGATCTTGGTCTTTTTGCCATAGCTGCTGCGCCAACGACCGACGGGATCATAGTTTTCCAAGGCGAAGCCAAGCGGGTCAATCTTTTGATGGCAGTCATTGCAGCTTGCGACTTCGCGATGCTTGCGCAATTGATCACGGATTGACTTGGCGCCACGAGTGTCCGGATCCAACGGTTCAACATCTGGCGGCGGTGGGGATGGTGGTGTGCCAAGGAAATTTTCCAGAACCCAAACACCTCGAACGACCGGAGACGTATCGATACCGTTTGCCGAAACGGTCAGCACACTGGCTTGCCCCAGTAATCCCCCGCGACGGGAGTCATTTAGCATCACGCGACGAAAGCCCTTAGATGGTTCGTCGCTGAGTTCGTACATCTGCGCCAGGCGTTTGTTGGCAAATGTGAAATCCGAATCAATGAAGTTCACCAGGCTCATATTTTGGTCGATCAAGTGTTTTGCGAATAGCTTGGACTCCGTTCGCATCGCCGTACCCAAGTCGTAGTGATAGAACTTTCCAAAACTGCTTCGTTCAGGCGGGGCTGAACCCAAATCACGCAGCGTTAGCCAGCTATCCAGAAATCCATCGACCATTGCCTCCGACTTCGGGTCGGCAATCATGCGGTCGACTTCCTTTACGAGTATCTGGCGTTCGGAGAGCTTTCCTTCCATTGCTAGCCGACTTAGCTTCGCGTCGGGCATGCTGCTCCAGATAAAATACGACAAACGTGAGGCGAAAGCCTGAGGTGACAACTCGTCTGCACTTCCCTCGTCCAAGTACAAGAAGCTGGGCGAACAAAGAATCGCCTTTAACGCATCGCCATACGCTTGCAGTTGCGTGCGACCTGTTTGACGTCGCGCAGAAATAAACTGCAACGCATGTTCTACTTCCGAGTTCGTGACATTTCGACGAAATGCACGCGACATAAAACGCCGCAAGTGATTTTGTAGTGTTTCCTGGTCAAGTTCATGACCCATCGAAGCCTTCGCGAAGTCGTTACCCAGGAGTGCCCGCTGACTCTCAGTGGGCCACTGCTTGAAGACAGGCCCACGAATTTGGATTTCATGAATGTGGATCTGCGGAAGCTTGCCGTGCTTGATCGCGTTAAAACGCTTCGAGACGATTCCGCTGGAGATCTTCTTGGGGAATTGATCTGGGTACTTTTTGATCAGTCGCGTCCAAAGATTCCTGGCGTCCATCAATCCATTGCGAAACGTAAATCGAGGCGTGAAACCTTTGTCCAGCCAAACAGTTTCGGTGTACCACTTTGGTTTATCCGCTAGATCGACTTCGGCAAGCAGCGGCTCGATAGGTTGGGGGAGATGCAGTTTGCCAGCGGTTGAAGTTCCGGGGCGAATGCCAAGTCGTAGCGGCTCATTGCGGTCGGTGCCCAGGAAATCGTCGTCGTAGGGATGCAGGCGATTGACGGCTTCAGCTTTGAATTTTATTTCGTAGTAACCGTTGGCAGGAACGCCCTGCCGAAACTTATCGATCGGGGCGTAGGCGCCTTCGTGTTTGTCAGCCCCGATGACGTCGTAGAGCGTGATGTGAGAATAGTGATTTGTCTTGCGGTGGACTTGATCGATTTCCGGCTGCTGACGAAAGCCATCTTGAAAGGTCCAAGTCGTTGGCTCGGGCTCGCTTAAGGGGCCCATTGCACGTTCAATCACTTGATCGGCTGCCGTCAGATATCGTGAAAGAAGAAAGCCAGACGTAACGAGGGCTTCTCCAACATTATCCAAATGCTCCACCGTTTCGTCTTTGGGAAACGTAGATGTGGGGTCGTACATTTGCATGTTCAGATGAAGTAAGTCGCGGACGGTGTTGCGATATTCACGCGAATTAAGTCGCCGCAGCACAGTCGAGTCACGATCGCCCGCATTCTCTTGATGATACGAATCGATGCGTTGCGACAGCCACTGAATCAGGTTTCTGCGATTCTTGTCGCTGGGCTGTCTTTCATCAGGCGGCGGCATCTCGCCAAGATTCAGCTGATCCAAAATGTCCTGGTAGTCCACCAAAGTGTTGGAGTCGCTAATCGTTCCATCCAACTGAACGAAGTTTCGATCACCTTTCGGTTCAGCAGAGCTGTGGCAGTCGATGCAAAATTTCGATAGAAACGGTTTGACTGATTGGTCGAACCCAGCAGGATTGTCCTTGGCGATGGCTTCGGAAAGCTGGAGTAAGAGCATCAACAAGAGAAAAGCATTTTTCATGGTGATCTATGCCCAGCTCAGTGCGCCGTTGCTGCTTCCAAAATGATCGGTTTCTACCCCGAAATTCTGTAGCATCGTGACGAACAGGTTGCAAAGTGGCACGCGCTGGTTGGCTGCTTTGGGTAGCCGTTTGTGAGTGCCGTGTTCCAAGCCGCCGCCAGCAACAATGACGGGTAGGTTAATGTTGGTGTGTGAATTTGCATTGCCCATGCCGCTGCCAAACAAAGCCATGGTGCTTTCCAATAGCGATTGGTCGCTATCGGCTTGTTTGGTGGACTCAAGCGTCGTCAAAAAGCGAGCGAATTGCTCGACTTGATAACGTTCGATTTGCACAAGCAAGTCGATGTTCTCTTGGACTTTTCCATGGTGCGATAGGCCGTGATAGCCTTTGCGAATGCCTAGATCCGACGCAGCGAAACTACCACCAACTTCCAGTGTGGCGACACGCGTTGAATCAGTTTGCAAGGCGATCACAATCAGGTCGTAAAGCTTCGGCAGGTCGTTGGTCAGGCCTTCGTCTTCCGGTCGAACCATGGTCGCATTTGGTTTGGGAATGGTCTGCCAGTGTTCATCGAGCTTTAGCTTTGATTCGACCTGACGGACCGACGCGAGGTAGTCATCCAATTTGCGATTGTCGTCTTTGCTTATCCGACGACTGAGTGATTTGGCATCACCCAGAACCGAGTCGAGGATCGATTTTTTTAACGCGATCTGGTCCTTCGCTTTTTGTTTTTCTTTTGAGTTACCGTCGACGAACAACTGACCGAACAAATCACGGGGCCCTGTGATCGGTGGAACCCGAGTTCCCGTTCGAGTCCAACTCATGCGGCAGCCTCCGTGAAGCCCGTCTTCGCTACCGATCGTCAGCGAAGGAAAACGAGTTTGCGAACCGACGTGTTCGGCCGCGCGTTGATCCAGCGAAATACCGCCGTCGGGAAGTCCTCGCGCCTCGGTCGCTTTCACGCCCGTCAAGAATGTGTGAACTGCGAAGTGGCCGCCCTTTTGGCCGTGATCCAAGTTCGAGAAAACCGTCAGATTGGAACGTTGTTTGGCCAGCGGAGTAAGCAGCGGCGTCAGTTTGTAGTCGCGTCCTGCGTCGTCGGGCCAAAAGGCTTCGGGATACATCCCAAATTCGTTGCCAATACAAACCATGCGTTTGGGCGGTTGATCGGCGGGGACGCCACCGACTGCTTTTCGGGTGGATTCAAAGGCGGGCAGGGCGATTGAGATCCCGGCAGCCTTCAAGAAACTTCTTCGGCGCTCGCTAGCGAGTGACATCAGAAAGCTCGAATTGGGAGGGAGTTTGGGGTGGGACTGCGTTTCACTGATTCCTTCGGATCACAGCTAGGCACGATTGTAGTTTATTCACCCTGCAAGATCCTCGACGCAGACCCAGGGCTTGAATCCCAGCGTCGCGAACTAGAGTCGAAAATCCCCTACCCAATGGCAAGTCGGTGCCGCTGGGGCTGCGTGGCAGTAGGGTGATTTGTTCGGCAAATCACTGAATCGGTGCATTCCCGCGACGCGCTATTGAGAATCGTTATCAAGAAGGCTATCGTGGAGGGTAAGCAGTTGGAATTGGAACGACTTCCCTGCCCTTCCCCGCAATCCCTTGCTAGATGTCCTCGCCCGAAAATTTGCCCTCCGAACCCCTCAGCGAAGTGGAGGACAATCCGCATGTTCAGGGCACTGATGGCCCCAAAGTGGTGAACTTTGAAGACTTGGCTCGCTGTGGGAACGAGGTCTGGATTCGAAACGGCGGGCAGCTTTATCGCCTACAGCAAACGCGGCAAGGCAAGCTAATTTTGACCAAGTAAAGGTCGGACAAAAGCTGTTGCACGTTGGCGCGGTTAGCGATACGTCAGCTGTGCCGAAACGATGCCGTCGTTACGACTGCGAAATCGAATCCAGTGAGCACTAAAACCTGTTGGAAACTGATAGCTCACTTCTTTCCCAGCGAGCACCTCGATTTCCCTGTAGGTATGAAATCCGGTTTGGTGGTCAATGTCGACTTCCATCGTGATTGTTGTGTCCGTATCGGATGACAACGTCAGCGTTTTGGAATCGTAGCCGGTCATCAAATACGGATCCGATGGCGAATTAGCTTTCACCTGGGTTTCTTTCCAGGGGCCTCCGGTGCCGATTGGCTTGCCGAATTTCCACAGGTCGTCAATCCCGCCAAACCAGAGCCCGACGTCATTGGTCGGATCTAAGAAAACGTGGCCGCCATCCTTTGCGTCTTCACGGACGCCAGCCAAGACCAATAGCCCGTTCCAAGTGCAATAGTCGGTGATTTGTTTGTTGTGACTGGCGACCGGACGCATCAGGTTGAATGCGGGCGGTTTGCCGTTGATCAAGAGTGGTACTTCGTAAAACGTTCCGTGGATGTTGGCTAGATGACGTTCCGATTCAACTTCGCGATTGTCACGCGGCCAACCGCTTGGAAACGGCTTGTCGTACGCACTGCTGCCTTTTGGGAGTCGCAACGTGTGCCCATCGTGCTTCAGCATGACCGAGGCATCATCGACTGTGAATTCGGGATCTACCTTTAGAAGCTTCGCAAGTTTTTCGTCAGGTGTGTCGGTCGCAAAAACAAAGTCCGCTTTACCAAACTCAAGGAACCGATCGCCATCTGCGATTACTCGCAAATTGCGATTGCGTTTGGCCGCATACAGAAGCGCGCCGTGAGTGTTTTTTGCATTGGCATCCGCTAGGCCTGCGAATAGCGTTTCACCTTGCTTGGGGTCTGCGTAGGTGCCGGAAGTCTGATGCATCACGGCAGTGACCACGCTGTCTCGGTTGATTGAAAGACGTAGCCAACTTGCATCGAATTCAACCGGAAGTAGATGAGCAATGTATCCGTCGACTGGCAGTTCGATTTCGCGGTATGTCTTCCAATCACCGGTTCCTTCCGTATCGACTTCAACTTTGAAGACAACGGGATCGTCTGTTTCGTCTGTCGAACCTTCTTCGTCGATGGTTGCTAAGGAGGCCGATTGAACTGGTTTGATCTGCAG
Organism: uncultured Pirellulaceae bacterium; assembly: GCA_964444105.1. Classification (GTDB taxonomy): domain Bacteria; phylum Planctomycetota; class Planctomycetia; order Pirellulales; family Pirellulaceae; genus K23-9. The sequence goes on from CAYUGI010000090.1 coordinate 18,972, forward strand.
ATCTTCATGGTCGCTTTTCACAAACGCCGCGTGTGGCATGCCGAAGGCGCCAGGCGTGTGCTCTGCAGGGTTGGCGGGAATCTGAACGTTTCCGGCACTGAAGGTTGCCGCGAAAACGGCGTCCTTGAATCGACGCTGGCTGTGTTTCCAAGCCAGGGACATGTCAGTTGGTTTCCACTCCGGTCCGAGGTTTGATTGGCCACGTTGATCCACCGACAGATATACAGTGACTGGCTTATCGACAGTAAAGGCAAATCCTGAACCGGGCCTTCGCCAATTGCCACGAGGGACGGTAACGATGGGCAGCGACGACAGTTTCGCCGGGAGCTTGGTGATTGGCATTTCACCTGTCGCTCGCATGCGTTTTGGTTCCGCCGCAACCTTTTTGCCACAAGCCAAATGAAGCACGCGTCTGTCAAAGCCAGCGACGAGGAACGGATCCGAGGGCGTGTTCGCTTTGACATTGTCGCCAATCCAGGGTCCGCCGTAACCGCTCGCTGGACCCCAGGTTTTTAAGTCGCTGTACTCGCCAAACCACAAGTTGGCTTGTGGCTGTCCGGCCAGTCGATTGCCCTGGATGCTTGTTTCATCAGTCGCTAGGACTAGCTTGCCATTCCAATCGCAGAAATCGGGGATGTAACGTAAGTGGCTGCTAATGGGTCGAAGACCTCCGGAGTTCTTGTTTGAAAACGTCTTAGGGAAATCAAAGAACATTCCATGCATGTCCATCATCATGCGTCCGTCGGTGATTTCGCGAATCCGCGGCCATTCGGTGTACCAACCGTGATAGGCATCGTTGCACATCGCGGCTTTGGGCAGCAAGAAAGTCGACCATTTGCCATTGTCCAGGACTTTCAGGCGAACTGTACGACGATCCCATCCCATCGTCCAAATCGGATCGTCGTCGTCGCTACCTCCCGTGATCCCTTTAAGACCGGTAACCTCCGTGAACTGTCGCCGCTCGATGATCCGCCATTCGTTTCCGTCGTATTCCGCCAGCACGCCACGCTCTTCTTCGTTTTTGGCTTCTCCGCCAACCAGCAGGTCGTCATAGCCACCGACATGCAATTCGCCGTTGTTAGAAACCACCAAGCGGCCCTGCGACGTGTAGCCACCTTTGCCGTGCCAACCCGGGACCGGTTTCTTGAATAGACGTTTCACGGCCAACGTATGGACGTTGGCCTCCCAGATCGAACCTTCCATGTCGATGTAGTAGACCATGTTGGCGGGGTCGGTTAGGTGACGTGCGATCGCGGTGACGCGAATCGGCATGTCTTTGGGTGAGATCGTTCGTACCTTTCCCCGGTCGTCGATCAGATGGTGGGCGATCAGCAGCTGGTTTGACTCTGCGTGAATCATTCGTCCTGCTGGAGTGCCGCCCACACTCTCGGGATGAACGGTCATCGGCTTGGTCAAGTCGGAATCAACGGAAAACAGCTTGTGTTCGCTCCCTTTGGGTTGGTGCGGCGCGTAGTTGACCATCCAGAGTTTGCCTGCCCAAGGGACAATCGCACCGATGCCACATTCGTTGTGACCACTTTTGTAGTGCGCACCATTTTGGCTGTAGACGCCATACGTCGTCAGGTGTGGGTAGACGCCGCTGATGAAAAGATCCGTGCGTGGCGTAGCTGGAGGAGTCGATGGGATTTTTGGTGTTGCGGCGGGTTTTTGTCTTTGCGGAATCGGTCGGGCAACAAGCGTGCGTTGTCGCTCGAGTTCGTTGGCAAGTTCAGTCACTCGGCTTTGCTGAACTGACTTATCGGCCACGTTTGATTGCTCGATCGGATCCGATTGCAAGTCGTACAGCTCTTTGAAAACGGTCTCGCTACCCGTTTTCGTCTCGACGTATTTCCACCGTTTGTTGCGGACGGCCCACAATGGTTGGCTGCCAAGTTGCGGAGTTGGTGCTTCGTACAGAAAACTCTTTCGCCAATTTGCCGGAAACTCTCCCCCGACGATCGGCAGAAGGCTACGCCCATGAAGCGTTTCGGGAATCGAAAGACCGGCGAGGTCGTAAATCGTCGCGGTCAGATCGATGTTCAGAACAAGGTCCTTCGACACAAACGGCTTTGTCGAAGGACCGGCGATCGCCATGGGAACTCGCATCGATTCTTCGTACGGCAACACTTTACTGGTCATTCCGTGTTCCCCCAGCATCCAGCCGTTGTCGCCCATAAAGATGACCCACGTGTTATCGGCAAGCTCCGGTTCATTCAATGTGTCCAGCACCCGCCCAACAGCAGCATCCATTTGAGTCACGCTGGCATAGTAGTCACGCGCATGGTTGCGGATCTTCTCCGGATCGGCGTAGCCGTATTCCAATGCCTTGGTCCGATTCCTCGAAGTCTTCAAGTACTCAGGCTTGCCCGCAAGATCGTCGTTCCAGGTCTCGGGGAGCGGAGCGTCATTGATATCGTACTGATCGAGGAACTGCTGTTTGGCCGGCCAAGAAAACTTGTGGTCCATGTGTGGTACTTGGGTACACATCCACAGCACGAACGGTTTGTTCTGTTTTTCAGACTGCCGAATGAAGCGAATCGATTGATCCGCCGCCACATCATCGACGAATCCTGGCATCGTTCGCTTTTCGCCGTCGATCGTAAACTGGCGGTCATACCAAGTGCCATTGGACCAGCAGGTAGAAACAAAATCGAAGCCGCAGTCTGTCGGTTCCGTCTTCAGATGCCATTTACCGGCGACGCCCGTGGCGTACCCGGCATCACGAAGGGCGTGCGCGAAAGTCCGTTCGTCGGCGTTCAGTCCCACCTTGCCGACCGAAGTAACCCCATTCGCACTTCCGTATCGCCCCGTCAGGCACGCCGCGCGACTGGGTGAGCAAATCGCCAGCGTCACAAACGCATTTTCAAACCGCACGCCACGATTGGCGATTCGGTCCAGATTGGGAGTGCGAATTCGATCTGGCTTTCCGGCGTTATGGCAATCCCAGCGGTGGTCATCGGTCAGCACGAACACAATGTTCGGCTTACTGCCGCCGTTCGCAGGGGAACTGATCGGCAGCGAAGCCAATGCCGCGATGATGAATATCGGTCGCATCAGAAAACAGGTGTGCATAAAAGCCTCTCTTTGTAGTTGGCACCCCGATAGCTTATCTGGATTCGACTTGGCGCAGTTGATACACAAGCGAAGAACGCAGGAGGGCGATAGAATCTGACGGGGAAATGCCTTGCACGATTAGACAGTTTGCCAAAATGTTGAGTGATGTTGTGAAGTTGAGAAGTGTCGCCCAGATCGTATTGTTTGCTGCCGTTGTATCGGCCTGCGACTTGCTTGGTGCTGCGGAGCGGCCCAATATCATCGTGATCCTGGCCGATGATCAGGGCTACTCCCGTCAACAAACCGAAGCATATCAAGTGGAACGGTGTG
>CAYUGI010000091.1:0-22337 GCA_964444105.1 uncultured Pirellulaceae bacterium
GAGATTGAATCGATACTCCAGCAGCACGAGCAAGTACAACGCGCGGCGGCGATTCTGGACAACCGTACACCGGGCAATCCGCGGTTAATCGCTTTCTGCCAATTAAGCCTGTCACGCCGTGAGGCATCGGACGTTTCAGTTGACACATTGCAACAATTTGCTGCCGAGCACCTTCCAGCCTACATGGTTCCGATGATAACAAGTGTGCAGGAAATACCTCGAACGACCGCTGGAAAGACGGACTACCGGGCTTTATCGTTCGATTTACCTGTTTCGTCAATTAATCTGTGTAACACCCCCCCAGAATCACCGCTTGAGTCACTACTGGCCGAGGAATGGTGCGACGTTTTGGGTAGTGATCAAGTCGGTCGCTTTGACAATTTTTTTCAAATCGGCGGCAACTCACTTCTGGCAGCTCAACTGTTTGCCCGGTTGCGAGCACACCTTAACATCGACTTGCCGCTTCGTGAAGTTTACGAGAAGCCGACAATCGCCTTGCTGGCCGATTACATCGTTCAGCAGCAGTCACTTGACCAGCCAACAGCCACGAACGAAATCTTGGACCAGATCGAAAACCTCTCCGACGAAGAGGCTCTGCTCCAAATGAACAAAATCATCGCTGAAGCGGAACAGCTTGATAACGATTCGCCTGCGAACGAGTAGCAGCCTGCAGCAACGCGATCAACCACCTCGACCTACAACCTGATCTCAAGAACTACGAGCAGACGCAATGGATATGATCGAAACGGAGCGAGAAATCGATTACGTGATCATCGGTGCTGGACCAGCCGGCCTTCAGCTTGGCTACTATATGGAGCGAGCGGGATACGACTACGTGATCCTAGAGTCCTATGATCGAGCTGGCGTCTTCTTTGAAAAATATCCTCGCCACGACAAACTGCTTTCGATCAACAAAGTACACACCGGCTACACCGATCGCGAAGCCCAGCTGCGTTACGATTGGAATTCACTGCTTTGCGACGACGATGAATTTGCGTTTACAAAATACTCCAAGGAGTATTTCCCTAGCGCAAAACTGTACGCGCAGTACCTGCGGGATTTCGCGGAACGTTTCGACTTAAACATTCAGTTCAACACGTCAGTTCAGAACGTCACGAAAGATCCTGTTCGCAAGGGCGGCTACGTCATTCACGACGCAGATGGCAATCAGTTGCGTGCAAGATGCCTTGTCGTAGCCGTAGGAGTTCAGAAGCCGTATATCCCTGAGATCCCCGGCATCGAACTGACCGAGAACTACGAGGACATGACTCTGGATCCAGAAGACTTCGCTGGGCAACGGGTTTTGATCCTGGGAAAGGGAAACTCGGCCTTTGAAACCGCCAACCATCTGATCGCGACTACACGCGTGACTCATCTGTGTAGCCCCAATTCAATCAAGATGGCATGGCAAACGCACTTCTTCGGACACCTTCGCGCCGTCAACAATGACTTTTTGGATACCTACATCCTTAAGGGCCAAAACTCGGTTCTTGATGCCAATGTTGACAAGATCGAAAAGGTCGATGGTGAGTATCGAGTGTCACTCACGTTCACGCACGCCGAAGGCCAAAGCGCGGTCATGGCCTATGATCGAATTCTTTGTTGCACCGGATTTCGCTGGGACCCCACTTTCTTTGCGGACGACTGCAAACCGGCAACGGCTTGCGAAGATCGATTGCCAGCGATGTCCAGTGCTTGGGAATCGACAAATCTGCCGGGTGTTTTCTACGCGGGCACAATCACGCAGATTCGTGACCTGAAGAAGACCATGTCCAGCGTATTGCACGGCTTTCGGTTCAATGTCAAATGCCTCTTCAACTTGCTAGCCGAGCGCTACGAAGAAAAAGAATGGAAACACGACTGCTTTGATGCGACGGCCGAGAATATTGCTGACAAAGTGGTTGATCGTGTCAGTTCTGCTGCCGGCCTGATGCATCAACCCGGATTTTTGGGCGACTGCTTGGTCGTGAATGAAAAGACCGGGAAAGCGAAGTATCACGAGACCGTTGCGGTGGACTACATCATCGACAGTAGTTTTTCAGACAACGACCACTACTACATCATCACGATGGAGTACGGCGACTTTGACGGAAACCTCTTTAGTTTGGAACGAGAGCCACATCCCGGCAAAGCGTTCGATGATGCCTACCTGCATCCGCGCATTCGTAGAATGTACCGAGGTCAATTCGTCGAGGAGCACCACATTTCCGAGTCGCTTGAAAATGATTGGCGTGTGGGGAAACACCCTGGGGACCGTCCGTTAATCCGGCAGATTGACTTCATTGGTCAAGAAGACCCCGAGCAGTTCCAGCAAACACACCGCAAACAATTCCTAAAGTTCCTGCAACACCATCTCGAGGCTGGGTCGAAGAACCTGTCCGAAGATCCGCAACTGAATGGTGCCAACGCGGCGAAATGGATGCGTAGTGACTACACGAGCGATCTATGTCCGACATCGAAGCACGCTTAAGCGGACTCTCGCCTGCAAAGCGAGCTCTGCTAGAAAAATTGTTGTTGGCAAATGCCGACAACGGTGCCCAGACAACTATTTCGCCGCAACCGGTCGGCGCTGTCTCTACGCTCTCGCACGCTGAAAACCGTCTTTGGTTTGTCGATCAGCTCCAGCGTGATGATCCGTTCTATAACATGCCGCTGGCCGCACGTTTAACGGGCCCGTTGGACCGAAGAGCTTTGGAAAGTGCCGTTGCTTTGGTCGTGTCGCGTCACGATGCGTTGCGAACAACCTATCATCTGGTGGATGGTGAGCCGCAAAGGCAAGTGCACGATTCAATGATGGTCACGCCGGAGTGGATCGACCGGTCTGATTCCACAGAATCAACGCAGCACCTTGAGCTGGAATTGCGTCGAAAGTCCCGACAAACATTTGACTTGGAAAAAGGACCGCTCCTTCGAGCGATCGTATACCAAGTCGCTCCGAACGAGCACGTCCTGCTGTTGGTCATGCATCACATCATTTCGGACGGTTGGTCCATGATCGTGATGCTTCGGGAACTCACGAACGCCTACGACGCGTTTTGCCAAGGCGATCGACCGTCACTCAGCCCTCTACCAATTCAATATGCGGACTTTGCGTATTGGCAGAAGGATCATTTGACTGACGAAGCAGTTGAGCAGCAAATGGCGTTCTGGCGCGAACAGTTGGCCGACGCACCCGACGTGCTGGACTTGCCAACCGATCACCCACGTCCTGCTGTTCAAGACTTCGAAGGTGCGACAGTTGAACTGGAGCTTTCGTCTGATTTGACGCGCGGCGTCAATGAATTGGCGGCTGCGCGAGGGACCACTCCATTCGCGGTTTTACTTGCGGCTCAAGCTTTATTGCTGGGACGATACTCGCGTCAAAACGACTTAGTCTTAGGCACGGCGTCGGCCGGTCGTTCGCAAGTCGAAATCGAATCACTGATCGGTTTCTTCGTCAACACGCTCGCGATTCGCGTTCAACTTGATGACGGCATCAGTTTTGGCGAACTAATCGACCAAGTTCATCAAACCGTGACCCAAGCTCATGAACACGCGGATGTTCCGTTCGAGCAATTGGTCAACGAAGTCGCCGCGGGCCGAGACCGAAGCTATTCGCCAATTTTCCAAGCCGCGTTAGTCCTGCAGAACTTGCCTCGTGACTTTGGAGCCGGTCGAAACATCGCGGTACAACCCGTCAGCGTTGATAATGGAACGGCCAAGTACGACGTCACCTTTTTCCTTTGGCAGGAAGGTGGCCAACTGACCGGACATGTCGAGTATCGAACGACGCTCTTTACCCAGGCAACCGTTCGTCGAATGATCACCTCATTCGAGAACCTGCTTGCCGAAGCGGTTTGCGAGCCCGAAACGTGCACCGACACACTGCCGCTGCTATCGCAATCAGAACAAACGTCGATGCTGCAAAACACTTGCGCCGGCAACCGTACGGGCAGCGACGATACCATTTGGCAAATGCATCAGTTGTTCACGCGTCATGTGAAGAATGGAGGCGAAAACACAGCAGTCCTGCACAACGAAAGGTCGATCACGTATCAAGAGCTCGATCGAAAGTCGGATCTCTTGGCAGCGGCTTTGATGGCCCGTGGTATCCAGCGCGAAGATGCTGTTGTTGTCTGCCTGCAGCGTTCGATTGAATTAGTCGCGACCTTCCTTGGAATCTTGAAAGCGGGCGGTGCTTTCGTTCCTGTCGATCCGTCTTACCCACCGCAGCGTGTAGATGCGATCCAGCGAGAGACCTCCGCTGCGATCGTCGTCGACCAAAAAATGTTCGATGAACTGGACCTCCAATCAAAGTCGCTGACGTTTACCGAACCGCAAATCGGTGCACAGGATTTGGCGTACATCATTTTCACATCGGGTTCGACCGGTTCCGCCAAAGGCGTGCAGATCGAACACCACTCGATTGTGAACTTTGTCAACGCTCAAATCGAGCGAATGGGAGTCTCCCCTGACGATCGCGTCGGATCCAGTTTCTCGCCTGCCTTTGACGGCGGCTTGTCGGAGATTTTTCTCGCACTGGGTAGTGGTGCAACGTGCGTAGTGAATGACGCTGAATTGATGCAAGATCCGGCGCGACTAACGGATCATTTCAATCACCACGCAATTTCGGTTGCGAAGTTTGCACCAGCGTTATTGTCGATGCTGGACGCAAACGCGTTTCCGCATCTTCGTGTGATTGCGTCAGCCGGTGACAAATTGACTGGCGAATTAGCATCGCGTTGGGTGACACCCCAACGCGTATTCTTCAATGGATATGGCCCCACAGAAGCCGCGGTGGGTTGTTGCATGATGGAAGTCACGCAGGGCGACACGAGTCGACCGCCCATTGGTCGACCGATGAATAACATGAGCATCTACTTGCTGGATGCCAATCAGAACCTTGCTCCGATGGGGGCCAAAGGAGAAATCTACGTTGGCGGTCCCGGCGTCGCACGTGGGTATCTCGATCGACCTGAGTTGAATACGCAGGCTTTCTTAGCGGATCCGTTCAGCGAGATCCCAGAGGCGAGAATGTACCGCACGGGTGATCTGGGCCGCTGGCGCAACGATGGAATGTTGGAGTTCATCGGCCGCGTCGATGACCAAATCAGCCTGCGTGGTTTTCGAGTGGAACCAGGGGAAATCGCGGCCGCATTGGAGACTTGCCCTCAAGTTCAGCAGGCTGTCGTCGTTCAGCGCACCGATGGTGAACAAGAGCAACTGGTTGCCTATGTCGTGCCTCGGCCCGAGCATGGCTCCAGCGATCCCAACCTGGAATCGCAACACGTCAGCGGCTGGAACGATCTGTTCCAGCAAGCCCACCGTGCTGCCCCCGTCGTGGTCAATCCCGATTTCAATATCTCCGGTTGGGTGAGCGCGTACACCAACAAGCCGATACCCGAAAGCGAAATGCGTCCTTGGGTCGAAAGTGCAACCAATCGAATCCTATCTCTCGAACCTAAGAACGTGCTGGAAATCGGCTGCGGCACGGGACTCTTGCTTTTGGATATTGCCCCACATTGCGAATCGTATGTGGGCACTGACTTGCTACAGTCATCACTGGACAACATCGAACTGGCGTTGCAAAAGCGGCCGGAAGTTGCCGCAAAAGTTCAGCTGCACCAGCAACTGGCTGATCGGTTTGACGCACTTGGTTCACAAACGTTTGACACGATCATTTTGAACTCCGTTGCTCAGTACTTCCCCAGCGCGGATTACTTTCTTCGCGTCGTCGAGGGAGCGATCAAGCACTTGGCCCCTGGTGGATCACTGTTCCTTGGCGACATTCGCAACTTTGATCTGCAAGAACAGCTGGCAACATCGATTGAGCTCGCCGCTGCTGACGACGACCTCTCGATAGATCGACTCAAGAATCAAATCCAGACACGTATCGAACACGAAGAGGAATTACTTCTCTCGCCAAGCTTGTTTCCGCAATTTGCCAGTTCGTTCCCGAGACTCTCGGCGGCACGCGTGCTGATGAAGCATACCGACACGATGAACGAACTATCGCGGTACCGCTACGACGTCATCTTGACCGCCGATCAGGCTTTTAGCCCGGCGCCTGATCAGGATGGATTTGAATCGCTCGATCTCATCAGTCCCGCAGAAGCGTCGAGTCTTCTTGCGAGTCGATCGGACGGGCCTCTGCGGATGAGTGGGGTGGTGAACCCGCGCGTCGCACAAGACTGTCGGGCTGTAGAAATCCTGGCCAGCGACGAGAACATCCAAACGGTCGGTGAATTGCGGGCAAACGTCGGCCAGATCGCCGATTCGCCAGATCCAAATGAATACTCGGCTTTGGAAGAGGCATCCGCATATCGCGTGGATTGTCTGTGGAGCAATGACTCACTCGATTCTTACGACGTTCTGTTTACGCCGAAGAACATTGCCACCGAATCACGTGCGGGGCAGATTCATGATCCAGAATCAAATCACCCGGCCAAAATTGATTTAGGTTCACTCGCCAATCAACCACTCAGCAGCCGCGTGCATCGCCAGCTGACTCAGCAGCTGCGTGACGAACTTCGCGAGCAGTTGCCGGCGTTCATGATTCCGTCGGCGTTTGTGGTCATGGACGAATTGCCAAGAACCGTAAACGGAAAGGTTGATCGCAAGGCACTTCCTGCTCCGGTAGGACGACCGAGCTGGGCAGGTGATTTTGTTGCCCCTCGAAATGAAACCGAACAGGCCGTTGCTGAAATCTGGGAAGACCTGCTGGATGTTCGTCCGGTGGGCGTTAAAGACGATTTCTTTGATCTCGGCGGGCACAGCATGTTAGCCGTGCGGATGATTGCTGAAATTGACAAGACGCTTGGTCGCCAACTGCCACTGGGAGCCTTGTTCCAAGACCCGACGGTCGCTCACTTGGCAGACATGATTGACCAGGGCGACGAGAATGACTCAGCCAGTACCCTGGTCGCCCTAAGCCAGAGCGACTCAGAATCCGGTACCGATTCGCCGCTTTACTGTATCCATCCCGCTGGCGGAACTGTCTTCTGTTACCGGGAGTTAGCCAAGCATCTTACGGGTGATCGCTCGGTTTTTGGCCTGCAAGCGAGAGGGATCGATGGTTTGCACCCACCCCATGATTCGCTAGTAGAGATGGCCAGCTTCTATGCGGACGCGATCCAACAGCATTCCGCTAAACAGGCAGAGTCAAATGCTCCCGTCCATATTGCCGGCTGGTCGCTCGGCGGAAACATCGCCTACGAAGTTGCTCGGCAACTCAAAAACCGGGGACTCGAAGTCGGCGTTGTCGCTCTTCTGGATTCTGGCTTGCTCTCGCCCGAAACCGAGTTGACCGAAGAAGACTTCCTACCTCTCTTGGGCGCTCTCTTTCCAGGAGCCATGAACGTGCCCTTGGAAGAACTGCGACAACAGGAACCCGCCGAACAGCTTGACTTCTTTGTCCAACGAGCGGCCACGGCCGGGCTGATTCCGACGAAGGAATTTGATCGAGCCGGAAACGTGTTAGGCGTTTTTCAATCGAACGTGAAGGCCGTTCATCAGTACGAAGCGGATTCATTCGACGGTGAATTGCATTTGTTTCGACCCGCTGACCAAGCGAAGACCAGCAGTTTGTTCGACGACCCTGTTCTGGGGTGGCAGCAGTTTGTTCGCAAAGTGACGACCCTCCAAGTTCCCGGCGACCACGCACACATGCTGCAATCACCAGCGGTGGAGGCACTCGCCGGTGAACTAAGTCGTGTCCTGGAAGACTACGAAGCAAATAGCTAAAGCGAAAGCGTCTTGGCTACTATTTTTCCGCGCACGCTGGTGTACCGCCTTCCGGCGGCCTGAGCACGATCAAGGCCGGCTAAAGAGGGCGTCCAGCTTAGATCGGCTCGGAATTCTAGCCACGGAGTGGCGGCGGAATGTAGCCTGGGGTGACGAAGGAGAGCGACAGCGAACCTGAAGGAACCCCAGGTGGCAATGCGCGAAAAGAACGCGGCTCCCTCGGCGATCGGCGGCTTTGCCGCCGAGGGGTGTTTCCGGTTCGCTTGGGTCAACCTGGGGCTGCACCTTGCTTGCTGAGACAAGCAAGGATTGCCCCAGGCTACATTCCGCCATTGCTCCGCAATTGATCTTGGGTGAGCACAATCGATACGTGGGTTCACACCATATAAGATGCCATCCCGCAAATTGCGGGGAAAACCAATCACTTAAGCTGGACGCTCTCTAAAGCCGGTAAACCAGCGTATGCGAAACTGCTCAGCCGTGAACAATTCACGCTAGCCTGCGGCGCGTTGCTTGTTCACCTGCTGCTTCTTCTTTTTCTTGGCGCGTCGCGGTTGCCCTGGGTCACTGTCTTCCGGAACAACATACTGCTCCCTTAGTTTGCCCATCTCGGCGACCAAGCGACTCTGCACATCAATCAGATCCGTACTTCCGTAGACGTTGGTCATTTCGTTTGGATCTTTTTTCAGATCAAACAGCTCCCAGTCGTCAATCGTCTCACCCTCCAACGCGTAGAGGTGAATCAGCTTGTGCTTTCCATCCGTCACGCCGTAGTGACGGGCGACGTTATGCGCCCCTGGGTTTTCGTAGTAATGGTAGTAGAAAGCCTTGCGCCAATCTTTGGGCGTGTTGCCCTCCAAAATTGGCACGATGCTGCGTCCCTGCATGTCGTCTGGAACCGCCACGTCAGCGACATCCAAGAAGGTTTCCGCGAAATCCAAATTGGACACGATGTCTTCGTTGGTCGTACCCGGCTGAACCGTACCGGGCCAGCGAACCAGCAGCGGGCATTTCAGTGATTCTTCATACATCCAACGCTTGTCAAACCAACCATGTTCTCCCAAGTACCAACCCTGATCGGATGAATAGATCACGACCGTATTCTCCGCCAAGCCAGCCGTGTCCAAGTAGTCCAGGACTTCACCGATTCCATCGTCAACACTCTTCACGCATCGCAAGTAGTCCTTGACGTAGCGTTGATACTTCCAAGCAATGATCTCCTTGTCCGACATGTTCGGCTTCGCTTTTTCGTAAGCGGCGTTCTTGGCGTCATACGCAGCATTCCAAGTCTCCAGCTGCTCTGGCGTCAAACCACGTGGGGGCGTCAGCTTTAAGTCGTAAGCCGTCAGATGGTTCTTGATGGTCATCGTTTGGCGCGCCGCCGAACGAGTCCGACCGTTGTAGTTGTCCCACAAGGTTTCCGGTTCCGCGATCGTTTGATCGTCCAGCCAATTCAAGTATTTCGGTGCGGGCTGCCAATTCCGGTGCGGAGCCTTGTGTTGGTACATCACCATGAATGGTTTGTCTTGGTCTCGATCGTTCTTCAACCAATCAAGCGTTTTTTCCGTAATGATTTCTGTTGTGTACCCCGTGTGCGGCTTCGTGACAGGTTCCCCCTTTTCGTCCGCCGTGATCATCGGCGGGTTGTAATAAGGCCCCTGACCTTTCAATACGTCGTAGTAGTCGTAGCCTTGCGGAGTTGATGCGAGATGCCATTTTCCAATGACAGCTGTCTGGTAACCGGCACCTTGCAGCAATTTCGGAAACGTCTGCTGGTCCCCGTTGAACTTGTTTCCGTTTCGGATGAAACCGTTCAGGTGGCTGTACTTACCTGTCTGAATGACGGCGCGGCTGGGACCGCAAATTCCGTTGGTACAGTAGCACCGGTCAAATCGCATTCCTTCTTTGGCAATGCGGTCCATGTTCGGGGTAGTGATTCGCGCGTCGTCGTACGCGCTTAAAGCTTGCTGGCAGTGATCATCGGTAAAGATGAACACAATGTTGGGGCGCTGGGTCGTTTCAGCGTTTATCGCCGATACAAAGAAAACACTAAGCATCAAGCCAGTGGTGATTAACAGCAGATTTCGTTTCATGGCAGGTGAGAAGCCGGTAGGAGTGGACTTGAATTGCTATTTCATGCTCTCGCAAAGAGGCACGATTGAACTAGTTGATTCTACCAAATCCTGAATCGTCACACCTTTGAATGCCGCTTCCGTCGCGGCGTACGCCTTATCTAATTCAGCGTGCAGCGGACAAAGCTTCGTGTGCGTCTTCAATCCCAACGGGCACGAACGAATCCGTTCGATCGGAGCAACCGAATTCACCACATCGAGTATCGACAGTTTCTCAGTAGGCTGATCCAGCTCGTAACCCCCGCCGGGACCTGGCCTCGATTTCACTAAACCTGCGGCCGCAAGATCTTGCAGCACGCGAGTCAAATATCGTCGGGGGACTTTGGTATGTGCGGCCAATTCGTCTGCCGATGTGGGGGTTCCAACTTGGTTTCCCATGTGGGCGACAGCGCGCAGTGCGTATTCGGCAGTCTTGGAAAGCATGTTGGAAGCCTAAGTTCTCGCGTTTCTAAAACATACACCTTGACGTGCACATCTAAATTCTATACCATAAGGTGCATTAATGGATCTTACTGGAAAGCAACGCAGCTGGCAAACCGTATTGCTTGGCGGCCACTTCCTGAAACCGACTGATTTGGAAATGAATAGACTCGCTTGCCTGGGCGTTTGCTCCGCACTAATCAGTTTGTTTGCGGTCAGTCCTGATGCTTCGGCTCAACGAAACGGTTTTGAGCGCCCTCCCATCGACTATCTCAATGCGCCGGTCAATGATCCGGTCGCGCAGCTGGCGGCTAAGATTGAAAGTGGCGAAGCCGAGCTAGAGTTTGATGACCAATTTGGCTACCTGCAATCAGTGCTTAAAGAACTCGATGTTCCCGTCAGTTCGCAAATGCTGGTGTTCTCAAAAACCAGTCTGCAACTGCATCGCATCTCACCGCGAATGCCCCGCGCTCTCTATTTCAATGACGACGTGTACGTTGGATTCTGCCAACGAGGTGATGTGTTGGAATTTGCGACAACCGATCCCAAACAAGGCGCCACGTTTTACACACTGAAGCAATCGAAAAAAGGCACACCAAAGTTTGTCAGAGACCGAGGCGGATGTCTGACGTGCCATGCGTCCAGCCGTACGCAAAACGTTCCCGGGTATTTGGTTCGCAGTGTCTACGCCGATGGTGCTGGGCGTCCCAAGCTGGGGAGTGGAACTTTTACAACCGACCACACAAGCGATTTCCACGATCGATGGGGTGGCTGGTACGTGACAGGGAAGCATGGATCGATGCGTCACATGGGCAATCAAGTCTGCTTAGAGGACGAGCATACCTATGATCGCGACAAAGGTGCGAACAAGGTCGATTTGTCAGAACACTTCCGACCGCAGTCGTACTTATCGCCTCACAGCGACATTGTGGCCCTGATGGTGTTGGAGCACCAAACTCAGATGCACAACGCGATCGCGGCTGCCAACTATGAGACACGTCAAGCACTTCACCAGTCTTATCAGATGAACGAGTTGCTTGAACGCGAGCCGGATCACATCAGCGAGAGTGCCCAGAGACGGATAGCATCGGCTGCCGAAAATGTCTTGGAGTACATGCTGATGTGCGATGAGTTTCAGCTGACCGACGCGGTCAGTGGATCTTCCAATTTCGCTGCGGACTTTCGCGAGCATGGGAAAAGCGACTCCAAAGGCCGTTCGTTACGAGAACTGGATCTACAGACAAGACTCTTTCGCTATCCGTGTAGCTACTTGATTCACTCTCCGGCGTTCGATGCGTTGCCGGACGAAGTGCGGCATCCGATTTTGACGGGGCTTGTATCGATTTTGGCGGGTGAGAACGACTCTGAGAATTTCAACCATCTATCGCCCAAGCTGCGAGACGAGATTCGCAGTATTCTGCGGGCCACGCATCCCGAATTCAAGAAACACCACCAAGCTGCACTCGCCACCACATCAAGCTAAGGCGATTGGACGTTTTCGTTCGATGTTCTTGTCGATCCGGTTTGGTAAAGCTTGCCGCCATTCTTGCCGAGTGCGATCGTGCTAGCTGGAGACATCGTGAGTTCGCCTGTGCAGCGAACAAACTTTTGCGTGCCGGACGACGATAAACCCACGACGTCGCTTTGGCGACGTCGTCGTATCTGTCGGTTTTTGTTCGCCTAAAGTTTGAGATTCATTCATGCCATTCCTTCGCGGTAGCCTTGGATTCGAGAGATTTTCTGTTGCCGGCTTTGAAGCCTCCGCTTTCGATGACTCCCACATCGAAATTCTTGCCAAACATGCTGCGGGTCGCACCGAGTCCACCTCGATCGAAAATGTCCACACTGGCTTTCTGGGTGGCGACCATCTATTCGATCAAGATTTCGACCTGTCAAAAAACGTCGTCAACGATGCGCTCCATGTCAGTGTTCGGATCGATTCCAATTCAATTCCCGCGGCAATTCGCAACGCGTGGTTGCAAATGGAATTGTCTGGCATAGCCAAAGACAGCGAGTCCGGGGTGGTGTCAAAGGGCCAACGAAAAGAAGCCAAGGAGGCCGTTGAGCAGCGATGCGAAGTCGAAGCTGCGACGGGTAAGTTTCGCAAGATGCAGCAATTCCCACTTCTCTGGGACTACAACCAGGAGACACTGTATTTTGGCGGTTCGGTTGGCAATGCTGCTGGCCTATGCCTCGACTTAGTCGAGGGCTGTTTTGGTGTCGAGCTTCGTCGTATTGGCGCAGGAGCGATCGCGACGCAGTGGGGAATCGACACTGACAGTTTCGCGGAGATCGATGACTTGCAGCCGGTCAGTTTCATTGACGGAAAGATCAGCCCGCATCACTGGAGCAACGAGCACTCGCAGGCCCCGGACTTTCTGGGCAATGAATTCTTGATGTGGCTATGGTGGACGCTCGAAAACGAAACGGACACGATCACGCTTACCGATGACTCCGAAGTAACGGTCATGCTGGCGAAGACCCTGACACTCGAGTGTCCTCACGCAGAAACGGGAAAGGAAACGATCTCCGCGGAATGCCCCATCAAGCTTCCTGAGGCTATGCATGCTATTCGAAGCGGTAAACTTCCGCGAAAAACGGGCATGACAATCATCCGCAACGATCGACAATTTGACTTAACACTGAATGCTGAGACCTTTGGCATCAGCGGTGCTAAGATTCAATTGGAAGACGACGAGGAGTTCGACGACAACGACCGCATCGATGCCATCCGATTGCTGGGCGAGACAACCGACTTGATGCTCCATACCTTCTGCGATCTTCGCATCAGCGATGAATGGGACGAGCAGCACAAACAGATCCAAAGGTGGCTAACGCAATCCAAGCCTAAGCGTCAAAAAGCCGCCGCCTAGGACCCGCAACTTCTCGCTCCTGCCATTTACCGCAACACGGTGTTGATCGCAGAAAAGATGCAAAGCCCAGCATCTTGGCGGATAAAGAACTGAACCAGATTGCTCAGATCCGACTTCCCCATTTGCTCGCCAATCCCTTCTATCCGCGCCGCGTGAATATGGATTGTTTCTTGATTGGCTTGGGCAAATCGGAAGAGGCGGGCGCGCCAATGCTTGTTGTAATCGCGGACTAACCATCGTTGCTGGTTTCGTTCGAGTCGCGGTTGCAGATGTTTTGGGAACAGCCACCGAAAGTAGCTGATGAGTAAACCGACGATCATTGCGATGATCCCAAAAAGACTAAGCAGGCCTCCACCCGCACCAAAAATAGAAAAGTCGATCACCAATATGAAGGGGGTCAGCAGTATGGATCCGCCGACAAGCCACACCAGCAACGGCGTTGTTTTGTAGCGACTTTTGGCTCGGTCTGCGCCCGCGATGACCTTGGCGACGGTGGGCTGTAGATCGTTCAGCAAGTGAGTTGTTTGCGCCACAATCCGGTCCGACGACACTTCATCAGATTCCAGAGAGTACGACTCCAACTGGTAGACCAGTCGATGAACCAACGACACCCAAACGCCGTCGGTATCCGAGCCATCAACCGAAGTGTTGACGGGAAACGCTTGCTGTACCGCAGCCGAGTCGCGGCCCAAGTCCGATAGTAGCCGAGTGACTTGGGCAACTGCCGCTGCCTCATCGCTTTGGCAGGAAAGCCTGATGGCTTTCAAAAGCGATAAACGCGCCGGATTTTTGTTCTGATTGCCTAGATCAAGGATTTGGCGAACTTCAATCAAGAACTCCAAATCATACTGGGTCGATTCGTCCAAACTGGCAGCCTGGGATTCGATCCCGGCCAAAATCTGTTGCGTCCAGCGTTTTGGCGCGACCCAAATCGCAGCACGCAGAAATCGCAGATAGAAAGCGGTGCGCGTTTCCAGATCGGTTTGCGAAATTTGCTCTTCGCACTCTATCAACAACGATGACACGTTCTTGAAATCAGCGACGCCTACTAAGCGAATCCAAAGGGGTTCGGTCAGCATGTAGAACAGCGGACTGCGCAGATGCTTGGCGACAAATCGTACGATCTTCGCAATCATTTCATCGGGAATCTCCGCTCGCAGAAATTCAGTCGCCAAGGCGATCAACCCCGGATCGGCGGGATAAACACGCAAACCTTCTATCAGTTGCCCCAAGTACTGAGCGGTTGGCTTACCTGCATGAGCATCCGCTAGCACGGCAAGCAAAAAATAGTCGGGAGGCGTGCGGCTTTTTTTGTTCTGTAGCTTTTTGAGCGCTGCAGGCGGATCGATCACGGCCAGCTGCTCTAGCGTGACTTCGCGGCGCGTTGACCTAGACTTGGAGCCAGAGGGTGCTGCCGCATGATCTGACTCTTGCGCCGACGAAACGGGAGCCCAAGCCGCCGCAGCGTTTTCGGCTTGCTTTTGCTGCTTGCCATATCGCAGCTGTTTTTCCAATCGTTCGTAAGCATCACGAACGAGTTGAAACTCTGCTGGGTGAGATTCCGGATTGTACTGCCGAATCGCTTTGCCATAGGCACGTTTCAGGTCCCGCCGATCGTAGGGCGATGAGAGACCGAAGAAACTCTCCGGATCGCTGGGCAACAGATCAAGGTTTTTCATGACTGGCGGACCAAGAGATCCTCATTAGGTTGCCACATCGAAAGGCACCTAAAAGGGCTTGAACGGCGGCAATGACGGACGTGAGACGTTTGGCAAACTTGGTCGCTCAAAATTGGGCTGCCGGAAAGCTGGTTGCCGGAAATTGGGTGGTTCAAAAGATGGCAAGTTCATCTCACCAGGTGCCATAAGTTGAGGTGCCCCAGGTTGAGGTGCCCCAAATTCCTGGGGACCTCTTTTGAACTGGTCGAACTGCTCTTTCATGGAACGAAGGGTTTGATCACGCTGTTTGCGTGATTGCTCCATAAGTTCCTGGAATGTTGGAGCAGCGGACGGCGAAGGTGGCAGCCCCGTCGCTGGATCAATACCAGAGAAGTTGTGATCAGATCCGAATGACGGCAGAACTGTAGAGCTGGGCGTTGCCGGATCGTACTGAGAGCCGGGCTGAGACTGCGATGCGGAATTGGTTGGCTGACTGAGGGGAGCACTGGGCCGGGAATTTCGGCGCAACTTCTTCATCATCTCCTCGTGCTTCTGCGCACCGTAAGGAGTCGTCACGCGTGATCGGCTACGTTGGCGCCGCGTACTGTCGTCCGTCGTGACCAACGGGACAATGATCACAGCGGCCACAAAACTGCCTATCACGATCAGATTTAGCATTCGACTCCCCGCAGCGGATCTGTAACGACCGCGTAGAGAGTACTGAGCGGCCCATTGTTTTTGGTTCACCTTATCAAAAAACAGTTCAAACCAGTCACGCTCCATCGAATAGATTTCCGGATGCGAGTCGGCGAACTGCCTAACCATTTTGCAGCTCGGCTTGACACGACGCTCCGCAATAATCGCTTCGATGTACTGCTCTTTCAGCGAGCCAGCATTTGCGGCGGGGCAGACGAGGGCATGGAGCAGCGAGTAGGCAAACTTCTCATCGCCGGTTTTTTCCTGCACCTGCAAAAGTGTGTTGCGGTGCTGGGCCACCGTCTTCAAACGCGCCGCCTTGGCAGCAAACTCTGGCAGTCGCTTGTTGTGCAAAAATGCGATGTACTCATTCAGTTTTTTTTCGGGCAGCTGGTAAAAACTCTCCTGCAGTATGCCCAAACATCGCCGTGCCCGCTCTTCCAAACGACGGTCCGCCTGACTGTCAGAACTAGCTTTGGCGGCCGCGGCCGCGGTAGCAACCGAAACTGCAGAATGACTGGCGGGAGAGGCTGACTCGCCCGTCCAAAGTTCTCTGCGCCGTCGGAGGATGGTGGCCGATTCCCATATTGGATTCAGTTCGAGCATTTCACGAATGTAGGCCTTGGCAATCGATCTGCCCTGATCATTGGGTTCCGAACTATTGGAGGAAGTGACCATTACGATCGCTCTCCGTCCGGATCCAGCCCCAACGCGGAAAGACACATCAGCAATTGTTGCCTGGCTATGGAAAACTCATCGCGTTCAGCCCGATTCATAGCGGCCTCGAATGCATCGAGCGCTCCGTCCAGCTGTTCGCGCTGGGATGGATGAAGTTCACCCAACATCCGTTCGGCGAACCGAGCAAGTTGCTGGTTAGCCAAGTCTTCGCGCGGATAGAACTTCATGTCACCGATGCGACGTTTCGCCGATTCGACTGCCTTGGGAGAAAGTCCCTTCACATGGTTGGTCAGCACCGTGCGAAACTTCTTGCCTCCCGGCGCGTAGGCTTCCACCTCCAACACTCCGCTCATGTCATACGTAAAGCGAATGTAAAACGGACTTCCTGCCGGTCCGGGCGGGAGTGAACTGACTTCCAATTCACCCAGAAGCACGTTATCAGCGACTTTCCTCGAATCGCCTTGGTAAACCCGCACGGTGATCGAAGTTTGGTTCGCCGCGACGGTGCTATAAAGCTCCTCTTTGGAGATCGGGATCGTGCTATTGCGATGCAGCACCGGAGAAAAGTACCCGTCTTTGATTTGGCCACCCAAATCTCGCACGACTTCGACACCCATCGTGAATGGGCAAACGTCGGTCATGATCATGTCATCGACAGCACCGTCTTGATCGATCAATGCTGCCTGAATGGACGCCCCCAAGGCGACGACTTCATCGGGGCTGTGCCGCATAACAGCTGGCTTGCCAAAATACTCTTCGACAAATTCACGCAGCAAGTTCATTCGTGTTGCGCCACCAACGAGGATGATCTCATCGATTTCCTGCGGTGCAATCTCGGCATCACGAAGAGCACGCGCGATAGGCCCGGCAATCCGCTGCATCAACGGTTGGCAAAGACGGCCAAACACTTTGCGGTCGATACGGAACTTCTTTGGTTTTTCGCCAAAACGCCCGTCAGCGTCGGGTACACGGATGGAAGCTTGCTCGTCGCTAGCGAGTTTTCGTTTGGCGGATTCACATTCGCTACGCAACCGAGCAACCCGTAGCGGATCGTTCAATTCGGCCAGTTCCAAACGAGCATTTTCGGCCGCCAGGACTTCCGAAACAATTCGGTCAGTGAAGTCCTCGCCGCCCAACAGGCTCTCTCCTGCGCTGGAGCGGATTTCGAGAGTCCCTTCGAAGACTTCCATCACGGTGACATCAAATGTACCGCCGCCCAAGTCAATCACGACGATGTTCTTTTCGTCGTCGCGGTCATGGAAACCATACATCAGCGCTGCGGCGGTAGGCTCGTTGATCATCCGCCGGACATTCAGCCCAGCCATTTCACCGGCCAGTCGTGTCGCCTGTCGCGCGTGATCATTGAAATACGCTGGTACCGTAATGACGGCTTCGGTAATTTCTTGACCAAGAAAAGTCGAGGCATCCATTCGCAAAGAACGCAGCACTAGGCTGCTCAATTCATGCGGGGTGAAGTCTTTTTTGCCCAGTCGAAATTGCCGATCCTGGCCCATGTGCCGTTTGAAGCACCACGAACAGGATTCAGGATCGGTGACACGCAGTTCCTTGGCCGTCTGCCCAACAACGACATCACCGCTGGGCAAAACGCCCACCACCGAAGGCGTCATCACGCTTCCGTGCGCATTGGGAATCAGAACTGGCTGGCCATCGCGAAAAACGGTGACCAGGGAATGCGTCGTGCCAAGATCGATTCCAATGCAAAGCCGAGTATCAGCTTGGGAGGAATTCGAGTCATCTGGTGACGGGTTCGTGGAGGCTGCCATCGACTCTGATTAAGGCTCGCGTTGGAAGAGAATATGCCCAATCCTCATTCTACCATCGACGAACCAGCGGCTGGTCATTGCATGGCCCGCTTCCGTGGGCTTAATCGACGAATTTGCGTATTCGCACACCTGACGCTTGACCTTGCGGCGTAATATTCAGGCTGACGAATTCATCACCAGCAGGGCCTGCTTGTGTGCAAAGATTGATGTCGCACTTTGGATCTGGCGAATCACTGTTGAGCACTCCAAAGAGTTCTCCGCCCATCGCACGCAAACTAGCTACGATTTCAACCATGCCACTGCCAGCACCGAGGTTTCCGAAGTGTCCTTTGGCCGTCGTCACGGGAGGCTGACCGGCCGCGGGGCCAAACACTTCTGCAATCCCATCAGCCTCTTGTTGATCCATTTCGACCGTGCCCAAACCATGAGCGTGGATGTGCCCGACGGAACTGCGATCGCCACCGCGAAGCGTGCTACGCAAGACATTGACGACCGCGGACTTGATCGAGTCATTTCCGGTGGCGACGCCGACTGAGGTTGTGCCATAGCCGACAACTTCACCAATGATGTTCGCACCGCGCGTGGTAGCGTGAGCAAGCGATTCGCAAACGATCGCCGCTGCTCCTTCCCCCAGCACACTTCCGTCACGGTCGGCACTGAAGGGGCGGCTCATCGTTGCCGGGTCGTCACGATCGGTGGCCATGGGCTCTTGCGTGGTGGCATGCAGCGAACGCAGCGGATGGATCCGTGTTCCGGTTGAACCCGCGATCATCACGTCGGCGATTCCACGACGGATCATCGACACCACTTCTGCGATCGCTGCGCCGGGCGATGCTTCCCGAAGTGTCAGCGAATTGTTCGGGCCTTGTAGATCGTTGTAGATCGCAACATGGCTGGCCGGCATATTGGGTAGGTATTTCAACAACCACAACGGGCTGACTTCGGGCTTGCCCGTCTGTCCCCATTTGTTGAAATGAAACTGCCCGTCCTCTTCCATCACCTTAAGAAAGGCCCGTTCGAATTCTTCGGGGTGTGACATGATGTAGTCGGTCCCGTAGATCACACCGGTGCGAAACTTATCGCGAGAATCGACATCCAAAGCGGCGTCGTTGAGCGCAAGCTGCGCTACGGCGACACCCATTTCGATCTCGCGGCACATCAGTTTGCTGCCTTTGCGAATGGTTCGCTGCAGCTTTTTGTCCATTGGACCGTAGTCGGCGATGTCACCGGTGAAGGATGACGCTTCTGCACCGTAGCTGGTACACAGTGCGTTGGCGGGAACTGCTTGTAGTTTGGCAACAGCACTTTTGCCGCCGCGCAGCGAATCGATCAGTTCGTGGGCGTCGTTGCCAAAAGGACTAACGACACCAACACCTGTAATGACAACGCGGCGTTCTGCACTTGTATCCATTTGAGTCGCCTAAAACGGCGGCCAATCGAGTTTTCAGAAAATGCCCATCCGCCTTCCGAAGCGATGGTCCGTTTCAACCAGCCGCTATTCTAGGCGGCTTGGCGAATCTGTCGTAGACCGGGCGATTTGAACTACGTCCGGAGAAACACTAATAACGGCCGCGGCTCGATCCGCCCAAACCAGTTGCGATTTGCGGGGCCAATGGAGTGGTGGTCAGATTTTCGGATGCTCGACCGCGAAATTCGACGAACATGAGCGCGTCGGCTCGACCAGCCGTTGTTCCGGTGAACATCTCCATGTTCAGCAGCGGCACCGTAGCTTGCTTTCGTTCCGGACTGGCGACGACGCCGCAGGAAAGCAGCAGAACCATGTCTGATGGCCAACGAAATCGCTCGTGCAGTCTCCAGCTGACTACCTGCGGCACATCGATCTTGGCACGATGGACTTGGTTGTTCGGAAGCGGCAGATCCAAATCAACATGTTTTAGTTTATCGACTTGGTCGATACTGGCTTTGATCACACAATCAATCGTGCGACCGTCCGTGCTAAGCAGTGGACTGACGGAAAGCTTGTAGCCCTCTTCGACTTCGCCAGTTTCGGGTTCGTAGGGAGGCCAGCCTGCCGGGGATGGCTTGATGTTGCGAACGTAGTTGCGTCCGCGGGTTCGCGCTAGTCGTTCGGTTTGACCGTTGTAAGTAATCATGTCCAGCGACTGGACTTCACGAGCATCAGTGCGCTGCCGAAGCATGTTCAATACCAAGGCTGCGTTTTCTTTGCTCAGCAGCCAAGCTTGAACGCCAGCGGAATCAACTGGCACGTGCTGCATCATCATATGAGCACGGCTGCGCCAGTTGGGGTTGCCAACCGTCATCACGCGAAGGTTCATCACCTGCGGGTCTTTTTCGCCAGCAACAAATCGATCAACCACGCCCGCAATCATTTCGTGCATTTCACGTGTGTGATAAACGGATAGCTGATCGCGATCGGCATTCAAAAATCCAAATGGCGCTGTGAACCAAACGTCGGTGCCAGTTTCTCTGAGGATCCAATCGACAACCGCTTGTTCTGGATGATCGTGTTTCGTCAGGTACCCCGTGTAAGGCCGCAAGTCATACGTGCGATGCTCTTGATTGGCGGTTCGAGGCAATTGGCCGCCACCACTGACTTTGCCGCGTGGGTTCGCGGAGCCGGGAGCCGAAGTTCCGTTTTGCAGACTCGGTGGCGTTTGCATGCCTTGCCCAAGAGCGACGGAGGCCTGAAAGCCAAGCATCGCACAAAAGACCAGGGAGATCGCCAAGATGAAGTCGTATTTGAAAACCGAAGACAAGGCCCAAGACGAGGCCGAAGACGAGGGTCGCATCGATTTTTTCCTGATTCGCGAACGGGTGTGAGTTCTCAGGATTGGCTATACCGGCTTGGGCGGATTGACGGCAAGTGCGAAAAATGGGCGTGCCAGGAACAACAGGCGATTTGCGAGATTGACACTCCCGAAGGCAACAACGAGGCGGACTGAGAAAAGTACCGGAGTGACTCCGTGGAATTTTGTCGGTACTGCCAGTGGCAAATAAGACGCCAGAATCTATACCTGACCGTCTTGACCTTCTTTGCCTGCAACCAACGTCGCCTACTTGGCCTGCAACCTGAATCTACTCAGCAGCCTTGAACGCCTTGGGACGCACGACATCCTTCGCTAAACCGATCATCTCCATGAATTGAATGATCCGCCAAGACATGTCGAATTCCCACCATTTGTGTCCGTGAGCCGCAGCCCTTGGTTCGGCGTGGTGATTGTTGTGCCAGCCTTCGCCATGACTCCACAGCGCGACCAACCAGTTGTTAGTGCTTTCGTCACGGGTCGTGTAGTTGCGGTAGCCAAATACGTGTGAAAGCGAATTGACAGCCCAAGTTCCGTGAAGCACAAAAACGGTTCGTACAGCGACCGCCCAGACGGCCCAGCTTGCTGCGTAACGTAGTGCTTCACCGTTATAGAGATAGCCATAAATCGCGCCTGCACCAACGATGACGATGGCATGCCCCAGGAACACAAAAAACCAACCACCCCGACGTTCCAGCTTCAAGTAAAACGGGTCACGAAGTAGATCGCGCACATATCGTTCGTAGCGGCTAGTGCGATCCAAATCGCGATGTCGGCAGACCACCCAACCCACGTGTCCCCACAAGAAACTGACCAAAGGCGAGTGTGGATCGGGTTGATGATCGCTGTGCTGATGGTGCATGCGATGAATCGCCACCCAGCGAGCCGGGCTGTCCTGCAGGTTGCACATGCCCAGAGTGGCGAGCCCATGCTCGAACCATTTTGGGGCGGTGAAACCACGATGCGTCAGCATCCGATGGTACCCAATCGTGATGCCCATCATTCCGAAAACGAAGTGGCCTAAGATGGCAAATACCATTCCGGTCCACGTAAACAGCCACGGAACAAAAGCCAAGAGTGCGACAATGTGTACGGACGAGAGTACGGCGACATACTCCCACATGACTCGCATCGGCTGAGTCTCATCCGGCCGAGGCAATCGCTGAGGATCGATCCCTGTCGCAGGAAGATCCGAGGGGCCGATTGCTTCGGGGTCGATCGAAGCGGGGTGAGGACTTTCACCCGGTTGCGATGAATCCATGGTTTCTTCGCAAATGGAATCTGCCATCGGTACACGTCCTTCGAGGAGGTCGTACGAGTTGATTGTGAGAGATGAACGGTGAATTGTACGCGTCTGAAAACTCAACCGTCAGCGGATCAATATTTGATCGTAACTGCCGTGTTTGGCGGGAGGCCAATTGAACAAAAAAAGCCGGTCTAGCGAACGACGTTTGAGAAAACGCCACACGTGACCGGCTATTGATTGGAAAATCGCTGAATGTCGACTGGGCGATGCATGTTGCCTGAGACGACAAACCGCAGATCTACACAGAGGACGGTGCGCCAGACGACCCGAGCACAGTGCCCG
>CAYUGI010000092.1:0-22265 GCA_964444105.1 uncultured Pirellulaceae bacterium
GATTGTCGTCGGCGATCCGGATTGGCCCTCTCCTCGCTAAGGCTCGACTCTCCCGGAGGGAGAGTTAAATTAGAGAGGGGATTAGCCAGAAGTCTCTCAAAGTAGCGTCATGCAACGACTTCACTATCGGCGCAATTCGTGAATCGCATTTTCGTCTTCTTCTTCATCATCCAGCCAGTCAGACAACACGACGTCGTTACGGTTGGCAATTTGCTCCCCACTGGCTTGGTTTGCTGCCAGGTAGTTCAGGACATCCAAGATATCACTCGGTGAGATTTCGCCATCTCCGCTCACATCTGGGAAATAGTCGCTGCGCGTTACGCGATAGCCTTCCTTGGCCGCCAAATGATTGATCACCACGAGTGCGTCGTTGGGCGTGACTTCGTTGTTACTGTCGGTGTCAACCGATCGGACGGGATTGTGAAGAGGGCTAGCAGACAGGTCAAAGTGAATTTCAGTATCGCCGGATGTAGCGAGAATCATTCGACCGGTGGCATCGTCGATCACGTCCGTGATTTGCGGAAGCGCGCCGTCGCCAACCGACGTGCTCCACCGATGCCCCTGCGGACCACCACTGAACAGCTGGACTTGATTGACACTGGGCAATACTGGGAGTGCGACATGCTGCTGTTCATCCATCGAAAAGAGTCGGAGCGATTCGATTGGATCAGAAAAATGAATGTCTGTTAGCAGATCGTTCTCCACCGCCACGCCGACATCCGAAGCCAACTCAGTAGCACGAACCTGTGCGGATTTTCCATGAACGACGAACTCGCGATGCAAACGTGCTTCGGATTCAGCGGGTTGGGAGGTTTCTCGGACAGAGACATCGCCCGCATGCAAAACTCGTAGCTTTCGTCCACCAATCGCGACAGTGAGCTCATCGTCGTCGATTTCATACCGAATCGGATCATTGATGTCGGGGAGTGACAGGGAGATTTCAGCTTCGACTGGCACTCGCACTGTCAGTCCGTTGATCGGAATCGCCTTGGCATCAACGACAGATATCGCGATCTCTCCGGTAGTGTCGGTAGCATCCAATGTCAGAAGTTCGCCATTGTCGCCACCCGTGATTCCAGCTTGCGAACCTGCTGCAGAAGCAGCAACTCCGGCTTGAGTCACTTCGATCGTTACGTTGGATCCAATAAGGCTCTCGGATCGTTCGCTTCGTGGAATTCGGTAAAACTCATTTTCCACCTGCAACAAATAGTAGTCCGGTAGCTCTGCGATTTTGATTCTTGCTCCGAGAAGAGCGTCTTGAGAATCCCTGATGAAAAGGCCCTGTTGCTCGATGGTGTCATTGATCGCATCGAGCGGAGTCAAACCATCAGAGGTACCGTTCCATCGATAAATGGCATTGTGCCCGTTGGTTCCTTGAGTTCGTGCATGCACGAATACTTCATCGGTACTGGATGTTCCAAGGATCGTGGCTACACCTTGAGTTCCCGGCAAATCGACCAAGGAAAAAAAGGAAGTTGCTTCATCACCACCCGAAATCGCTAGTAAGTCATAGTTGACCTTAGAGTCAAACACTTGGTCAGAAACGTAATATGCCTCACTGGTGACGTGTATAGCTTGATCTGTTGGCGACATACCCAGCAATCGAGGAGCGGGTTCATCGTCCATCCACACCCAAACGGCATGGGATCCTTCCTGTGGTGCATCCGCAGGTCCAGTGGCGACCCAGCCTCTGTGAATGCGAGAGACGGTGTCTATGCTTTCCGATCGATCGCCGGGAAAAAACAGCTCAAGACGGCTACTTGTGGGGCGTTCGACAACAGGCTGACGACCTTCGTCGAATGTTACGAAGGCGTATTTTGCTTTTCGCGAACTGAGTATCGAGCCTACGCTATTCGCAAGCGGATATCCTTGCTGAATCCGCTCCCTGCTATCGACCCGGCCGGTTCCCGCGACCGTGCCATCGGATACGTAGTCACCGTTCACGCCGCGTAATTCAAGAACGTCGTGAGGTCCTGTTTCCGCATCGGCGGATCTTTCAATGAATTTGTCTCTGTAATTCGCGACCAGCAAACTCGTGACATTTCCATCATTCAGCAAGACGTCTGGGCCAACAAACGAAACCGTTCCGTTGGGCGTGGGACCGAAAGAAGTGTTGCCTGGAACGAAAGAGACAACCGGGGCCTCCTCGTCTCCAGTGATCACTCTCACGGTTTCGCTTGTGAAGTCCGTTTCAAAATAGGTGTCGGTTCCACCGGTTATCAAATGTGGTACTTGAATGCCTGAACCATCTGGTCCGAATAGACCGGACAGGTTGGCGGAAATCGACCTTGTTCCGTCTACTGTTCCATCGGAAAGGACGATGTAGTCTGTTCCATAATACGCGAATCGCGTCTCGTCCAACCCGAAGATCGGCTCGATGGAAAAGAAGTTCGCTTGTGGTGTGTCAAGGTTGATAAGGTCCTGACTTTGAACGTAGCGAGAGAGCGTTGAAAAGGCACCTGTCTCCAGGTTAAGCCTTACAAGCCGCGCACCCACCTGATCTTCGATCATTCCCGAAACCGACGTGCCGGATGAGTCGGCTTGAAATCCAGAACCTAGCCGGTCGGTCGTTTCGGTTTGAAACAATGGCAAGATTGTGTCTTGGGTAACTAGGTGCCGCGAGAGCATGAGCGTCCCGGTAGCTCCATCGCTGATCTTCAAGAAAAAGAAGGAGCCGCTAGAATGCGATGACGTCACTCGTTCTCGCGATGAAAGTGATTTCAAAACCACTTGTGAATTGGTGTCCGGGTTATAAGCAATTAGTTGGTTACCACTTTCCGTGGCGATGGCTCCCAAGACCAGTTTTCCTTCTTGTCGCAATCCATATTCAACAAGAAAGGCCGGAGCATTCTGGACCTCTGCAGTTTGCCCCGAGTTGACGTTGTAGCTCCACAACTCGGTCGTGAGATTGAAAAATCCATCACGACTATAAAGCAGATCGTCTGAATCACCCGCAAGCAGGAAGCCGTCATATCGCGATGTGATCCGTTTTGCGATGAGGCCGTCCTGCAAGTGCCACAAATCTCTATTGTTGGAAACGACCAACTCTTGTCCAACTTCGTGGAGTTCGGTGCTCCCGAAGAGGTCCATCTCTTCGCCGCCGACTCGAGTGGCGATTCCGTCATCGGAGATGCGGAATAGTCTGCCGCCATCTGGGTCGCTATCTCGGTAATAGATGTAGTTGTCTGTGGCTCCTACCGAAACGCGATTGTAGTTCGCTGTTTCCAGCCAATCTGCTCCTGACACGAGCGTGGTACCTTCGCTGGTTCCATCGCTGACGTAGACGCGGTTGGTTACGCTTCCGATGATCTCTTTGAAGGCGATTCTGCTGCGCGACGCATGGCCGTAAAACGCTAAACGCGATGGCTCTTGATTCAGCGTTGTGATCTCGGAGCTGTCGTTGCCTAAGAAATACAAATTCCTCGCTGCGTCCAGAAGATAAAATCCATTCGTGTTGGCGGCTTCGATCGTTAACCGCTGGTAGGGTTCACGTGGAATCGACCGAATCAAGTTGGTCTGATCAGGAGTGCCATCGGTTCGCCAAATTTCAAAGGCGAACTCCCGCTCGTTGATGAATACCGCTTGGTCTCCATAGGACGCCATTTCAGTGATTCGCGAGGAATCATGTCCGGGAGTAACATCCTTCAGCAGACGAGTCCCCGGTGAAGTCCCGTTGGTCGTCCAAACCTCGCGTCCGTGATCGCGATCTCGGTTCAAGAAAATGGTCTGTTCGCCAATCTCTGCCGCCACGAATTCAGTAGGTTTGCCAAGCGGGGTGCCGCTTGAAATGAGCTCGGCCGCGAGTAATTCGCGGCGCTCGAGTGTTTCAAAGCTCACAGATCGAAGTCGGTTTTTCATCAAGCGCCTTCTGTACTGTCAGTGACCGATGGCCGGATGTTCAGATTTCTATTGTACGCAGGATCGTTGCACGGTTTGTGCCTTTCCTGGATTCGCTACAATAACGGCGAATTAACAAGCTCACCTGTATTGGATTGCTCAATGAAGTATTTCGCGTTGGCGTTTTGTTCTCTTGCTCTGGTTGTATTGAAGGCTGATGCCGCTGAGCCAGCGCGTCCCGAGCAACCAAACATTGTCTTTTTCTTCACTGATGACCAAACAACTAGCACACTTGGTTGTTATGGAAATGCAACGGTACAGACGCCAAATATCGATTCGCTGGCCAAGCGGGGCGTGCGTTTTGACAATGCCTTTGTCAGTCATTCGATCTGCTGGGTCAGTCGAACAACCATTCTTAGTGGGCTGACCGGACGCACTTACGGCACTCCGGGTAGCCGAGATATTGCGCGTGGCGAAGCGGTGGAAGAACTTTACAGCGATATCCTCCGGCGAAATAACTATCGCACGGGTTACTTTGGCAAATGGCACGCGAAGATGCCGAAGTCATACAAGAAAGAAGATCACTTCGACGAATTCGAGGCGATTGGTCGCAACCCGTTCTACAAAAAGCAGCCCGACGGATCTTTGCGACACGAGACGGAAGTCATCGTCGATCGCGGCATTGATTTCATCAAGTCTCAGCCCAAGGACAAACCGTTTGCATTGAACATGTGGTTCAACGCGTGTCATGCCGAAGACAGTGACCGCCGGCCTGGCATCGGCCATTTCGCTTGGCCTCGCGCGGTCGATGGAATGTACGACGACGTTCCATTCACATCACCACGGCTTAGCAACGTCGAGATTTTCAATGCGCTGCCGAATTTCTTGAAGACGACGATCAATCGAGAACGCTACTTTTGGCGTTGGAACACCCAGCAGAAATACCAAACCAATATGCGTGCGTACTACCGGATGGTCAGTGGTATCGACGGAGCAATCGGCAGATTCATTGAGGAACTGGAAAAGGCGGGATTGGCTGACAACACGATTATCGTTTACTCCGCCGACAACGGTTATCACATGGGCAACCGCGGGTTGGCTGGCAAGTGGTCTCATTTCGAGGAGGCGCTGCGTGTACCGATGATCGTCTACGATCCACGGGTTCCGCAAAGCCAGCAAGGAAAGGTAAGCGATGCAATCGCCTTGAACTTAGACTTACCAGCGACGTTTTTGGATTGGGCCAAAGTCGACGTTCCCCAACGTTATCAAGGACGAAGCTTGAAGCCGATTGTTGAATCGAGAGTTCCCAAGGATTGGCGCCAGGACAGTTTCCACGAGCACTTTGCTGTGCGAACGCGAATCCCAGCCTTCGAAGGAATCCGCAACGCTCAATACAAATACGTGCGATATGTGGACGATGAAAACTATGAATTCCTTCACGACTTAAAGAATGATCCAGACGAACTGGTCAACTTAGCAAGCGATCCAATGCATGCTGAAACACTGTCTGCCATGCGGACGCGAACAGATCAACGCGTCGCGGAGCTTGGCGGTCCGCTTGAGCCATTGAGTAAGCCGTTCACGAATTCGACCGTGCCGCATCCCAAAGCTTCCGCTGCCGTGGGGGCAAAAATCGATACAGAAGGATTCGCAAAGATCTTCGACGGCAAAACGCTGCGTAACTGGTCCGGTGAGAAGCAGTACTGGTCGGTCGAAGACGGCGCGCTAACTGGCAAAACCGATGGCACGCTGAAAGCGAACCAATTCATCACTTGGAAGAACTCGACGGTGCGAAACTTTGACTTGCGCGTCAAAGTCAAGGTTACCAAGGGCGGTAACAGCGGTATTCAATATCGAGGAACGTCTCGTCCGGATCTAGGACTACACGTCGTCACGGGGTACCAATGCGATGTTGTTGCAGACATCAACAAATACAACGGCATGCTTTACGAAGAAAAGGGACGCCGGATTCTGTCGCACACGGGCGAGAAGGTGATCGTTGACGAAGGCGGTCAGCCTTGGATCACCGAACACTTCCCCGTAAAGACCTTTGAGCCTGATCAGTGGCATGACTATCGAGTGCTAGTCGAAGGCAATCATCACCGGCACTGGATCGATGGCCATCCCACGGCCGACTTGATCGACCTGGATCCACAAGGCCGTGCCTTAGAGGGAGTCCTGGCCGTGCAGGTACACGTAGGGCCAGCCATGACAATCCAGTACAAGGATTTCAGGATCAAGCATCTTCCCGATGACCTACCGCTCATTCAAGCATCCGATAATCCAGTCCCCAAAGGAGCAGTTGGTGTGCGTCCGCAAGGCAAACTTCCCAAAGACTGGAAGGCACCCGTGTTTGGCAAGTGAGAAACGCGTTGGCGCTGCGAACGGACGTTCTATTTGGGGAGTTCCCAAATATGCAGATCATCAATCGAAAGTGAGTCTCCACGCATCACCCAGCGGTAGCCGGGCTTATTGGTATCCAGCTTTTCGTGGCTCGCCTTCGCGACCGCGCCGTTGTCAACCTGAGCGGCGATTGTGTCGCCGACAAATTCGACTTGCATCGTGTGCCATTCGCTACCGCTGAAGTCCCCCTTGGCGGTCGCCAGAATCTTGGCCTTCGATTGGGGATCCTTTTTGTCTTTGTCCAAATTGATCGTCATTTTTGTTGGGGCGACGACAACGCGGCACAAGTGACCTCCCTTGTGATTCAGGCTGAAGTTGAATCCCTTTGTGTCGCCATCGACCTTGAAAGAGAACCGAACGACCGAGTTGTGATTTTGCTTGTTGTAGCTCAACACCGCGGCATGTTTGTCGGATGCGAGTTCCTTGCCGGTCAGGATGCCATCGACGACTTCCCACTTTCCTTTGGCAGCTTTCGCAATCTGCGGAACTTCGTTATCAAAATTTTCGATCACAGTTGGCGAAGACGACTTGCCCAGCAACAAGTTCATGGTCGCGTTCTTTTCCGCGAACGCGGTCGGTGCCAGTAGCGTCACGACAGTGGCTGATAACAATGCAGTTCGTATCATAAAAAAGATTCCAGATTGGGACAGAAAGAAACGGGAGTGCAAACGAGTTGAGTCGCGGGAAATAGCGTATCAGCCGCTCCACAGGTTGCCAAACTAGCAGGCAATTACACGAACTTGGCCACCATTCACCGGCGGCCCAGACAAGTTTGGAAAAACACTTGGAAAACAAATGCGCCTGGATTTGGCCGCATTTGAGCATAGAAGAGGTAGCAACTACCTGCGACGGCGTCGAAACCACGGAGTATCCAACAAATCATGAGCGAGAACGAAACCTTAAAGTGCATTGGATGCAGTCAACATCTTCCCGCTGGCATCCACTTTTGCACAACGTGTGGAATCGACTATTCCGATTCCGACTCTCGTTCGTTTGGCGTCAAGAAAGAGTGCCAACGCCGATACGACCGAGCGAAAATGATGGGAAAATACTACCGATTCTTGCGTTGGCTTCACATCGTTAGCTAAGCCGCCCCGATGAGCTAGCCACTGGAGGGCCTTCGTTCGGACTCGCTCGTATCAGGGATTACCGGGTCCACTCGCGGAAATCCGTTCCGCCTTCGTTCTTCTGCGGCGGTCCTTGCGTGCTACGACCGTTACGGACAATCTCGTCTAGCTTGGCTTCCAGCTTGGTTGCGATGTCGGAATGCTGGGCAATCACATTGCTGGTTTCTTCGACGTCCTTTTGAAGATCGAACAATGCAGGCGTCTTAGTCAGAAGCAGTTTCCAGCGGCCATCGCGGATGGCGAAGCTGCCGTTTACACCATGGTGTATGCGAGGGTGAGACCCCAGCGTCTCTCCTCGAAGCGCGCTGGCGAAACTATGGCTGTCCTCACCGGCATCGGGTGGCAAGGACTTGCCGAGTAGTTCCGCGACAGTTGCCAAACAATCAGTTTGACAGACAGGGACGTCGCATTTTGAACCCGGCGCGATCACTTCGGGCCAGCGAACCAAGAAGGGAACGCGATGCCCGCCTTCGTACAGATCACGTTTTCCTCCACGCAACACTCCACTGGAATCATGGTCGTAGACATTCACGCGTTCTTTGTAAGTTCTTTCTGCGCCATTGTCGGACGTGAAAATCACGAGCGTGTTTTTTGTTAAGTTCAATTCGTCCAACGTGTCAAGGATTTGCCCGAGCCTGAAATCAGTCTCCATGACGAAGTCCCCGTAGGCTCCACATTGACTTTTGCCAACGAATTCAGGTGCCGGGATCACGGGCTTGTGTGGCGAAGTCAGGGGCACGTATGCGAAGAAAGGACGTTCGCGGTTGGCCTTGATGAACTGGATGGTTCGATCGGTGAAACGCTTCAGTGCTTGAACATCGTCAAAATCATCGGCCACTTCCAAGGGCCCGCCCAGTCGACTTTTCTTAGGTTCCGAAAGAAACGGCGGTGTGATTCGATAGGACGCTTTGTCATGTGTCACGAGACCCGGTTTCTTGGCCGTCCATTGCAAGGCCGGCTTGGTGACTCGATCGCCTTCCAGCCAAGTCAACACGCCGTAGTTCATCGATGCGGGAATGCCAAAGAACTCGTCAAATCCATTGTCGATCGGGCCGTCACGAAATGGTTTGCTCCAGTCACGACTTCCACTTTTTCCGTCAAACTGCATTCCCAGATGCCACTTCCCGAACATGCCGGTGCGGTAGCCATTTTCTTTCAGCAAAGAGGCTAGCGTCATCCGGCCGTCTTCGATGAGCCCGTCTTCGACGTCTGCTCCCATCACACCGCGTTTCAGGCCGGTGCGCCAACTGTAGCGTCCCGTCAGCAAACCATATCGCGATGGCGTACACACTGTGTCAGAACTATGACCGTCCGTAAAAGTCATGCCTTCACGTACAAGGCGGTCCATGCTGGGCGTTTGAAGCTTGGCGTCGGGATTCAACGCGCTCACGTCGCCGACGCCTTGATCGTCTGTGTAGACCAGCACGATGTTTGGCGGCGTGTTTTTGCCGACGAGCGGTTGCTGTGCAGCTCCCGTCAGTAGGATCGGAAGCAAAATGGCAGCGAAGATGGTTCTCATGATTCTTGATCTGATAAAGCGTGCGTCGGCGAACGCAAGATGTCCGAAGGATTGTCACGGCATTCTACCGTCCGCTCCAGGCGTGCGTTTGCAAGTTTACGTGTACGACGCTGGTTTATTTCGATGACCTCCACTATCCGCTATCCACTGAAACTCGATGCCTCCGTTTCCTTTGAAAAGTTCGCTTGCTCTCCTGTTACCGCTTCTGTTCATTTTGTCGGGAGTGGATGTGAATGCTTCGACCACTGATGACCAGCGACCCAACATTCTGTGGATCACCATCGAAGACTGGAGCCCTGACCTTTCGTGTTATGGCACGGCAGGCATTCAGACGCCGAACGTTGACAAGCTGGCGTCTGAGGGAATCCGTTACGAGCGTGCATTCACGACGTCACCGGTTTGCTCGACGTCGCGTTCGGCGATGATGACAGGCTTCCATCAAAACTACATTGGTGCTCATCAGCACCGCACGGACGACAAACAGCCTCTGCCGTATGGCATCCGCCCGATTCCGCATTTGTTTGCCGATGCGGGCTACTACACCTGTTTGATGAGCTGGAAAACGGACTGCAATTTCCTGCCCGACAAAAAGGACGAATTGTTTATGGGCGTTGACTGGAAAGATCGGGAGCCTGACCAGCCTTTCTTTGCGCGAATCACTTTCGGTGGCACGCACCGTAAATGGAATCGTGACCCGCAACGTCCAATTGATATTGCTGATGTCGAACTGCCACCTTACTACCCCGACACACCGTTCATTCGCCGCGACTGGGCAAACGGATTAGAGCAAATGCAGTTGGTGGATCGTGAAGTTGGCGAATTGCTGGAGCGACTGGAGGAGGAAGGTTTGGCCGACAACACGCTCGTGTTTTTTATTGGAGATCACGGACGGTGTCACATTCGCGGCAAACAGTTTTTGTATGACGAGGGCACGCGAATTCCGATGATCATGCGTTGGCCTGGCAAGGTGAACGCAGGCCAAGTGAACGATGACTTGGTCATGTCGATCGACATTTGTGCGACGATCTTGGAAGCCGCCAAGATCAACTCGCCGGTACCTTTGCATGGGAAGAGCGTCTTTGGTGACGACGTGAAGCAGCGCAAATACGTGTTCGCAGCCCGCGATAAGATGGACGATGCACACGACGCGATGCGTTCGATTCGATCGCGCGATCACAAGTTAATTTTGAATCTAATGCCCGAACGCGCTTACTGCCAATTCAGCCACTACAAAGAAGGAGCTTATCCAGCACTCGCGGAACTGAATGTGCTGAACTTGGAAGGGAAATTGACACCTGAGCAGGCGGCGTTCTTGTCAGATCGAAAACCTGAGATTGAGTTGTTCGATTTGCAAGAAGATCCACACGAAGTCAACAATGTTGCTGACGATCCCGCTTACGCTGCGGTGCAAGCGGAGCTACTGAGCGAACTTGAGAAATGGCGGACAGACGTAATCAAGGATCAGGGCGTTTCAGAAGCGTTCCGCGCTACCGGTGTCTTTCCTGTAAAATGCCCGACGCCCACCGTAGGCGAGTGGGTAGAGAAGAATGTAAAGAACTACGACTTCAGCAAAAACGGCTCACCGCCCTGGTTCCCCACGCGAACATTGGACGAGTGGAAAAAGGTGCGCGAGCTTTGGACGCCTTACGTCTTTCGCGAGCCTCACATGCCAGCGGATCGTCTGGCGATTCCGTTCACGGTGAAGAACAAAAAGAAAAAGAAGAAACGCAAGTGAGCGCTAACTCAGTTGGTTTTTTAGGATCGGATCGTCTCCGTAGCCCAGGCCAGGTCCGCTTAGCTGTCCGGTTGGGATGCGTCCTGACTTGATTTCAAAGAAGTCTGCGAAATCCGCCATCCATCGCTCGTTGCCCAACGGCGCGTACTGGCGCCCATTGCTTTCGACCGCCGTGACGCCAGGAATGTGGGCGGCGAGAGATGCGGAATGTAGAAGCGAGGCTCCCACACAGGTCAAGTCTTGTACGCAAAGAAAGAGATTTTCGTGGACAGCGACCGCGCCAAGTAGCAGCGCTTCGGCGTGTCCCTTGCAGGCTTTTAACGCAATCCCGCTGTAGCCTTGACCAATCGCAGTCCTTAGGCTTTTCAGATCGGTCAACGATTCGTCGATGACGACGGGCAGACGCTCGGCAACTTTGTGCATCGTCAATTCGGGATGGCTTTCCAGATCCCGATGCGTGGGTTGTTCGATGTAGGCGACACACGGCATTGCGTCTGGCTCTTTCCGAGCCAGATTTTCCAGTAGCGACAGCACGTAGGCCTCGTCGTCGCAGCGCTCATTGAAGTCCAACGAAAAGGTCCACTTACCCGATCGCGCGGCGACAGCGGTTTGGTAGATCTTCGCAACACGATCGACGTCCCAGTCCAAATCATCGCCGTTGAGCTTGATCTTTAGGTGAGTCAGTTCATTGCGCTCGATCCATGCGTCCAACGACTCCGGTAGCCCATCCCCAACGGGTTCATCCACATCGGCAGGGATAAGCGGGTCGAGTGCGCCGACCAGATGATAAAGCGGGAGTGATTCCACGGGAGTCTTCGAGATCAGTTCGTCCAGGAAAACGCCGCGGTAGTCATCGCCAAGATACGCCGACAGATCCGCTGGAAGGTGTTCGCGGCCCAGCAATTCGTAGCTGCTGGCACCTGCCGCCTTGCCATGCGCATCAAAAATGGCAGCTTCAATGGGCGATGCCGCCAGTAGGACAGCGAGATCAGGAATACCATCTGAAATTCCACGTTCGGCTGCCAACTGGGTGGCTATCTCATCGCGTGCGGCATTGTGTCGGTAACAGATATCTAGCGGGTGTCCTGTCTGGCCCGAGTTGCCGTAAGACGTTGCTAGTCGCTGAGCCAATTCGATGACGATTTCTAGTTTGGTGTCCCCATCAACCCGAGGGTCTGGCCATGCCCACGCAACACCCATCGTCATGCTTCCAACTCCCCGGGCTGCACCGACACCACTTTGGGCATCACAATCCACCGACAGAACGGTTACGTCGACGACAACTCGACCACCAAATTTCATCGGTGTGCGGTATTGGTAGGTTTCAGTTCGAAGCTGGAGATCGAAGTGTTTCAGGTCTGTCGTTGGCATAATTCATCTAGGAAAATAGAGCGGTTCTTTTTGGTCCGCGTTCAAGTCATTTCTGACCATCACGGAATGAGTCTGACTGTGCGAGAGCATAACAGCATGGGCATAAAAAAAGGCGTCACCCAATCAAAGGTAACGCCATTTCTCGGTAACGACATCTAGGCCGCTTAGACTAGGTTCTTGCGCACGGCCCAGACCGCGGCTTGTGTCCGATCGCTGACTCCAATCTTACGGAGAATGTGCTGGACGTGTTCCTTGACAGTTTCGTAGCTAATGCCAAGCATCTTGGCAATTTCTTTGTTGGTCAAACCCTGTGCCATCTGGCGAAGGACTTCGCTCTCGCGTTGCGTCAGGGGAACTTCGATGTCCTGACCCAAGCGGGGAGTCGCCAGTGCACCTGTGACACGCCGCAATTCTTCCCGCGTCCACGCTGATTCTCCGCTGGCTGCGGTTTCCAAGGCACCGATCAACTTGGAACGCTCGGCCGACTTCAAAACAAAACCTGCTGCACCCAAGGCAACAGCGCGAGCGATATAGGTTGGGTTGTCGTAAGCAGAGAAAAGAACCACCGGAAGATCGGGGTGGTCCAGCTTGATGCGTCCCAGCGTGTTAAGTCCGTCCCCACCTTCCATCCGGATGTCCATCAACACCACGTCTGGCGTCGCATCAGCAACCGATTTCAACGCCTCTGCAGCTGACGTCGCCTCAGCCGTGATCTCCAACTCTGTATCTTTTAAGATCATGCGGAGCCCCACCCGAATGACCTCGTGATCGTCGACGACTAGTATTTTTTTGCTCATTGAGTGTCCTAGAACTTTCCGCTTGATAGATGGTGGCTTGCCAGCAGTACTCTCTAGCAATGGCCAATCGGTAAAAGCCCCCGCAGAAATCATTCACCGAATGCTCAGGAACACCCTGTCGCCTATTGCGCCCATTATAAGGGAAACGGCAACCCCCGCAGCGAGCCCCATCTAATTGAATGCAAAGTCGAGCACAGGGTCCGAATTGCGATGAAAGGGTCAGGATACAGGAAAATTACTATCCATTTGCGAAATCCCAGTGAAGGAGATCTTGCGAAGATTATCACCAAAAAGTCGAAAATTTATAGACCCTTGGAGATTGGATGGTCTGATCGCGCGGAAAAACAGCTGATTTAGATCGGTCTGTGATGGTCACAAGTGCCCCGACAGAGCGTAAAACGCGCACTCACCCACCTACAGAGTGGTTTCTGGGAAGCGAGGAAGCGAGTTTGGCGAACGGCCTACGGCAGGTTATCCGAACCTGGTTAGCTAGATCCCGACGGGTTCACCGTTAGCCACCCGTTTGCTGGAAACTAGGTCGTGGAATTGATGACGCAGGTTCTTAAGCCAGAAGACGAGATAGACGTTGGCTACGATCGACATCAGCAATAAGAAGTTGAAGAGCGGTTGAGCAGCGAGTGACTGACGCTCTTTTTCACCAGGAGGCTTGGTCGTGCGATCGCTTGGTGATCCGGCGGGTGAATTGACGCCGGATCCAGCGCGCGGTGCGCCTGATGCGTTTGGACGATTCCCGTTGGTCGTCGTGAATCGAGGGTCAACGTTTGTACTTGTGTACTGCAATTGTTGCTGCGCGGCAGTGCTAGGAATTCCTTGCCTCAACGTCGGCAGCATTGAACCAGTCGCCAGGGTTCCCGGTAGTGGCATTCCGGTCCGGCTTACCATATTGGATTGGGCGAGTGCTGGGTTGCTGCGGCCCACGGTCAATTCGTACGCACGTTGCGGTGAAACCGGGTTGCCTACGTGATCGAGTACGCGGCGTTGCTTGTCGATTGGATTTCCGTATTCGTCAAATGACCATGCACCAGCGGGCAACCGATCTACATCTGTTTTACTCAGTCGCGGGTCGACATCCCGGTTCGCACTGGCGCCAGTTGACCGATCGCTGGAGCCGGATGTTGCCCAAGCGGGGAGGCGACTATCGCGATCGGTCGAAGCGATTCGCCGATCTTCATTCGAATAGCGAGGATCGTAATTGTCACGAGGATCGCTGGTAGTTCGGCGAAGATCGTTGTCGCGGAAAGTAGATGAACGACCATCGGTGTAGCGACGATCATCCTGCGTTTCGCGAAGCCGGTCATCTTGGCTGCGGTCGTTCCCGAGCCTTAGTCGGCCATCTGCGAAGTTGATATCTGATTTTGCAAGTCGCGTAGCTTCGTCAC
Organism: uncultured Pirellulaceae bacterium; assembly: GCA_964444105.1. Classification (GTDB taxonomy): domain Bacteria; phylum Planctomycetota; class Planctomycetia; order Pirellulales; family Pirellulaceae; genus K23-9. The sequence goes on from CAYUGI010000092.1 coordinate 14,190, forward strand.
GACGACGTTGCTCTTCGACAGTCAGCCGATCCGCTGATGTCATCCCCGATGGCATCATTCCAAAACGTCCGTCAGGTCCGAATCCACGTGCATCGGAACGTCGCGCCGAGTCCTCGGTGTTGCTACGGGTTCCGGCCAGTCGAGTGTTCATTGAAGCCGCGTTCTCGCGACTGAGTTGATCGAGCTCTGCTTGCGTGTATTCGCTCAACTGACGTCGATCTGACGGACGCCTTGGTCCGACAAAATCGGGGTTTTGCATCGGGTTACGTTCGCGTGCTCCGGACGGATCCGTGCTGGGGCGTTGCTGAGAATCCAGCGGCAACCATTTATTGTCACGAGCGCTGGTGCCCAAACGACTCATCGCGTCATTACCGGCACGTGACACAGCATCGGCACCACGCTGCAATCGTTCGCTGGCGGCCGAACGCATATTTCCAGCGGCGTTGCTGGCCGAATTTCTTGCGGTGTCTCGAAGATCGTTGAATGTGCTGGAAGCTCCGCCTTTCAGACGTGCTGCTGCATCGTTTACACCTGCTGCGGCGCGATCCCTGGCACTTGAGGCGGCGCGAGAAGCTGCATCGGGAAATGAAAACCCATTTTGCGGTTTCATGACCATCGCAGCGCTATCCATCTCCGGAATGGGAACGGACTGGCGGTCCGCTTTGGAGAGCCGTGACGACTGAATGGCCTGTTGGACGGACGCAGGCACCGTGCGAGGAACCTGTCCATTGCCGACGCGAATCACGACACGCGAAACGTGTCCCTGAAGTTCGGGCGGAATGGTGCTGGTGATTTCGCCGGTATCGCGAACTTGCGCAAGGTTGTCAGGAGAAACCTGGACGATGTATTCGACACCCTTGTTTCCGTCGGGTTGCCAGCCGTAAGTGACGCTGGTCGCGGCGACCGCTAGCAGTACGAGTAGTCCGCCCATCGCTTCAATCCTTGAGTGATGATTCCGTTTCGCGGGCGACTGTCGACCGACCTTGGGCGACCTTTCCCGTGTGTTTCACTGCGGATGTTACACGCTGCACCAGCAAACCGAAAGACGGATTTCTAGGCAAAAACCAACGTCGCTGATAACGCTGCGAATCTGGGCAGAAACCCAAATGCTAGCAATTGCGTTTGGCCCATTGCTACTGGGTCATTACTACTGAGCCAAGCCGACAGTCTGGCGGTATCCAGCAATCAGTAGTTCGCTAGCCGCCTGGATCTCCTGGGCTGTATTAAACCGACCCACGCCAAATCGAACGCTTCGGCGCGCCCGCGATTCATCGTTGCCGATTGCGGTCAAAACATGCGACGGGGCTGATTCAACACTGCTACACGCCGAGCCACTGCTAAAAGCGACTTCGGGTGTCGCTGTCATCCACGCAGCGCCTTCGATCGCAGGCATCACCATGTTTAGGTTACCAGCCAAACGGTGTTCGCTTTCCAATTCGGGACCGTTGATGACAAGCCCATCGATTTCGTTGGCAAGCGTGTCGAAGAGTTGTTGCCTTAGCTGAAGAGTGGTTTCATGTTCTTGTTGCATATCGACGACGCACAATTGCAGGGCCGCCGCGATTCCCACCGCCCCGGCTGGATTGACCGTGCCACTTCGCAGTCCGCTCTGTTGTCCGCCGCCAGTGATCTGCGGCTTCAAGCGTACGCGTCGATTGGAATTGCCCGCCACAAGAATGCCGGATCCCTTGGGGCCATAAAACTTGTGCGACGTCGCGCTCAGCAGATCCACATCGGCAGCTTTCGCATCGACCGGAATTCGGCCTACCGCTTGTGTCGCATCGCTGTGCAATAGCGCGCCGTGCTGGTGCGTGATGTCCGCGATCTCGCTGATCGGTGCGATGGCTCCGATTTCGTTGTTGGCCCACATGACCGAAACAAGCGCGGTGTCATCATCAACCGCATCGGCGAAGCGATTCAGGTCCACGACGCCCGCATTGGGATCACCGGATTGTAAAACCGGCACTCGCGTCACTCGGAACCCTTCTTGTTCCAATTCTGTCAAGACATCCAGCACGGCCGGATGCTCGGTGGTGACCGTTACGATATGGCGACGTTTCTGTCGCGGATGCAAACAGACGCCGCGAATCGCCAGATTGTTGCTTTCTGTGGCACCGCTGGTGAACACGATTGACTCGGGTTCAACACCCAGCATTTTTCCCAGGTCATGGGCTGCCGCATCGACTCCTTCGGCAGCATTGCGTCCGAAGGCGTGCGACCCGCTGTGAGGATTACCAAAGTGCTCGCTTAGCCACGGCATCATCACGTCGATCACGCGTGGATCGCAGGGAGTCGATGCGTGATTATCCAAATAGATCATGTCTCAATTCCAAGTTGCCCGTCGTTTTTCTGCCCCAAAATTTACTCAAGCTTGAATCGTTACGCGTAGAGAGCTTTGATCGCTAGCTGGCTCCAAGTTTCCAAGGAATCCATCTCGCCCTTGAGATCCGCTACCTTCACAAAGCCACCCTCGGCCAGATCAGCTTCGTTGCTTTGGACAGCCGGATTTTTCAGCACAAAGCGATGTACGACGCCCAAGTGGACACGCCCGACTTCATTGGACGGATCGTAGATCAATCCTTCACGGGTCTCTGTGTACTCGCTGTCCAATCTGATTTCTTCGGACAATTCTCGTTGCATGCCCACGGTGTAAGGATCACCTCCGTCGGCGGCATCTTCTTGGCTAATGTGGCCACCGATGCCCACGCTTCGTTTGGCATGAAGTCGCTTTTCGCCGGAGCCTCCACCGCGCGTGTACGTGAACAACGAAACTTCACCGTTTTCGTTGGTCCACTCCAGCAACACGTACGGGATCAGCTGCTTGTAACTGGGGTCAGTTTCCATCAGCCCACGCGGTTGAAACGACAATTGATCGCTGGCCAGGATTGGCTGCAGAAACTTATCGACGTCTTTTTCAAATCCCTCGACATGGCCGATCTCCGTAATGACGGGTTCGGGGATGACCAAGATGTGTTCTTCGGTAGCAGACAACGGAAGCTCTCAGGAAAACGTGGGAAATCGAAACTGATCGGGATTGTAGCAGCAACTCTGTGATCGGAGATGCCCAGGAGATCAAATCCTGGACGCGATCTTACCCGCGAGGCTGGCAAATGGTTTAGGCGAACGTACTGATAATCGAATCGCCAACCACATCGGCAAGCTGATCTAATTCTTCGTCAGTGGCGACCAACGGCGGCATCACGATAATCACGTCGCTAAGCGGACGAATCCAAACGCCGCGGTCAATCGACGCTTCGCAAACACGGCGCCCCATTCCAGCAGCGGAATCAAAGGGCGTTTTTGTGTGGCAATCTTCAACCAACTCGATCCCCATCATTAGTCCGCGGCCACGGATACTGCCTACATTGGGATGATCGCCCAGCAAGTCATCGATTCGCGAGCAAAGTCTCTGTGCCTTGGTGTCAACCGACGCAATTAGATCGGTTTCAGCAATCAGGTCCAGCGACGCTAACGCCGCTGCCGCAGCCAGAGGGTTTCCACCAAACGTGTGGCCATGAAAAAATTGTCGCGACGCGGAAGTCTCGCCTAAGAACGCGTCGTAAATTTTCGGACGCGCAAGAGTCGCCGCCATTGGCAAGTAGCCTGCCGTGAGACCTTTGCCAAGGCACATGATATCCGGCGTGACGGCCTCATGTTCGCAGGCAAACAGTCGCCCCGTTCGACCAAAGCCGGTCGCCACTTCATCACATATCAGCAACACATTGAACTCGTCGCACAGTCGCCGGACTTCGGCAAGCAGGCCCTTGGGGTGCGTAATCATGCCCGCAGCACCTTGTACCAATGGCTCCATCACAACCGCTGCCAACGACGCATGATGTTCTTTCAAAAGCATCTCGATTTCATTGACATAAAAATCGCAAGCCTGATCGCTCGTAACACCTTCGGGCAATCGGTAGGTGCAAGGAAGTGGTCCACGAACCGGCGAAAACAAGATGGGCGCGAACAGCTGATGAAAGTACTTGATCCCTCCCAGCGAAACCGCTCCGGTCGTATCACCGTGATAAGCCTGACTGAGTGCCAGATACTGCGTCTTGCTTGGCTGCGGTTCATCGCACTGCTGCCAATACTGAAACGCCATCTTCAGCGCCGCTTCGACCGCCGACGAGCCATCGCAACTGAAAAAGACGTGCGAAAGATCGCCAGGGCTAACTGCCACCAAACGCTCAGCCAATCGATCCGTTGTCGCCGCTGACATTCCCAACGACGTCACATGAGCAACCTGCTCCAACTGGTCCGTGATCGCTTTGTTGATTCGAGGATGATTGTGACCGTGAACGTTGCACCACAGGCTGGACACTCCGTCAAAGAGCCTGCGACCATCGGTCGTCTCCAAAATGCAGCCTTCCGCACGTTGGATCGCCAACGGCTGATACTCCTCCATCTGCGTGAACCCATGCCAGTGGGCGTGCGTTGCCACATCGGGGCTGGATTTAGCGGGTAAAACGGATGGCGGGTTGGTCATGAGCTGAATGTTCAATTCGTTTTGCGGTTCGCTTGAAAGCGAAAAACCGCTAAGTTGACGGACTGGTTCTTCACCCGCCGCAATTAGTTCGGAGTGGCCCACGGATGGCACGCGAAGCAGTTTACCAACAAACCGATCCTGAGACCGCTACCGAAGCGATGATGCCTCAAGAACAAGACGGCTCGCTGCGTCCTCGTCGAATGGACGAAATGGTCGGCCAACGCGACGTCATTGAACGCCTGAAAATTGCCATCGATGCTGCCCAAGGTCGCGGCGAACCGCTTGGGCATATTCTTTTCGACGGGCCACCGGGTTTAGGGAAAACAACTTTCGCGACAGTGATTCCAACCGAAATGGGGTCCCACGTCCACATGGCCAACGGAGCTGGCTTAAAAGCGCCCAAAGACCTCCTGCCTTATCTGACGAATCTTGCGGAAGGTGACGTACTTTTCATCGACGAAATCCACCGCGTACCCAAAGCCGTCGAAGAGTACCTTTACACAGCGATGGAAGACTATCGTATCGACATCGTGCTAGGTGACGGCGTTAGCGCACGAACACTGAACTACGAACTACGTCCATTCACCCTGATCGGCGCGACCACGCGTGCGGGCATGCTGAGCGCGCCGCTGCGTGATCGATTCCAAATCCGCGAGCACCTGGGATGGTACACCGAAGAAGAACTTTGCGAGATTGTCCGACGCAATAGCGTGAAGCTAAAAATTCCCGTTGACGATCCAGCTGCCCAAGTGATCGCGGCACGAAGCCGTCGCACGCCTCGCTTGGCAAACAATCGCCTGCTTTGGGTTCGCGATTATGCTCAAGCAAAGGCAGACGGGAAAGTGAACCAATCGGTTGCAACCAAAGCCTTGGACATGATCGGGATCGATCAGCTTGGGTTGGATAGCCAAGACCGAGGCTACTTAGATACCCTCATTCGCATCTTCGTCGGCGGCCCGACAGGACTTGAAGCAATCGCGCACACCATGAATGTCAGCAGTGACACCTTGGAGGACGAAGTCGAACCATTCTTGCTTCGCAGCGAATTGATCGTGCGTACTCGCCGCGGTCGAATCGCAACCGCCAAGGCCTACAACCACCTGAAGCTGCCGCCACCCGAAGCGAGTGCGTGATGGCGGTCTGACTTGTTGGCTGCTAGCGTCTACCTCAGGAGCACGTTAGTCGCGAAATGGTAACTCCGTAGCGGACGTGAGTACCGTGATTCGAGAGCAAATTCACTTTCACTCTCCCACGCTGGGAGCGTCGAGCCATAGCGAGGAGAGGGCCAATACAAATCGCTGGCGACAAATTTATCCAACACGTATTGCCCTCACCGGCCGCGACCGCGTCCGACTCTCCCAAGGGGAAAGTGAAGGCAGAAAAGTCCGCTGTGGCGTTGCTGAAAAGGACGACATGCACTAGCCCGAACTTGCGTTCGGGGCTAAGGCGATGCCATCGCTTCAAGAGTAAAGCAAAGTAAACGAATATGACCGAGATTGATCTTTACGACTACGACTTGCCTCGCGAATTGATCGCGCAAGAACCCGTTTCGACTCGCAGTGACGCCAGATTGATGCTGGTCGATCGCGCCACTGGCACGATCGACCACTACCATGTTCGTGACTTGCCGGAATTGCTCGGTGACAATGATATTTTGGTGATGAATAACTCGGCCGTTGTTCCGGCTAGGTTGATAGGGTACCGAACAAACACCAAGGGACGCTGGCAAGGACTCTTCCTTAAAGCAGACCCGTCGACCGGCATCTGGGAGGTTCTCACAAAGACACGAGGCACATTGCAAGCCGGCGAATCCATCACGATCCAAGATCGAAACGGTGTCGAAGGAATGCACTTGATCGTGGTTGCCCGAACCGACGATGGGCATCTGCTGGTCACGCCAACCATGCCGTCCAAGTTTGATGATACCGATGCATTCCAAGATGCAGCAGACTGGCTCGGGCGCTTCGGTCGTATTCCGATCCCGCCCTACATCCGCAACGGTCAAATGGTCGATGCGGATGTGGAAAACTATCAAACCGTGTTCGCGGATCAGCGAGGAAGCGTCGCTGCACCCACCGCGGGTTTGCATTTCACGGAGAAGTTGCTCGACGAAATTCGAGCAACGGGCGTCGAAACTGCGGAAGTAACGCTGCATGTCGGCATCGGAACGTTCCGTCCCATTGCAACCGATTCGTTGGACGAACATCAAATGCATACCGAGTGGGGGCAGTTGGATGCAGCCACTTGTCAGGCAATCAACGATCGCCGTGAAAACGGTGGCCGTTGTGTTTGCGTCGGAACGACCAGCGTCCGCGTCCTAGAGAGCGCGGCAGCGAACAATGGCGGATCGCTGAAACCCTGGACAGGCGAAACAGATATCTTCATCAAGCCGCCACACAAGTTTGCCGCGGTCGATGCGTTGATGACAAATTTTCATTTGCCAAAAAGTTCGTTGTTGGTACTGGTCAGCGCAATGGCGACCCGCGAATTGGCGATGCAAGCCTACCAAACGGCCGTGGAAGAAGAATATCGATTCTACAGCTACGGCGACGCGATGCTGATCGTCTAGCCCTTGGTCGATTTCTCAATGTGGCAGGCCGAATCCCTTGTGCCGCCCACCCTTCGCAAACGCTTACTTGTACGCGGCATATTCAGGACCGCGGGGAGGCGGCAGAGCGGAGTCTGCCTACTACTCTTCGCCGATCTGCAATTTCAAACCGGTTTCCTCGATCGTAAACGGGACGATCGACTCTTCGCAGGCGCTGCCGCGATGTTTGGCAACATGCAGGGCTCGGCCCATTTTGTTTCCGTCTCGCGTCTTGCCCATCAAAATGATCGTGTTGGCGTTGGACAAAGCGTCGCCACTTTCGATGGGTCGGGTCAGTAAGTCGTCCAGCATCACTTCGTGGCTGGTGTAAAGCAGCATGCATCCGAGCGAACTGTGTTGGTAGGTATGCTGGTCAACTAAGTCGGCTTGCTCGCGAAACTTGGACCGCAATAAATCTCGCGCGACCCAGTCGTGATCCTTGTGAAGGATCTGATGATAGATGTACTCAAACATCTCCAGCTGAATGGAATCAGCTGCCTTTTCGGCGGGCTCGACTCCATCGATCACACAGCGACGCACGCCATGCACAAAGTTGCCGTAAAAGAACGCAATGGCCTGGTCCAGCTTCTTGGCCTGCTCGTACTTCCATTCTCGCCATTGGTCTTCGGTCATGTCCGCGGACGTAACGCGGCGACCACTTCTGGAAAAAACGTGCATGAAATCGCGACGTGACGCTTCTTGGTCCCATAGCTGTGAAGTGTCGGCTCGCTCAGCAACGGCCTGGTGAGTCAGCGTCCAATTGCAAAGCCGCTTGGCGTAGTCAGCTTGGTTCTGCGAATCTCCGCGGGACGTCAGATCAAAAATGATGCCGCGTTCGTTTTCGTCTCGTAGTCCCTGGTCAGCGAACGTCACGCCAAGCTGCGTTTTGCCGATTCCAGATGCGCCCATCACGACGGTCAGCGTTCCCGGCAACAGTCCGCCGCCAAGAAGTTGGTCCAGTTCCGCGATGCCAGTTGATTGTCGATTCATAGCGGCATTGTAGCTC
>CAYUGI010000093.1:0-22032 GCA_964444105.1 uncultured Pirellulaceae bacterium
CTCCGTGGCTAGAATTCCGAGCCGATCTAAGCTGGACGCTCTCTTTAGGCGGCCTGTAACTGATTGAGGCCGGCTGAAGCCGGTACACCAACGTGCGCGGTCTGTTTCCTTGCAACTTTCAGAAACCAAAAGTGGTTTTTGGCTTGCGGCGCAATTCGACGGCGTCATGAATAATCCGGGCTAGGCCTCAGGCGGCAAGCTACTCTCCGCGAAACTTCTCGATCCGGTGAAACGTGATCATGTTTGAGTCGTGGAAGTTACTAGCGTTGCCAAATTCATCCGGAAATCCTGTCCTCGACACAAAAATGATGTCGTCTCCATCAAACTGAAAGTCAACGTACTGAAAACCAATCTTCGTTGGGTCGTCGCCTTCCAGCACAGTTCTGTGCACTTTCCACTTTTTTAAGTCGGCAGAAGAAACCAATGCCAGGCGGTTGCGAAACCGCGCGGGATGCGGAGAACGGTCTTCTTTGGGAACCCAGTTTACCAATGACCAATAACGAGATTGACCGTCGCGACGGATTACGAACTTTTTCGCTCCGCCGGGCATTCGGATCACATCTCGATCGGCTTGGATCGCCAACGGCGAAAGATTTTCATCAAACGACAAGATTGCCGCACGCTCTTCGGACAAGAACGTGTGAACTCGCAACACATTGACAACTCTCCCCCGCGGGCTGACGACGGCGTTTCCTTCCAGCCATCCGCGAAACTCCTGTTGCGGAAGCCACGATCGGTCGTGGACGGCACAAGTGCCATGAGTCCAATTTGCAGCGTTCAGCAGATCGGCATCTTCAGACGCAGAAATCAAGAGCGGCTTCATGCCTGAGAAACCGCGGCGTTCACTTTTTTCAAACGCGCGATAGAGCCGACCCTGATTCAGCACCACCGGCGTCGGTGCCGTGTGGTAGCCCGTTTCCGTCGTCAATAATCCCGACTTTGAATCCTTCGGGTCAGTCCAGCTAACTCCACCATCGGTGCTTCGGCGGATGACGATTTGGCCCGGATGCGTTCCAAGCAGGTACAAGTTTCCGCGATGAACAAAAAGATTGGACCAGTGCTGGCCTTGAATCCGCGAAGACTTTTGCCAAGTCACCCCACGGTCGGCAGAACGATAGACGTCCAAGACTCCGTGCAAGTTCTTCGACTTAGCTCCTTCTCCAAAGTGGTCATGGGAGACAACGTATTCTCCGCCGGGTAGCACGGCGATGCTTGGTGAACCAAGGTAGACTTGCGTTTCGGCGCGACTGTGGGCGACCAGAACTCCGGGGTGCTGTTGCTGTGCACTGGCGGGTAGCAGCGGATACGACCCAAGCAAAACCGCGGTCACCAGTGTTGTTAGCCTTCGCGTTGCGGGACTGGCGTTGAGTTTCAAGTTTGTCATCGAGGTTACTCTCATTGCTGTTCGCCAAATGCGACGACTGTGACTGAAAACGGTTCGACTGCTATTTGGAATGTCAGCTGGTGGCCGCTTGACAACGCGTTCACGCTATTCTTTTTGCGAAGGACCGTATCACTTGCGGTCGCCTTTCGGGTTGGACTTTCCAAGGACCAGACTTCGTTTCGATCAACTTGTTGAAGAGAAACGTGATTGGTTCGGCAGCTGATGTTCGTCGCATTCTTTCCATGGTTTACGAACCAATACGTGACGCCTGCGTCACCTTTTGCAGCGAAGTATCGGACGTGACCAGAGTAGCCAACCGCAAACATGTTTGGCTGCGCAAAACGAGTGTAAGTGGCCAATCCAAGCCCCATCGGCGTCAGCTGACTTTCTGCGTTGAAGATGCCGCCTTCCTTGCTCCAGCGAGTCGGCCAGAACTGAACGTGCTGGACTGCGGAATCCATGCGAATATTTCCTAGCATCTCTGTCGCCAGCAGGGCGCGATAATGCGGGTCGTTCTCGCCGCTTTTCCACGGTCCAATTTCTGTGACATGAATCGGCAGTTTGGCGAAGTGTTTGGCGTGACTCTTGCGAAAGTCTTCCGACAAACGGCCGAAGTCCCAATCGTGATGCTTCATCCAGTTTGTTTCATCGAGCCACATTTCGTATCGATGGGCAACCAGGAAACTGAGGTCGGTTGCCAACGACGGTTCCGCGGCCGCGATCGCGTCGAACCACCTTGAGTTCAGCTCCGGCTTCAGCAAGCCTCCGTTGATGCCGCACTTGGCCTCAGGATTCGCGCGTTTGATCTCAGTCAAAAATTTGCGAGCCACAGCGGCGTACTCGGCTGGATCCCATGGGGCGATCGCGGTCTTGGTGTGTTCACCCCCGGAAAGATCGTTCTCGTTTCCAATCTCAAAGTACTCAAACGGATTCGCCTTCGCCCAAGACGCCCACTGCGCCGCCTGTTTTGCATAGAACTCTATCCGTTCATCGCGTGTCATGCCGGCAATCATCTGATCCGACTTGCCGATGTAGTTGATACCGTCAGTGCTCAAGACGGCAAACCCGACGGTGTTGGTTTTCTTCATCAAATCGACGATGCCCTCGGGGCCGAAATTCTCCCACATTCGGCCGCTTTTTTCATTGGCAAGGTAACCATTGAATCCTCGGTCACGCGGCGAGTGGACCTGACTGCTTAAGTCGTCCCGATCAATTAGCCCGCACTGCCATCCATAGCGAATCGACTTCAACTTCAACCCACGAAGTACGTTGGCCAACGCTTCATCGTTCCGATCCGTATTCGTGTTGACCCAAATACCGACTTGATCAGCGTGCGCGTTCAGTGTTCGCGACGCATCAAGTTCGATCGCCTGACCAAAGCAGCAGTCGCCACTGATCACAGCGCAAACCGTCAGCATGAAAATCGTTGCAACGCGGGTAGGTGTTTTCATGTTTGACCTTCAATGATGGTGGGATGGCTATTTGTGTCGCCCTTCCTATTCGCGCACTTCCAGAGAACGGCGCGACTATTTCACGTTAATCGAAATCGCTCCCAGCCCTTTGGCGCGGGCTTCATAAAATCCAGGCGCGTCAGCATTTGACGCTGGAAGATATGCTTTCGCCAGTGGCCCCGTTAGAACCACTTGGCCTGCTTGAAGTGGTTGCTTTGCATCGATTCGGTTCTGAGCCAGCCACGCGAGCACGTTCCACGGGCCTCCGAATGTCGCCGTCACAGGGCCGCGCGAATGGAGTTCGCCATTGCGATACAGTTCGACTTCTAAGTCGCTGTCCAACAGCTTTGGATCAATCCCGCCGCCGAGTGTCCAGCCGTGAGCACCAAGGCTGTCAGCGACCAAATCGGTGACGGTCGGCCAGCCCTTGTCTTTGGTAAACCTTAGATCGGGGATGTCAAAACACAGATGGACGCTGCCAACAAACGAATCCAAATCTTCGGTCCGCTTGGGAATTGAAGTGATCGCCGCCTTCAGGGTAAACGCGATTTCAGCTTCGATATGAAAGTTCACGAAGTTGGCTGAGTCAATCGTGTCACCGCTGGGTACGATGTCCGACCAATACAAAGTACCGAGACACGGCTCTGTGACTTTCCAATGGTTCAACGACTTTTTCGTTGTGAACGCGACCTTGTATCCGGCCAATGACTCGCCGCGCTGCAGTAACTTTTCGTGGACGGCGTTTTGGAGTGAGTACGCGGTCGACAGATTCAGCGCGTCACCGGTTTGCGCGAACGGCCGCATCGGAACTGCCGACGTCCGGGATCGAAGAAGCCTCTCCGTCAGGTCAGCGGGTTCAGCAGCCGGTTCAACTGCGCATGCGAACGTCGCAGCAATCGCGATTGCAAACACGGCAGCAAGTAGGTTCTTCATGATGTTGACTTGGTTGATTGGCTACTGACCTTTGACAGCTACCTTGTTTGGTTTTCCGACTGCGTTCTTTCGGGTCAGTTGGTCATGCATATTGACCATCATCAAGGCCGCAAAAACCGCGCTTACCAAAAGCACACACAGACCGATTTTTCTGGTTCGCTTCACTTGCCACCACATGAACAGCCCTGAAATCCCCCAGAACACCATGGAAACAACCATCACGTCGACCAGCAACGCCCAGACCCAACGAGTTCCAACACCGGGGGAGTAACCTCGCGAAAGATGGAGCTTTTCCAAAAAGGTCTTGGTTCCTAGCACGCGGCGATCGGAGTCGACCACGGATTCGATTTTGCCGCTGGCAAGATTGTACGTGACCACGACGGGCACCTCGTTTGCGACAGCAGCGAACTCGATTCTGGCTTGGCCGCGCTTCTTGATGCTGTTTCCTGCAGGCAATAATAGGCTCTCGACGATCCCCGAGACTTCATTTCGCACGGCACGAAGCGGGTCATCGCCAATACGAACATTTGCGATGCCGTTCATCGGGTTTTCGACGCGCGTTCGCTTCGCAGTTTCCTGTACAGGTATAAACGTCGTCCGAACGTGACCGCTCCCGTTCGTTGGATTGATGGAAACAACGTGTGTTGCCTCGTCACACGTGACCGTGAATTTGAACGAGTCACGAAACTGTGCGTCGTGAACGTCGGACAGCGTTACAGTCTTCTGTTCGTCAATCGCTCGCTTATTGATGGCATCCGCGACAGCCTGAGCCGTCGTCGCCGCTGATGGAATCTGTGACAACGATGCTTCGGGAAAGTCCGAAACGCTAAAAGTTGAAACTTGGTCGCCGGTCAGAATACCGGGATGGTTAAAGAACCAACCCGTGAATCCGTAAAGCAGCACCCAAGGCAGCATGAAGATACCCGAATACAAGTGGATTCGCCGAATTAACATTAGGACTGAACGTCTAATACGCGACGCGCGAGATTTTTCGTTTGGCATTTGCCTAGGTTTTACTTGGGCGACTTATCGAGTCGTTGTTCGTGTTTGGCACTCGCAAAGAACCGTACCGACTCGTTGCACGCGGGATGTGAATCGCTTTAGCGGACGCTACCAGGTTATCCAAAACCGAAAGTGTCGATCCGAACTTCGATGCTCTTGTCGTTGTCGAAGTACTGAAAATCAGAACCCCATGTCGTCCACTGAGTTCCCAACGAATTGTTTCATCGATTTGCTGAGCTTTGCGAAGAATCCGTTCCACGCCTGCGGTTTCCCCATCGCAGGATTGCCGTCGGTGCCCATTCGCACGATCACCATGTTCCATTCGGGAATCACAAACAACAGATTGTGGTGCAGTCCGCTGGCGTAGAAAGTTAGCGGTGGTGCGTCGGGCATTCGGTTCTCGCCACCGTTGGTCCACCAGTTGAAGCCATATGCACCCGGGCCACGAACGTTGATGCGATCGGTTTCTCCGACTGATAAGTCAACTGGAACCTGATTCCTTGTCGCTTGTTCGACCCATTCGGCCGGGATGATCTGCTTTCCGTTCCACTTGCCTTTGTTCAAAAACAGTTGGCCAAACTTGGCAAACTGCTTGGCGTTCAGTTTGACGTTTGTGCAACCGTTGCAAATTGGGATTCCGTCGATCTCGCCTTCGTGCAGCCATTCGACTTTGCCCATTCCGACGGGCTGGAAGACACGTTCGTCGAGGTATTCGTGGAGGTTCTGTTTTGCCACCCGAGTCAGCAGTCGACCGAGCGACATTTGAGCTTCGTCCCAATATGCGTACGCCGAGCCGGGTTCAAAATGAGGCGTGTCAGGGTCGTATGGGGTAAGCGACCAGTCAGAGTTCTCGTCTTCCCAACGGCTACGTCCCTTGGCACTGAAACCGGAGGTCATCGTGGTGAAGTCGCGAAGCGTTGCGTTTGGATAAAGCTGGCGAAGTTTGGGATCGATGTCCGCGGCAAGCGTGTCGAGCGTGCATTTTCCGTCGGCGATCAAGAGTCCGAGCGCCGTGCTTGTGAAAGATTTGCTGCATGACCAGATGTTATGGACTCGCTGGGTGTTGTCGCCTTCGTAGAGTGTTTTGCCATCTTGAATGATGATCAGTTCGCGAACGCCATCGGATTTGCAGTGCCCGCGCAGGTAATCGATCGCGTTTTTCAGCGCAGCACCGCGGTCTGCTGGCTTAGGCTGCGTTTTCTCGAAAGGTGCCATCGTGCTACTCGTTTGCGAACCCTTCGGCCGGTAGTTTCGATCGCGCGTCAACAAGAACTGATCGAACGCGAAACCGTCCTCGCGCATCGAGAACTGAACGGTGTGGACTCCAGCTTCTTCGATGTCCAGATAGATTTCCATGGGTACGCCGGAGTGCTTCGCTTGGGTTCGTTGAGCACACGCCCACGTCCACAAGTTCTTTCCTTCACTCCACTGCATTCGCTGTCCATGCTCGGGCCACTGCCCGTTGAGGCCGACGTGAACACCGTTGTCTTCGGTGCCGGTGGAGAGCGCTCGGCCCCACACGTAGTAGCGACCGGGTTTGCCGAACTGAACGCGGTAGGAAAGCACGGCCAATTTGCCGGGTTCGTTCGAGAAGTTCTCGCCCGGAACCAATTGGTCGTCGTGCGTTTGCCGAGTGTCGGGAAGCACACGTAGAAAACGGCTGTTGCTGGCTGTTTTTGATGCCGAAAGAATGCCACGCGTCCATGTTGTTGGTTCGCCTGCACCGGCGAGCTTCGGAAGACGGCCGGACTTTTGAAGCACGTGCCAGCGGCGGCGTTCATCGAGCGTTTGCGACTCGAAGTGTTCCGCTTCGATGACGATCTTGTTGTTTGTTGACGTGAAGACGGGCTCGGTCTTCCGCACGAGGCACACCCAATCTTTTGATCTCGCATGCGGTGGCTCGCCGATTTCGACTTGCCCCGGACCCCAAACCGTTTTCACACTTCCCAGTTGAAGTCGTCCGCCGTTTCGCGGATCGAACCAATGAACGGAAAACGGCCCTCGATGCGTTCCAAGCTTTAACCGCGTGTTGCCACCACTGAAAAGGTAGATGCAATAGACTTCTCCTTCCTTCGCAAGCCCATAGTCGGCGTAAGCCAGCGGAAGATGATCGGCTGGTTGCATCTCATGAAACGGCAGATAACGCTGGAAAAAATCGACTGCGTGTTTTGTCTGTTGAAACATTTTCTCGCGAGGTCGCCAACTCTCGGCGGAAAGATCACTTTCCGGACTGTTGTTCTGCCAGCCGAAATACCACTCAACGCCCGCGCCACCACCCATCAAGTTACCCCATAGACCTTTGCTGCGAGGATCAAAATGGTCTGGATCTTCGACGTCTGTCCGCAAGCCAAATTGAGCGCCGCCCATTTCGTCGGCGCAAACCACCCACGGCTTGCCCGCTTGTTGCGAAGCCGCAACGTAACGCTTGGTGTGATAGTGCACGTCATTCCATTGGAAGTCTTGCAACGCCGTGCCGTCGAGCGTGGATTTGCCGAGTTGCGGATCAAAAGTCTCCTGAATGTTGGTCGGCGAATAGTGATCGTTGTGAATAACGATCGGGTGGTCGTACGGATCAATCCCACGGATGTATTCAGCCATCACTTGCTGTTGCGTGGGTGTTTGCAGATTCTCTTCACCCAGGTTCCAAACAACCGCCGGATGATGGCCAAACCGAGCGACCATTTCGCGAAGGTATAGCTTGCGCATCGACCCAAGTTCGCCACCATCAAGCATGTGGTCGTTCTCCGTTTCCTGTAGAACGACGTGCATCTGAATCCCACGTCGCTGCATGTGTTCGAACACGACTTCCCATTGAGCCAGTTTGCTGATGTCAAAGCGATCGTGTTTCCACGGATCGGTCCACGGCCAAACATTGCGACCATCGCCGTTGACGTTCATCGTCAAGAAGTAGACGGAGTTCACGCCAGCATCGGCAAGATAATTCAAGCCGCCGATCAGGCCTTTGCCTTTCCCGCTTTGCCAAGTCGGATCGCCATCGCGCCAGTCTTTGACGTGATCGGGATAGCGATGCAGACCTTTGTCGAGTGACGGTAGATCGATCGGGTCGTGCGGTGCGGGAACGGGATGCTTTTCGAGGTCTCGCCATGTGCCATCAAAATCGTGATAGCCCAACAGCGTTTCGGGGCTATCGACACCAGCCTTCAGGAAATATCTCTTCGAGCCTGCGAATTGTAGATACCGCTCGCCAACGTAGCGCAAGTGACCGTGATGACGAAAGTCATTGCCGGTCTTGTCGGTTTCGGCGATCGTGAATTCACCGGTGTTGTTTTTCAACGCAACAATTTCGTCACCACGTCGAAGTTCGGCTTTGTAGGTCCATCGACCGGTAAGTGGCGGCGAGAATCGGGATCGCCACTTGTTTCCTTTCGTCGCGGAAGTCTCAGCCGCATTTCCGTCAGCCGCAAAGTAGCCGGGAACTTCGTAGCGATGCGTGGTTTCCGGGTGAATGAACCACACCGTCATCTTGTACGCAGTAAACGGATTTGGCGTTGCGTTTTCGTCAGATTCAGGCCCGTCGAAAGTAGCCGTGACGGTGTGCCATTGCTTCAACTCGGCTGTGATCTCGGCTGCACTGGCCGTAGCCGAACAAATCGTGAGGAGCGTGACGAGGAAGTATTTCACTTTTGATTCCGTTTCAAGTTGGCACGACATGCTCGGTCGTGGAGACTCGATTCTCGATGGTCGTCACCGAGCTATTCTGGGGAAATTACGTTTGTCGCTATCAATCGGTACTGCGATGGCGTCGAATCGCGGAAACGCTTGAATGTTCGGTTGAAAGTACTGAGGTCGGCAAAACCGCATTCAAGCGAGATGTCCGTTATTGGCAAATCCGATGTCACCAGCAACAGACACGCACGACTGATGCGAACGTCGGCGACGAATTCCTGAAACGTCATCCCGGTGTGCGACTTGAAGAACCGACTAAAGCCACTCACGCTCATGTGGACCACTTCTGCGACGGCGTTGCGAGTAATTTCTTGGTGCGCGTGATCGTTGATGTAGTCGCACGCGCGGCGAAGGCGTTCCACATCCAACTGTCCAGCGACGGGCTGATATCCTGTGCTGCAAATCGTCTTCATATCCCGCGAAGAAGCCATCAGATGCAGCAACTCAAGCAGCGCAATGATCTGAGGGAAGCCGGTGACTTCCGACATGCCGGAAATGCGATCGGCAAGGTCTGGTCGAAGTTCAACGCCAGCTTGAAGGCCCTGAGAAGCCCGCGAGATCAACAGTCGAATGTCGCGGAGTTCCGGTCGATGCAGCCAGTCAGCTCCAAGTACATTCGCATCAAAGTGGACCACGGTGGCTTCGATGTGGCCGTTGCGGCAGCGGTCGTATCGCCACACATGCGGAAGGTTTGGGCCGAGCAAGATGACCTCGCCCGGTTCGATACCACAAACATGGTCACCAATCATTCTTTGACCGGTGCCTTTCGCAACGAAGCACAACTGCAACTCAGGATGAAAGTGCCACGAGCAACCTGAGTAGCTTTCGTCGATTGTGATTACGCGAATCGATTCATCCGCGCGAATCGGCGCGGCGAACGGTTGCGGCATGTTGTGGATCGAAGTCATTCGACCATCATAACTTCCGAGATCAAGGTTGCTCAGCAGGCTGGATGACTTTTAAACCTTTCCGCGATTGATCTCTCCATTACATCACAGCACACAACAAACAGCACACAACGCCAAGCGGGTGCAACGTATTGCCATGTTCAGCGGAAGCATGCACAGTAAAATACGCAGCCACAAACTTAGTAGCCGCAAAATTCGTAGCCGCGGTCTCCTTCGAGAACGCCCGCTCATCGAATGTCGGGCTCGCTGCAGAGACCGCCGTTTCTCTTCCTTGGAATCAACCAATGTTAGCTCGCATAGTCATGATCGCGATGTTCGCCTCGACTGTATCGCTGGTCGCCGCTCAGGACAAACCTAATTCGGCAACCAAAGATGCCGTGGAGTTTTCACCGTTGTTCGACGGAAAGACGCTCGATGGCTGGGAAGGCGACAAGCGTTTCTGGCGAGCAGAAGATGGACTTTTGATCGGTCAGACAACTGACGACGTGATTACAAAGAAGAACACGTTTCTTGTTTACAATAGGAAGGAGTTCGCAGACTTCGAGCTTCGGTTCTCGTACCGCGTCGCTGGCGGCAACTCGGGTGTTCAGTATCGCAGCGAGATGGTCAGCAAGTGGGTTGTGAAGGGATTGCAGGCGGACTTTGAAGACAAGATGCATGAAGGAAAAGACAAGTTCTCTGGAATGTTCTTTGAAGAGAACGGTCGCATGTTCATGGGCCAACGTGGCGATGTCGTGATCGTCCGCAGCAATGAGGGCGAGCCGAAAAAGCCAAGCATCGAAAAGATTGCGACGGTTGGATCAAACGAAGATCTTGAGAAACACATTCGCCGCGATGCTTGGAACGACTACATCGTGATCGCAAGGGGCAACGTGTTCATACACATCATCAACGGACACGTCATGTCGATCGGTATCGACGAAGACGAATTGAACGCCAAGAAGTCCGGCATCATCGCATGGCAGCTACACGCCGGTCCGCCGATTAAAATCGAGATGAAAAACGTTCGCATTCGTGAACTACAGTAGCTCGTTAGGTCCGATCGAGTTTGTACGAACTTTTGGCGGGTAACCGTTAAGCTACCAAGGGAACAGCATGCGCATTCTTGCCTTTATCTTTTTACTGCCGGTTGTGGCATTCGCCCAGTCACCGGCCACGCCGCCGACGGAAGTGGGTCTTTCACCAAAGCGACTGCAGCACATCACAAAGTTTCTGCAGAAGGAAGTAGACGATGGCCGAGTTGCCGGCGCGGTTGCGGCAGTTTCGCGTCACGGCCGGGTCGGCTATATGCACGCGGTCGGGCAACGCGATCTTGCGTCCGGCGATCCGATGAAGACGGATTCGCTGTTTCGGATCGCTTCGATGACCAAAGCGATTACCAGTGCGGCGGTGATGAGTTTGGTTGAAGACGGGCTGATAGCGCTCGACGATCCACTCGTGAAGTTCTTGCCGGAATTCAAGGATGCAAAAATCCAATCCAGTAGGCAGACGGAAGCCGACACGCCGAGACCGGCAACCATTTCGATTCACGATTTGCTGACGCATCGGTCTGGACTGACATATGGCTGGTTCGGTCCGGAAGAATTGGATGCAATCTATGCACGCAATAAGATCAATCATTTGTTCGAGCCCACCAGCGAAACGATTGGCGATCGTGTCGAGCAGATTGCGAAGCTGCCGCTCAAGTTCAAACCGAGCACCGCTTGGGATTACAGCGTTTCGACTGACGTGCTTGGCCGAGTTGTTGAAGTTGCGTCAGGTCTGACGCTCGATCAGTTCCTCCGTGAACGTTTCTTTCGACCGCTGAAGATGAACGACACGTATTTCTACGTTCCCGCAGACAAGCAAAATCGAATGGCGACTCTGTACGCCGTCGATGCAAACAAGACACTGCAGAGCGTCGGAGACAAGCCAATCCAGGTAGGCTTCTTCCGTTTTTCGGCCAACTACTGCACGAAAGCCGGGCGATTCTACTCGGGCGGCGGCGGACTCGTTTCGTCCACGCCGGACTACATGCGGTTCCTTCACATGTTACTGCGTGGCGGGGAACTAGACGGCGTGCGCGTGTTGAAACGCGAGACCGTTGCAGGGATGACAAAGAACCAGATCGGCGACATGACAATCTACCTTCCCGGGCACGGCGACGGCTTTGGTTTCGGATTTGGCGTGGTTACAGATCGTGGCGCGGAAGCGAATGAGTTTTCTGTCGGTAGCTACTCATGGGGCGGAATATTCAACACCTATTTTTGGGTCGACCCGCAAGAGGAACTCATTGGCGTGCTGATGACTCAAGTGTTCCCGAACGATCATCTGACGACTCGAGACGGATTCCGCAAACTGGTCTACGACGCGATCGACGACTCGGGCTTTTCGCGGCTGTATCAGTACCGGGTTGGTGACGAACATGCGAACCCGCACTTCAATGAGCGTCAACTCCGCGTGAACGCTCCGGAAGTTTCGACTCATCCCGAATTCGCCGGCCGCAGCGAACCACGTTCAAGCGGCATGGCAAGAATCCGAGTCGATGAAGACTTGCGGAAGATTCGTCGCGTGGATCTTGAGCTGGAAGTTTGGGGCGGCCATCCCGGGACGACAAACAAACGCGTCTCGATCAACGGACGCAGCACCCACTTGTTTCCCGATGTAGGAACGGCGGCACACAACTGCACGCACCAGTATGCTTCGTTCAACCTGCGTCCAATTGACTTGGTGAATGGACACAACTCGCTGCAATTCGCTTGCGATACCGGCGACACGTTTTGGGGCCATTACATCGTTGATAACGCAAAACTGCGAATTGGCTTACAGCCAGATGATGAACGAATCGTGAACGCCGGGCTGACGGATTTTGAGGCGAAAGTGATAGCAGTGCCGTTGGCGGGAGACGATGAAGGATTTGAGCTTACGCTTGACGTGGCGGATGATTTTCGAGATCGAATCACCAGCGTGAGTTATCAGGCTCGGTACTTTGGCTTCGACGAGAACGGCGACGGTTGGCGAACGGGTTGGCACCGTCAAATTAGCCCATCGTTCGCCAATCACACAGCGTTCGCCGACGACAACGCAGCGAATCACGGTGGGCATAGACGTGCCGCTCTATCGACCACCATGATTCCGGCACAAAAACGCGTTGAAGTCCGTGCGATAGTCGAACTAAAAGGACTACCCAACTATCAATACCAGACACCATCCAAGAAAAACCTCGAAATCGGACCTCGTGACGGCGAGCACGTTCGGCTGCTGACATCCGACGATGTTCCGCATCCATTTTGGTCGCGTGACGATGATGTTAAGCAGTGTGCGATCGATTTGGACGTGGACCCGAATCAAATTTTGAAGGCGGAACTGCACGTGGTTGCTTGGACCGGTGGAGCGGGTGATGTCGCCGACTACTTCACACTAAACGGGAATCACTTTCCCGTCGCCGAGGGGCATGGGCATGAAACGGTTTACTCTCGATTGGTCGTCGACCCGAAGATGCTCAAACGCGGAAAGAACACGGTCACGCTGCGCAGTGATACGAAACATCACGGTATCGAAATCATGCTGCCCGGACCGGCGCTGATGGTTCGGCAGATTCGCGCGGCGGTGCCAAGCGAGAAACCAGCCGCAAACTCGACGGTGACGATCGAGCCAATGACTGTTTCCGATACCAAGCTTCACGGGCTTGATTGCTTCCAGATCAAAACGCCAGCCGCTACGTATTTCTTAGATAAGGTCGGCGCCGGATTGGCAAGCATGATCGACCAGGATGGCAACGACTGGCTTAGCTTCAATCCAAAACGTGGCACCGGCGCGGCGGGTGAGTATCGAGGCTTTCCCAACGCGGTTTTTAAGGAAGCGGGCAGCTACTTTCACGCGCGCAACTCCGGCACCGACCCGTGCGTGACCAAGATCGAGGAATCAACTGCCGCGCGAATTGTCATTCAGGCGACTTCCGACAACGGAAAATGGGCGGGGCGTTACACGTTTACGCCGACGGCGTGCACGTTCACGATGACGAAAAAACCTGATCGCCACAGCTTTTGGGTTCTGTACGAAGGCACGCCCGGCGGCCAGTACGATGACTCCGATTGGTGGATGACCGCCGCCGATACGAAGAAGCGAACAATGAGGGATAACCACAACGGCGACTTGCCAGCAGCTGAAGTCGGCGGCGAGTGGATTGCTTTCGGAGATCAGGATTCGCCACGCATGCTGGTGCTGACTCACGCGGAGGACGACGGAGATCCCGATCGGTTTTACCAAATGGAGCAAAAGATGACCGTGTTCGGCTTCGGGCGAGCCGGGATGACGAAGTACCTGAGTGACGTTCCGCAGAATTTTTCGATCGGGTTTGTCGAGTCGACCGAGCATGCCGCTGCGAAGCAGTTTGTGCATCAGCTGGGTTCTGAGATTCCCGAAGCACGGCAAGCCGGAAACTCGGCGGAGGTCGCCGAGCAACTATCGCAATATGCCATGACTCACGAGGGCAACGCGGCCGCTGGAGAAAAGTTGTTCCACGATAAACGGACCATGTGTGCGAAGTGCCA
This sequence comes from uncultured Pirellulaceae bacterium, assembly GCA_964444105.1. Lineage (GTDB taxonomy): Bacteria > Planctomycetota > Planctomycetia > Pirellulales > Pirellulaceae > K23-9. The sequence continues at coordinate 13,898 of CAYUGI010000093.1, forward strand.
CCGCGTTGGGGAAAAAGGCGGACTGGTCGGCCCTGACTTGTCAAACATCGGTGGGAAGTTCGATCGACCTCATCTGATTGATTCACTACTGTACCCTTCACGCCAAATCGGCTACGGATACGAAACCACAGTCATTCTGACTGACGACGGCATGTCAGCTAGCGGGATCGCAAAAGAAAGCGATCACACTCACATCACGCTACTTAATGCCAACAATGAACGCGTTCGAATCGCAAAGTCCGACATCGAGGAATCGAAAGTCTCCAAGACTTCGATCATGCCGACTGGCTTGGCAGACTCGCTTCGCAAGCAGGAATTCGTCGATCTCGTCACGTATTTGGAAACGCTGGGCCGGGAAAAGAACAAGTTCGGCGCCGGCATTTCCGGGCCCGTGCAAATCGCGGATGGTTTTCGCCTAACGACTTTAGCAACCGGTTTGTCCGGGGCCGTCGCCATGGAGATCGCACCTGACGGGCGGATTTTCGTTTGCGAACAAGGCGGAACACTGCGGGTGATTCAGCAGCGCGAGAACTCGGGCCGCAGTTTGGGCTTGGCGGAAACCACCAAGCTTCTCTCCGAACCATTCGTCAAAATTCCCGTTGAACTTAACTGGGAGCGTGGACTGATCGGAGTCACGGTCGCACCAGACTTCCCAAAAGACCCGTTCGTCTACGTCGTGTATGTAACTGACGAACCTTACACACATCATCGCGTCAGTCGCTTCCGCGCGGATGGTAATGTCGCAGTCCCCGACAGCGAAGAAATTCTTTTTCGTGGCGACGACCAAAGCAAATTCGGAGGTCACGTTCCTGCCGGTCATCAAGGCGGAGGCATTCACTTTGGTCCTGATGGAAAGCTGTACGTTGGACTTGGTGAACAAACCGCCGGCGCACCCTCGCAACGAATGGACGCGATTCAGGGAAAGATCCTGCGTCTGAATCCCGATGGTTCCATCCCTGCCGATAACCCGTTCCTCGGTGAAACGAATGGCAAATATCAAGCGATCTGGGCCAAGGGATGCCGCAACCCTTTCACATTCGCATTCAATGAGTTGGGAGAAATGTTGATCAACGATGTCGGCGGCAAGTTTGAAGAGATCAACCGCGGCGTCGCTGGAGCAAATTACGGTTGGCCCAATATCGACCACGGCCCAACGACCCAGGAAGGCATCACGGGCCCAATCCATGCCTACCCGCAAAGCTGCATCAACGGTGGCGATTTTTGCAAAACAAGCAGCTCTTGGCCGGCGCAGTATCACGGCAAGTACTTTTTCGCAGACTTTAATCAAGGCTGGGTGAAGTTCATCGACCCAGCGGATCCGAGCAAGTCAAATGATTTCATTTCGGGAATTCGTCGCCCCGTCGATTTGCGATTCGCGCCAAACGGAGATTTGTACCTGCTGCTACGCAATGCGTGGGTGGTCGATAAAAACTTCAAAGGTGGAACAGGCACGTTGTTGCGAATATCGAAAGAGTAGCTCGTGCACGATTCCTGGCTGTGCGCTGCACCTGTCTTACGTCGCTTCGGTTCGTATGACTTTGCAACGGTTCATAGAACTTCGCAATGGTGCTTTACCGTGCAAACGCTTCGCTTTGAACGATCGAGTGGATGAGTGTTCGGATGCCAACGTCGTTTTGATTGGCGTGGCTCTGCAGGAGCTTGAGCACGGAAGTCTTATCGAAAGGATCATCAAGGCGGCCCGTCGCGTGAACCAGAAGTTTGCTGGCGAGGTTTCGTTTGACGAGGTCTAGACGCTTCATCAAGTGCTGCTTCAGTTGCACGATGTCGTCAAAGGTTTCGCCCGAAGGAAGCTTGCCTGACGGATCAACCTCTGGGCCTTGGCGGCGCCAGGCACCGTCAAGCAGATAGTTTTTGCGAAACTGACCAATTTCGTCGAACGATTCGAGTGCGAACCCGGGCGGGTCAATCCGGCTGTGACAGGCGGCGCAGGTTGCGACTTCGCGGTGTGCCGTTAGTTGCTCGCGGATCGTTGTGGTACCCCGGGTGTCGGGTTCCAGAGGTTCGATGTCCGGCGGCGGGGGAGATGGCGGTGTCCCGAGCAGGCATTCCAAAACCCAGACCCCACGCAAAACCGGCGACGTGTCGATCCCGTTTGCGGTCGCCGTCAGAATACTCGCTTGCCCAAGCAGTCCGCCGCGACGCGGATCATTCAGTGCAACTCGTCGAACGTGTGAGCCTTCAACGCCTTGGACACCGTATAACCTTGCCAGTGAAGCGTTCAGGAACGAGTAGTCGCTATCGATCAGAACAGAAACGCCCAGATCGCGCTTAATGGCATCGGCGATATACGTTCGCGTTTCGGTTCGCATCGATTCTTCCAACCGATCGTTGAAGTAGCGCGGGTGTTCGGAATGGCTTGGAAGCATCGTCCCCAACTTGTCCAGTTGCAGCCACGCATCGGTGAAACTGGCGATCATACCGGCGCTGCGTTCGTCACGAAGCAGACGCTCCGTCTGTGCTCGTAATGTTGCCGGGTCGTTTAGTTTTCCTTCGTCGGCCAACTGGCGAAGCTCTGTGTCTGGCGGCGCGGACCATAGAAAAAACGACAGACGCGACGCGAGGTCATGTTGGTGCAGAGGGCCTTTTTGCGTGCGGTGGTACAAGAATTCCGGGCTGCACAGCAATGCTTGATAAGCGACGCGGATCGCGTCAATGTGCTCGTGACCGGCTTCTAACTGTTTCAAATAGAGCTTCAGAATTGGTTTGGTCGCCTTCACTGTTGCGGGCCGTCGAAACGCTCGAGTTGCAAACTGATTGATAAGTTTTTCAGCGGCCGCCGTCGTTGGTTTTGAATGCGGAAAGAAGCTGGCCACTGCTTTCTGCTCAGCCGTTTCTCTCGCCAGCGGACCTTTCACCTGAACTTCGTGAATGCGCAGTCTTGGACCACGGTACTCGGAGTAGAAATCCATCCATGCTTCTTCGGTATGCATGCGGTGCGCGGTGCCAAAGGTGTCGTAAGGCTTTCCAGCTGCCTTCAAGCGATCCTGTTCGGCAAGAAACGCCTTCTCTAGCTTGGGGCCTTCTACCTTGTCGTAATCGGGATGCATGGTGGCAAAGACGTGGACGCGATCGCGTAGAAATGTCGGAAACAGTTCACGGTGCTGACGCATCAGTTTATGTCGCATGTACTTGATCTTCGCCGGGCCGTTGGGGAACGAGAGCCGAGGCGTGTAACCCTGGTCGAACCATTTCGTGATGGTGTACCACTGTGGATCGTTGTCCGCGACATCGATGACGGCAAGCGTTTTGTCGGTTGGGTTGTTGTTGTACATGTCACCCGCACTCGTGTCCGTCGCAACGATCGCCAACTGCAATGGATCTTGCCGAGACGTGTTGATGATGTTGTCGCGATACGGATGATCGCGATCAATGGCTTCCGCGCGGACGCGAACTTCGTACCAGCCGCTCGCCGGTAACCCATGGCCCATCTTGCTTAGCCACAAGTAGCCGTGTTTGTCGGTCGCGTTCTCTCGCAAATGCTGATACTCGCCGGGGCGGTCCTGGCCATCAGGATTTGGCATGCTGCGACAGAAGGGTGCGGAAAAGTTTCGCGTTTGCGTTGGTGTTTTGGCTTGTGAGTTCGCGATCGCGTGATTCAAGTAACGTCGCGAAGCGTCCAGGTAGTTCGTCAATAGAACGTCACTCAAAACAAGCGTGTCGCCGATGTTGCGGAAGTGATCCACGTTTTGATCGGGCGTGAATTCCGTTGTCGGATCGTCCAGCATGGTTTCCAGTCCGAGTACGCTCCGCATCGCAGCGTCGTACTCATCGCGATTCAATCGACGCAGGACCGTTTGTGGCTTAGCAGGTTCGGAATTTTTTGCGTTTACCAACAACCGAGTCAGTTGTTGGCTCATCGCCAACCGCTGTGCATCGGTCGGCTGAAGTTTCGCGTCTTCCGGCGGCATGTCGGCGAGGTTCAAGCGGTCCAGGATCTCGTGCCAAGCTTCAGATTGCTTCGGTTCGATCGTCACAGAAGACAGCATATCGAACCGGCGATCGCCTTCCTGACTCTCCGTTCCGTGGCAGCTGACACAGTATTTGTTGACGAACCCACGAATATTCGCAAGATCGTCTTGCCCATAGGCGGGGGCAGCGACAAGTAGGATAAGAAGCGGGAGGTACTTCATCGTATTTCAGTTGCTCGAAGTAATGACAGTGGCGCGTCGGCTTGAACCAGCAGGATCGCGAACCGCGTTTTGGATTGCCTTGGCACTAGGAAAAATCCAACGTACCCGTTGCGCGGTTGAATCGATCGGTGTCTCGGTCCCCAAACTTTTGCAGCATCGTCGTGAACAAGTTTCCAAGTGGGACGCGGCGATGAGCTTCCTTGGGCATCACGCGATGCTGTCCATGCTGGAATCCTCCACCCGCCAAAAGGATTGGCAGATTTTTGTTGCTGTGAGAGCTGGGGTTGCCCATGCCGCTTCCTGCCAACACCATCGTTTGATCCAGCAGGTTGCCGCCATCAGGCTGTTTTGTGTCTTGCAGCGACTTGAGGAACCGAGCCAGTTGGCGCATCTGGAAATGTTCGATTTGAAACAGGGGATCAAGCATGCGCTGCGTTTTGCCATGGTGCGAAAACGCGTGGTAGTTACCCGAAAGCCCAAGGTCCGCGACGGGCAAGTTGCCGGGGATGCTTAACGTGGCGACACGAGTTGAATCCGTTACAAACGCCAATCGAATCAAATCGTAAAACAAGGGCAGCCGCTCAGTAAACGCTTGTCCCGCTTTCGGTTGTTTCATTCCCACTTTTGGTTTGGGCCGATCGAGCCATTCGTCTGACATCTGCAATCGCTTTTCGACGCTACGCACACTCGTGAGGTACTCATCAAGTTTTTCGCGATCAACGAGCCCAAGTTTCGGTTCCATCGACGTCGCTTGACGAAAGACGACATCCAATATGCTGGCGTTTTCCTGAAACGCTTTTCGTTTCGCTTGTCGCTGTTTTGCATTCTCGGCAAGAAACAATGCGTCAAACAGCGCGGTAGTTCGCGTAATGGGTGGGATGTTCACGCCCGTGCGAGTCCAAGACGTGCGGCATTCCAATTCGTCGGTATTCTTCCCGACGCTGGCAACGATCGAAGGAAACCGAGTCTGTCCCAGCGTCAGCTCGGCGGCTCGCTGGTCCATCGAAATGTTCCGACTTTCCCACTGCGCGGACTCGTTATCGCGAATGCCGCTCAGGAAAGTGTGAACACTTTGATGTCCGCCACTGACACCATGATCAAGGTTGCTGAAGACGGTGAAGTCGTCTTTCATCTTCGCCAACGGCTGCAGTAGTCGCGGCAGTTCCCCGAACGCTCCGGCTGATGTCGGAAAAAAGTTGTCGCCAACGAACCCCAGCGGATTGGCGACACAGAGCATTCGCTTGGGTGGCCTGCTGGGAGCAGTGGTTTCAGCATCCGCATCGCGCTGCAGGAGTGGCAGGGCGAGCGTAACGCCGATGCCGTGAAGCACTGTTCGCCGTGATATTCCCTCGCGTGGATTGTCTGCTTGAATGTTCATAGAAACCTTGTGCGATAGCCGGAAACAGGAGGACACGCAATCTTACCCTCAAACGGCGGCTTCCCCGGTTACGAACCCTCGTAAGCCCGCAAGATGTTTGCCTAAACCGTGGTGAAGAAGACCTGCTTTGAAATTCGTTCAAGCGACGACGTTGCCTCTTTCACTGAAGCCGCGGGGAGTCTTTTCATCAGGAAAACCAGTTGGGCGACTTACGATTACTCGTAGAGTCATTATCTAAAGGTGTGAAAAATAACCGCAATACGCTGTTAGTTTCACTGAGTGGATTATTGATTACGAGGAAACGTAAATTGTCTTTGGACACCTAATTCCTATCATCCGCCAATGCAGTTCGCGTTGCCATTCATGGTGCAATTCGCAGCGCAATTGCCAACGGTGATTCCACCGGGTTTCGACTCGCATGGTCGGGCCAAACTTCTCCTCTACTTTAGGTGTTCCTATGAAAAGCATGTCACTAAAACGTCTTGGTTCTTTCTCGCGAAAGCTCACCGCCGCAGCCCTGCTCTACTCGGCCTGGACAACCGTGGTCCCAGGTTTGGCCCACGGTGAAGAAGTCATCGCGGTGTTCGACCCGGTGGATTCGACCGATGAAATCAAAGCAGCGATCCGCTCTGCAGGTGTCGGCGGCACCGTCATCATCCCAAACGTTGGTGAAACGTGGTTTGTTTCCGACACGGGTGGATTCAATGCAGCGATCGCGTTGAACAAAGACAACATGACACTGGTTTTGGAAGAAGGTGTCCGGATTCAAGCACTCACCAACGCCGAGTTCTTTGCAACACAGTCGCGACGTTTGATTGTGGTTCCGGCTAACGGCTGCCGGATCATCGGCGAAGGCTCGGGAGCGACCGTAGCCATGAACCGTGATCTGTACATCGCCAACGACATTCCGGACGACGATATCGAACTTGGGTTTCGCCACGCCGTCCGCGTCGGAGGCGTCGATGGGTTCGAGATTCGCAATCTTACGATCGAAGGATCGGGAGGCGACGGTATTCAGTTGGGTGACTTTTACACCGGCTTGGAACCATCGGACATCCTGATTCAGGACGTCAACGTAGTCGATGCCACCCGAAACGGAATGGCTCTCACGTCCGGCAGCAATGTTCTAGTTGATGGTTGCATGGTCACGGGAACATCCGGAGCGTTTCCTCGGGCAGGGATTGATGTCGAGGTCGACAAAGGAAAGCCGGCTTCGGTCATTGAGGGAATGCGAATCGAAAACACGATCGTCATGGACAACGAAGGCAGCGGATTCCAAGTCGGTTTATTCAACTACTACACGACTGAGGGCGAACCGGTCGCGGACGTTGATCTACATATTCGAAACTGCACCAGTATTGGAAATGGAGACTTCGGAGTGCGACTGACGGCAACCAGGTCTGGCTTTGAACTGGGTGGCCCTGGTGGTGAGATCGTTCTCGAAGATGTTCTCGTCAGCGAATCCGAAGAAAACGGGACTCGAATCAGTGGGTTTGTTCCTGGGATCTCGCCGAGAATTCAATTCCGAGGCGTCGTTTGGGACAATGTCGCCACGAGTGATCCATTGCTAAGCCCCATTCTTTTCCGCGGCATCCGACCGGGATTCCCGATTGGTGGCGTCGACTTCTTGTCATCTTCGACAGGCCGATGCCGAATCATTGACCCGAATTTCGAGCGAGCCGCGCTGGAGCAAGATGAAGACATCTATGATCGACCGAATAGCCGACGCGGAATCGAAGATATTCAGGGCGAAATTGAGTTTGTTTCTGCATCGGATCAGTTTCTCGATTTCGGTCCCGAAGAACAGGCCATCGACATTGGCGTTCAACGTGTGTTCGGGGCAACCAACTTGGTGGGCAACGGCGGATTCGAGGATGGACTTGATGGCTGGGTTTCCAGGACGGAAAACGTTGCCTTGACCAATGCTCAAGCCTCGGAAGGCTCAAGTTCGGTTCGTATCACACGTAATGGTGGCAGTGTTCGAAGTGAAGCGGTGGGTGTCGAACCCGGCCAGTTCTACAACTTCTCCGCTGACGCCAGAATTCGCGATGAAGACGATACGCTGATCCTCGGCGTCCGCTGGTTCGATGCAGATGGTACGCGAATAGCAGTCGACCGACTTCGTGTTACGACGCTCACTTGGTCTAACTATGCAGAGACCTATCAAGCGCCCGAGAACGCTACGACCGCGCACGTTTTTGCAGGACGCCAGACGGGTCAAGCAAAAAATGCGTTCGTTGACGCGTTCTCTTTCCAGGGTGCTAACTGATTCTAGTTGGCTCCAGGGTTAGATGACCAAATCGATGGGCTTCACTTGCGATGCGTTTGGGTACTGTTCACCTAAATGCTAAGAAACAAGGAAGCCCTGGGCGGCATCCGCAGCTTGGGTAGCGAAGGTGTGAAAGGCTAGCTGACTGATGTAGCTCTCTTGAGGTTTTTGGTTGTCAGGCGACGACGTTTATCTTTTTGATACCCGGTAATGCAACCCGTTTCTAAGGCGGGGTTCCGATGCGGTTTCGTTTCAAAATTCGGGCGCTCGATGGCAGATACTTGCTGAGTTTGGAATCCGACACGGGAGCAGACGATGGCGGGCCAGCGAAATGGTT
>CAYUGI010000094.1:0-15866 GCA_964444105.1 uncultured Pirellulaceae bacterium
TCCGGGAGAGTCGGACGCAGTAGCGGCCGGAGAGGGTAATTCGTGTTGAAAATGATTGTCGTCGGCGATCCGGATTGGCCCTCTCCTCGCTAGGGCTCGACTCTCCCAGAGGGAGAGTGAAATTTGATGTGCAGGCAAATCCGAGCAGAAAAGTCCGGTACGACATTGTCTGAAGGGGCTCAAAAACATAGCCCAGGGCAAACCAATGCGAGTTCCACGAGCCTTGGTGCCGCCCTGGGGAAAGGTCGAAGCTGGTGCACCAACTCGCGCAACGAATTACGACCAATATCAAGCATTGTCAGTTTGTTGCTCCAAAGCAGTTTCTTCGGCAGGCTGCGAATCAGGTTCTGCTTCTCCCGTATGATCGAGAGTGTCATCGGCTGATTCTTCGACCGGTTTCAAGGTCAAGATGACTTTGTCGTCTTCTATTCGGATGTCTTCAAAACGCCCCATCGTTTTGGCGTTTTCGGGATTCTTATACATCTCTTTGGCAAGATTCTCATTGGCCATCGCATCGATAAATTGCTGTGGCAATTTCTCGCCGTTTACCTCCGCATCAGCCAGCGTGACAACCAAAACGCCGCTTTCCATGGATGCGTTCAAGGTTGCGGAGCCATTAAAGTATCGGCCTTTTCCGCCCGGGATTTTGTCGACGGGAAAACTCACATCGCCAATCAACTTGCCTTCTTCGATCTTGACGAACGCTTTGCCTTTCAGCGTTTCCTCGTTCGCGATCAAGGCATTAATATCATCTGCCGATATTTCGATTTCGCGTGCTGATTGATCGCCTTCGTCGACGGCCTTCTCAAACGACTCTAGCTTTGTCTTCAACGCCGCCAATTCTTCCGGTTCATATTGAACGGTCGGTAGCTCCAGCGGAGCCTCGGCGGTGTATTGCTGAACTTTGCCAGTGAGGAACCAGTAGCCACCCACTCCGGCGCAGATCGCCAGGCCAAACATCAAGCCGAAGGCGATCAAGCATCCAAAAAGGCATCCACGCGACTTCTTTTCGGGCTGGACTTGGGCCTGTTGATTGTCGTCAAAAATGGTTTGTGACATCGAGGGGTTTCCTTACGGCGTTCACGGCTGGATCGATTGATGGGCTTCCTACATGGCACGCATCGCGGTTCGCTCGGGCGCGATATTGAACAATATTAGGTGGTTTTTCTTTCCGTCGCTTCACTAAGACGAGCTGCTTAGCGGTCCGAGGGGAAAATAAGTTCTGGCCCCACCACGGTCACAAGTATCAGCGATGTGAGTATCAATAGAATCGCCACCGCCCGCGGCACCCATTTCGACCGAGCGGCAGTCTTGGAGTCGCTTCGTATGCCTCGGGCCCAAAGGACAAATGAGGCACCAATCATGATCGTCAGTACATTGACTGTGACCAATAGCATGGGGCCGACGACAGGCAATACGCCGGGCGGTACTTTGGACGAATCGAGGTTTCCCCAGATTCCGAATGCGATCTGCAATCCGGCAGTCGAAATGGGTGGTACCAACGCCGCGGCGATCGCAGCCCCGGCAAGTGCAGAAGAAAGGTGCTTGCGTGTCTGTGAGTATGAAGCTGCTAATCCGCCAACCAGGCCAACACAGAAGTCCAGGGGAGAAGGGCGACAACGAGACCACATTTCCGGCGTGATCCAGTCGAGGTGATTGTCACTGGTCGGACGTACCAACAGCACCAGCCATCCGAACATTACGCTGGCACCGATGGCGCCCGCGAATCCCAGCAAAATGGTCAGTAATGAAGACTTAAAGAGTGGTCGATTGCCGTGTGCCAATGACAACCCCGCGCCCAGGATCGGAGTCATCAATGGTGCAATCAACATTGCACCGATGATCACTGCCGCGGAGTCTTGGAGTAATCCGAACGCGGCCAACATGGACGAGGCAGAAATCAGCCCCAGGAATTCGAGATTGGGTTTGGATCCGTTTTCGAGGTTTTCTACCAAAGCGACTCGTTCTTCACGCTCCATCGGCGGTGCGACGGATGAAACCCACTTGGTAACGCGGTTGGAGAGCGATCGGCTGATCGCTTCGCGGATCGAATCACCGTCGCCAATTAGAGCGATGGACGCTGGCAAAGAGGAAGCCAGTAGTGCTTGCCCATATTCAAACGCGGGATCCCCTTTCTCCGCGGTGACCACGCCGACGCAAAGTAGGTCATGTTGGCTGTACTCATCACTGGCCAAACTTTCCATCGAGCAACTGATGTGCTCTTTCAGTTCATCGTCCTGACAGAGTGATTCTTCGATGATGACTTTACTAGGGATCAGCCCCAGGAACTTTTCGGCGATCTGGTTTGTGACCGTTTGAGTCTCGGCAAGCACGCTGAAGACGTGTTCTCTTTCCACAGGTGGCGATTCGGTAGTTTTTAGCCAAATCGCAACGTGCCGTGACTGCTGAAATACTTCCAGTTGAAACGTGTCCGCTTCAGCGCTGCGAATCATCAAAAAATTTCGGCAACCAATCTCATCGGCGAATTGCAGGATGGCGGTCGCGTCGTCGTCGATCTGAACCACGCGTGTTTTTTCTGTCTTCTCCCCGGATTCTTCCAGATGTGCAGCAACTTTTGACTCCGCGTGCTTCAGCAGAACGTTTCGGTCTTTCCCGATGACTGCCACGTGGAATGCGGTCGAATTTTGCTCTGCAAAACGCATACACCATGGCATACCAATTCGTAGTTGGTCTTCGGATGCAATTAGAAGCAGGATGCTCATCGATCTACGTTTCTTTCATTCGCGACGAGGTAGTAAGGCGAGATGCATCGCTGAGTCAGTCGGGTTCAAGCTTCACCCAAGTGCTCTAGCCTGTTGCCTAAATCGGTTCCAAGCCTGTCATCGTGCCCGTGCTTGTCGCAAACCGATCAACCGGCATTCCCATGCGCTGAAGAACAGAAACGTAAAGATTCGGTAGTGGATAATTGTTCTTTTGATTGAACGCTAGATGCTGACCATGTCGGAACCCTCCTCCAGCCAACAACACGGGCATGTTTCGGTTGTCGTGGTTGGACGAATTGCCAAGGTTGCTGGTCATGAATACAGCCGTGTTGTCCAGCAATGTTCCACTTGACTCGTTGGTGTCTTGGAGATCACGCAGCAAGTCACCCCAAGCGTTAATCATTTCCGTTTCGATCAAAGCAAGTTGCGACAGCTTTTCTTCGTCGCGGCCGTGATGGCTTAGCCCGTGGTAGCCTTCATCAACGCCTTCGATGGGAATCACTCCACCGGCGCCAGGAATGTGGTAGGTGATAAATCGAGTGCTGTCGGTTTGCAAAGCGAGTTTTACGACGGAGGACATCATGCGTTGGCGACCAATCAGATCGCTGCCGTCGCCAATGTCGACTGGTCGGCTGGCATCAACTTGGGGTTTGGGAAGCTTGGCCCATCGTTCATTGGCAGCCATGCGTTTTTCTAAATCACGCACGCTGGTGAAGTAGGCGTCCAGTCGCTCGCGGTCGCCACTGCCAAGTTCTCGGGAAAGCGAACGAGCGTCTTCACCGACCAAGTCCATGATGCTGCGACCCTGGCGAACTCGATCGGCTTGCATTTCGCGTTGTCGGGGCGAATTATCGATGAACAATTTGGCGAACAGTTTTGAAGGCGAGTCCTCCGGCGGGATCATGGACCCATTTTCGGTGTAAGACGGACTGGTGCTGCCTCCGTTGCTAAGCACAAGAGAAGGAAACCGCGTCGCGTCGCCTAAGTGTTTCGCTAGATATTGATCGATTGAAATCGTGTTCCTGACCAACCCAGCTGTGCCCATGGCCGTTGCAGTCAGGATGCTCGCTTCGGCGCGGTGACCGCCCTTCACACCCGGGTGCGAACTACCCGATACCACTGTGATTTGGTCGCGCAGGTCTTGAAGCCCTCTCAAATAACGTGAAGGCTTGTAGTCTTTCCCCGCGTTCTTTGGATTCAAATTGTCGCCGATCAACCCTAGTCCCAGGGTCATCGAGACAAAGCGTCGTGGCGAACGTTTTTCTTGAGTGTCCGCTGCAAATGCGGGCGCCATCGATGACAACCATGGCAGGGCCATCGACACACCGGTTCCACGCAAAAGCGTACGTCGCTGGACTTGACGCCGGAAATTAAAGTGAACGCGTTTCACGTTTGGCACCGATTTACTTGGAGAGAAAAAGTGGGCTATTGATAACAGACTTCAGCAGCGAGCGTAGTCCGTAGTTTGTGTTCTGGTTCGCCTGGACGATCCGATTGATCTCCGTGCGATCGGCAAATGTGATCGAAGCGCCCGTGCCGTAGACAGTCAATTTTTCGACGACGTTGCGAGCCAGCGGTTTGGGATCGGAGGCAATTAGATCGCGATATTGGTCAAACCCGTCGAACTTACGTCCATCTGGCAAGACGTCGGCAGATTCGACCGGCAATCCTTCCCCCTTTGTTCGATAGTACTCGTCACGCCATTGTCCCGCAGCGTCGAAGTGTTCCAGTGCAAATCCAGCCGGGTCAATTTTTCGATGGCAGCTGGCACAACTTTGGTCGTCACGATGCTTGGCCAGCATCTGCCTGATTGTCTTGGCGCCGCGGATGTCCGGTTCGATCGCCGGGACGTTTTCAGGAGGGGGAGGAATCGGCGTGCCCAAGATTCGATCAGCCAACCAAACACCCCTCAGGACTGGGGACGTGTTGGTGCCGTTCGCGGTCACTTTCAAGATCGCGCCTTGGGCCAACAAACCGCCACGATGCGATTCCACGGGCAGCGAAACCTTTTGCAATTCGTCACCCTGGACGCCATCAATCCCGTAGTACCGTGCCAATCGGCTGTTCAGAAAAGTGTGTTCCGACTTCACCAGTTCTGCCACCGGTGCGTCGCGACGAAGCATGGAGGCTAGATAAGCTCGTGTTTCGTCGACCATTGCGTCCTGAACGATAACATCGAAGTCCCGATGGCGTTTACGATCCGGTTCGGTGAAATTGATGTCGATTAAATCAAGCCATTGATCGGCAAGGTCAGGGACGAACTGTTTCCCGCGTCGCGTCGCCAGCATGCGATCAATTTGTTCAGCAAGCACATCAGGTTCGCGGAGTTTTCCGTCTCGGGCCAATCCAAACAGCTTCCAGTCAGGCATGCTATTCCAAAGCATGTAGCTCAAGCGAGACGCAATGGCGTAGTCGTCCAATTGCCCAGGGTTTTCGGTGAAGTAAATGAACCTTGGTGAACAAAGGATGGCGCGATACGCCGCCCGCAAGGCATCAACACTCGACTCGCCATCATTGATCGACTGACGAAGCAGACGAAGGTAGGGCTGCAACTGGGCTTCATCGACCGGGCGACGAAAAGCGCGTCGGGCGAACCACCGCAATTGTCTGGACGCATCTTTCAGCGGGTTTTTGAAAACAACTTCGATGCGTCCTCGCCGTCCTTGCTGATGAAACTCAGCACTCTCGCCAAACAGAACTTCACGAATTCGGTCAACGTCGCCGTTGGGGCGAATTTCATCCAGCGTCATCGAGTGAAGTGCTAGGCCTGGAACCTTCTGAGGCGTTCCCTCTCCGGTCCCTACTTGGCCCTTCGCAAAACGAGCCCTCTTGATGGTCGAATCCGCTGGCCGAATCTCCAGCATGTGATCTTTCGGGATCCAGGCGCGGAACGTCGATGTCTTTGGTTCTTTCGTGGCCTCGAAGGAGCCAATGGACGAGAGCAAGGGAGCGCCCGACGTGCATTGACCAGATCGGACGCTGCACCAAACACCATGATCCTTAGGGGCATTCAATGCGGACGCCGTAATCGTGAACTGAAACCAGGCACCACGACGCGCGGTGGTCATTGGCAGTCGGCCGTAAAAGATTGGGCCACCGGACCAGACGACTGCTTTGCCTTTGTAAAACTCTGGTTCTCGGCACCGGCGGCGAGGGTTTGATCGGCAAAGTTCTCTCGCCACATAGTTTCGATGGAAGAGTGATCGGTCGCTGATGGCGCGATGGAAGGCAGCGTCCAATGCAGCATCAACGACTTCCAAATGAGTTTCCAATTTGAAGTGAGAAACGGACTGCGACTCGGCTATGTTCGTGAATCCATCCGTTCTTTGCTCTTCCGGCATCAAATCGGCCAACGGAAGGTCAATCGCCAGAAGATCTTGCAGCGTACGTTCCAGTTGCGTGTTGGTTAGCAGTCTCGCTTGCACGCGACCGTTCTCGGCTTGTTGCTGTTTCTGAATCGAACGGATTGAATTGCTGACAGCCTTCACAAAAGTGTCCCGTTGCTTTTTTTCAATTTCGCCGTACTCCGCAGGCGGCATTTCTCCCGTGGCGACGCGGTCGACGATCTTGATCCAATCATTCATCGCATGTGCGTCGGATGACGTTGCCTGTAAAGTAGTGATGTCGAACCCGGCTTCCGCTGACTCACCCTCATGGCAATCCAGGCAGTTCGTATTCATGAATTCGATGGCCATTGGAATTTCGTCCGCGCGGCAGATCCCAACAGCGGCAACTGGCATCGCTGCGAACATGCACACGAGTTGCCACAGCGATAGTCGGCTTCGGTTTCCGCGAACAAAATTGTTCATCATCGGATGCAAGAACTTCCGGAGGTGGGGCTTGAGGGGGGGCCTCGATTATAAGTGACGATACTCATTTGATCGAGATTGGAATTTCGTCAAGGCGTAGGTACGACAACGTTTTTTGAACCACTGCTGATTCAAAACCGTAAGAAACCCAGCATGTAAACGTCCAATGACCCCCTGGCGTGTCTGATAAGCTAAATCGTCGCATCGGGTTTGTTGATCGACTGAAAAACGGAGACGCACAGCAAAACTCACAGCAGAATTCACCGCGAAGTACACAGCTATATGCAATCTTTTCATGACTATCGGGGTCTTTCGGCGCGGGAGGCATTCCAGCTTCCCGCTTTGTTTGTCCTGCTACCCATTGCCTTGTTCTCGATTACGTTGTCCCCCGCCAATTTGGTTGCCCAAGTGACTGACGAACCAAAAGCCAATGAAGTCGCATTGACCGATGAAGATTTTGTCGAAGTGATTGTTCCGACCATTGACGGAACGTTGGTCTGGAAGGACGTCGCGGTAAGTTTGGCGAATGCATTGAGCTTGGATGCTCCGTCGTTGGAACGCATGTTCCCTACTGGCAGTCTGGACCTGCAGTCACCAACAACGATGTTGGCTCTGTTCGGAATCGACATGGCAATGGGGGACGCGATTTCGATTCAAATGTGGCGTGACGAAGCGGGAATGCCCGCGCTGCGTTTTCGCTGCAACAAAAAGGCTCTGGGCGTTATCTCACCTAAGGTCAAACAGATCCAACCTGCCACGATCCAACTGGACCATGACTGGAAAGAACGAACAGCGACAGGCCCGCTGGTCGTGTGTTTTCACGGATTGAAAAGTCGGCCAGCGAAGTTCGATGCGTTTCGCGATTATCTGCGTGCCGAGGGTTTTGCGACTGCGGCAGTCAGTTACGACGATCATCAGTCAATCGTTGACTCTGCCGGCGAATTTTTCCAAGTCGCCAAGCAACTGTTCGGCGATGCGCGGCCAGAGCTAGCGCTGGTTGGACACAGCATGGGAGGCTTGGTGGCTCGTGAGTTGACGGAAAACCCAAATTTCCAGGCGTCAAAAGTCAAGGCACTGATCACTGTCGCAACTCCGCACGGCGGATCCAATTGGGCCAGCCTGCCGCCGCTGTTGGATTTCTTTGCGGAAGGAAAAGTTGATTCGGGTGACTTGGTCGATGTAATTTTGCATCGTCCATCTGCCCCGGGCCTGCAGGACTTGGCGCCCGGTTCGCCTTATCTCGATCAAATTCGTCAACGCAAACGGTTGGCTGGTGTTCGGTACACCAACATTGTGGGAACAGGGAGTCCCGTTTCGGAGGAAGAGGTCACTCGACTTCGTTCGACACTGCAGAACTTGGATCAGAAGGGTAGCGTCGTTCGGTTGATCCGGCCAAGGATCGAGCCGCTGTTGGACAGCTTTGACGAACTGGTGCAAGGCAAAGGGGATGGCGTGGTGGCGGCTGAGAACGCCAAGATGGAAGGCGTGGAAGATGTGCTTACGGTTCCCCTTTCGCATATCGATATGTTCACGCCCACCAAAAGTGGAAAGCCAAATCCAGTGTGGTCGGCCATCTTAGAAAGAGTGAGGAAGTAGCCCCTCGTGCTCGCGATTCTTTCAGCTCCCGGTTCACGCGGTGACGTGAATCCGATGATCGCCATCGGGGCAGAACTACGAAAACGTGGTTTTGACGTGGTGATTTCTATCTCGCAGCCGTATGCGGAGATTGCGGAAGCGGCGGGACTGCAAACCGAGGTTCTGATTAGCGAAGAACAATTTCACGAAATGGTTGGCGACGCGGCAGTTTGGAAAACGGTTCGCGGAGCGCGACGTGTGCTAAGGGCGATGTCCGAGACTTTTCTTGATTCGCATCATGATGTGATTCGCAAACATCATCGTCCGGGCGAAACTGTTCTGGTCGCACATCCCTTGGACTGCGCCTCACGCGTCTTTCGTGATGCCAACCCCGGCACGCCGCTGGCTACGGTTCACTTGCAGCCGGTCTTGCTGAGGACGCCCAACGATCCGCCTCGGGTCACGCCTTGGCCAATCGAACCTTCCGGTCCTCCTTGGTTGGTCAAGGCAGGCTACTTTTTAGCTGATCATTTGGGTTTGGATCCTGTCATCCGTCCCGCCGTGAATCGATCGCGAGCTGAATATGGACTGCCATCGATCCGGCGAATTTTGAACGATTGGTGGCTTTCCCCGGACCGAATCGTCGTGATGTACCCCCAGTGGTTCGCACCTGCGACAAACGCCTTTAAGCCACGCCTTATCCATGCGGGTTTTCCGTTGGCCGACCATGACGATGCACCGTTTGATCCGCCGGCAGACCGACCCATTGTGTTCACGATGGGCACCGCACACCATCACAGCCGAAAGTTCTTTGAGCGGGCAGCGAAAGTCTGTGAGGCATTGGATCGGCCGGGCATTTTGCTGTCGTCGCACGCCGAAAATTTCCCCAAACAATTGCCACCGCAAGTCCGAACCTGTTCCTACGTGTCATTGCAAAAACTGCTGCCGCACTGTGCTGCAATCGTACATCACGGGGGCATCGGAACGACGTCTCAAGCTCTCGCCGCCGGGATTCCTCAAATCATTCGCCCGATGGCATTCGATCAGTTCGACAATGCTCAGCGAGTTGAAAAACTAGGATGCGGCCAGTGGCTTAAACGAGACTCGAAATTGAAACGCTCTGTGCGTCAAATTTTGGCCGACATTGAAATGGCGGGCAATTGTTCTCAAGTCGCAACGAAACTGACAAAGCCCGCGGGAGCAACGGTTGCTGCCGATGCGATTGCCGCGCTTCTCAATTAGTTAGCAAAACCGGTTCGTTTAACGCCCAGAAAATTTAGCCACAAAAAGTCAAGAAAGGCACAGGAATCTCTGACCTGGCTTCTTTGTTTTTGTTTTACTTTTTGTGGCCGATTCTTCCCCTGGCAAGATTACTTTTTGCCAGGTTGGTAGGTGCTCGACAATTCCTTTAGAACGACATCTAACAACTCGTCGGCGCCGATGGCTCCGTTATGTCGGAAGACGATTTCGCCGCCGGGAGCGACCAGGACGGTATGCGGTTGCGGTCCTTCCCACTTGGGATCCAGAGCCTGAATCAGATCATCCATGCTGGCATCGGTGTAAAGATAGTTATTTGATTTGCGGCCTTCGTCCTCGAGTGACTTGGCAATTCGTTTTGGCAGGACGGCTCGGTTTCGGCTCAGGAACTCTTTGACCCTAGCTCGATCTCGGGGAAGATCTGTGCTGATGGTGATGAGTTCGAATTTTCTCATCCCCATTCTTCGCGCGACAGTCGTCAGTCCAGGGAACTCTTCGACACATGGTCCGCAAGTGGTCGACCAGACGTTGAACAATCTGTATTTGTCAGTCTCGTTTTTGACCAATTCGCTGATACCGGCAGCATCTGTGTCGTCGAGCGTGACGTCCGCGCTGGCCCAATTTTGATCATCCTGTTTTACAAGGGCGATCTTTTCACGCCATTTAGTGCTACAGCCGAACGGTTTGGTCACGGGCGTTGGCACGGGTTTGTCGTCAAGCATTGCAAGGATCGCTTCGCGAGCGTCTTGTTTCTTGACCGTCGCTGCGTCGGGGTAACGTGAATCGTCGAAACGACCCTTGTACTGCAATTTTCGCTGCTGGTCGAAAATGAATACGTGTGGTGTTGCCAAGCATCCGTACTTCTTGGCGGTCGCCTGTGTGTCACCGTCATACAAATAGGGAAACGTGAAGCCTTCATCTTTGGCGTAGGGTGCCATGTCTTCAAAGCTGTCGTCGTATTTGGAGTATCCCAATTCATCGAGTCGCAATCCGTCTCCAGAGTTGGGATTGATTGCGACGACTTGTACTGGCTTGCCTTTCAGTTCGGCGATTAGTTTCACGAGTCGAGGATCATGCGCGTGACAGACTGGGCAATGGTTGCTGGTGAAATAAACCATCAGTACTTTGGAGTCGCTAAGGTCGCCGAGTGACCAATCGCGTCCGTCAATACCAGGGAGTTTGAAATCAGGAGCGGCATCGCCAATCGAAAGCTCGGTGAAGCCGGGCGGATGCGCAGCGGTGGAAGGTGAGGCGACGATAAGACAGATCGCTAACGAAATCCAAGCAGCCAGACGAATCACATCATTTCTCCACGGAGGTAAAGCAAAATCAAGCCGGTCAGAGTGTAGCAAAATCGTTACATCGAATCGAAAAGTATAGGTCGTTTAGCGCTGGGTATTGTTATTCTGCGTTTCGTGTGCGTCGTTGGACATCCCGTGGGTGACTGAGACGGAAAGAGAACGCTGGCTGGTTGGTCGCGCGATGCGCTGGATTTTGAAACGCGGAGTGGCGGAGGTGCGGAGAATCGCGGAGAGAGACAGGACGGTTAAGGAGAAGCCAGAGTTAGAAGGCCTAGTCCGATACGCGTGGGCCCTGGTAGTTGTTGACGATTCGCTGGAGACCGTCGACGAGTTTGGCTTCATGAAAGTTCAGTAGAAGACCGACGTTCAGGTTCATTAGCCGGAGATGTGAAAGCGTTTGTGCCTTGTCGATGGCGTGGAAGGTCGTTTTTGCTTTTAGCTCAACGACGACACGACCATTCACCAACAAATCAGCACGAAACGCACACGAATCATGAAGATCGTCGTAGTCGAGGGCAACTGGTTTTTCGTAATCGCCTTTGCAGTCACGCTTGCGACGCTCGTAAGCCAAACAACGCCGATAGACGGACTCAAGAAGCCCAGGTCCAAGCGTGCGATGCACTTCAATCGCAGCCCCAATGATCGCGTCAGTAAGCTCATTCTCCGCACCTCCGCCTCTCCGCGTTTTAAAAAAACTTTGAGGCCGAGCGAGTGATTCAGTTCCCAGCAGTGATCACTCGTAGTCCCATTTCATGATCCAGGGATCGTCCATGTCTTTTTGCATCTGCTTTAGTTTGGCTTTGTAGGTTTCCAAGACATCCTTGTGTCCATCACTGTTAGCCAAGTTCGTGGATTCGTCGGGATCGTTGGCGATGTCGAATAACTCGAACTGAGGGCGTTGGACATAGTCACCTACTGTCTTGGTGCCGTAGGGAGCTTCTTTGCCTTTGGCCCATTGGGCTTGCCAGCTGCTGGCCGCCCACAGGTCGGATGCGAAGGGATACGGCAGCGGGTGAGCGATATTCCAAATCAACTTGTACTTGTCGTCGCGAACGACTCGCATGGGATAGTACATTTGAATTTCGTGAAACGTATGCGATGCAAAAATCTGCTCGTGATGCGACTCGCCAGGGTTCGCCAAGCAGTGCATCCATGATTTGCCGTGGTAGCTGTTGAACTTTTTGTTCCCGTCCCGATTCTCTTTGATTGCTTCGCCACGTTCTTTCCAGAACTGGTCGGCATTGAGCATGTCCTTCGGTGCGTTTTTGTTTTCGTCTAGGCCGCCTGCGAAGTCCAGCAGCGTGGGTGTGATGTCGATATGACTGATCATTGCGTCGGACTCGACGCCTCGCTTTTCCTGATATGGGTCACGCACGACCATGGGAACTCGCAGGCCGCCTTCGTAAACAGTTGTCTTGCCGCCTGCGAACGCCATGCCGTGGTCACTTGTGAAGACGATCATGGTCTTGTCGTACAAATCGGCTTCTTTGAGAATTTTGACAAGACGCCCTATGCCTTGGTCAACGCGTGCGCAGGATTGGTAGTACTGTGCCAACTCTTCGCGCGTGTCAGGCGTGTCTGGCAAGAAGGGTGGCACCACGACTTTGGCAGGATCAAAGAACACTTCTTCGACGCCTTCGTAAGATCCACGCCCTGGTTTGTTGCCGAACAGGTTGGGTTTCAGTTCGCGAGACGATGTTTTGTCGTTTCCGCCGCCGCGATGCGGATCCGAAGTACCGAAGTAAAGGAAGAACGGCCGGTCATCAACTTTGTTGCTCAGGAAGTCACGGCAGGTCTCGGCCATTTCTACTGCGTTGCGTCCGTTGCCTTTCATGTAGGTTTCGTATTGGTAGACCGTTTCGGGAGCGACGTGGTACTTGCCGATATGCCCCGTTCGGTAACCGGCACGTTCCATCACGCGTGGCAGTGAAAGCGAGACAACATTGTGGAACGATGCGAACTTGTGATAGTGATGCTGGTGGCCGAATTGTCCGTTGCGATGGTTATGTAGGCCGCTCATTACGACGCTTCGCGACGCACTGCAGGACGCCGTGGTTGCGAAGGCATTACGGAAGATCATTCCGTCAGCGGCAACGGCATCAATCGCAGGTGAAACGGCGGCAGCATCGCCGTAGCACCCCAAGGATGGGCTTTCGTCATCGGCAATGATGAACAAAACGTTTTTCTCCGCCGCGTTGATCGTGCGGTCAGAGAAGAATCCGGTCACAATGATGATCGCCGCGGTGGTCGCGGAAACCAAACCAAAAAATCGTTGCATCGACATAGGGCTGTGCTTTGAAAAAATGCAGTGCGTTGAGAGTAGGCGGGACGTTCGCCGAACAGTTTAGCTGGAATGCACGCCGAACGCAGGCTGTTTGTGCTGCGGTCGTTTGTTGTATGGCTTTGTTGGTTAGCCAAACGACCACGGCAGCCGATCGGACCTCCTTTTTTGTTCCACAGGACAGCGAAAGCGTATCGGCGCCGATTGCGAAGAGCGCGGTTTTTGCCGATCAAGCCTACGGGGATAATGCTGGCGAGGGGTGGAGGGCCTATTTGCGACTTTGGCGTGCGCATCACAGCGATCCGTCCAGCAAACCGATACGGCAGTTTTTGGGGCTTTCGTTGTCGGGTACGACGGAGGCGAAGGTTGGCCGCGGTCGATCAGCACCACGATGGTTGCCGTGGCCAGTCGGTTCGTACCAACAAGTCTCGACACCCCACTTCACGGTTTATTCTCGTGCCGATGATGCAGCGAGCCGCGCGGTGGCCAACGACCTTGAGAACTGTTACTGGATTTGGACGCAGATGTTCTTTCCAATGTGGGAAGCCAGCGCGCAGATCACCACCGTCTTGGCTGATTTGAAAGAACAAGATGTCAGCGAGTACCTGCGGAACAATCCCGCTCGCATCACCATCCGTCGCAAGCTGCGTGTGATTTTGTTTCGTGATGCCGCTGAGTATCAACGGACATTGGGCGGCGACATTCCTGGCATCGAGCGTTCAACGGGTTTTTACAACGATGATAAGCAAACCATCTTTTTGTATGCGTCCAGTGATGATGACGTGGCCACCCGACGGCACGAATTGGTCCATCAACTCTTTCGTGAGGCGACGCGATCGAAATTGGGACGAAATAAGCCGGGCGAAGAAAGCGGGTTTTGGATTGTCGAAGGGATCGCCGGGTACTTTGAATCGCTGCGGATAGGTAAGTCGATCGCTACGGTCGGCGGATGGGATTCACCACGATTGCAGTTTGCACGATACCGCGTCTTGGTCCACAACGATCTGATGCCGGTCAGCGAACTGCGACAGGACGGCCGGAAAGCGGCGCAGGCGAGGCAGGACATCGCGCGTTGGTACGCCCATGCAATTGCGCAAACCCATCACCTGCTGGACAGTGGTGACACTAAGCAGCGTGTTGCGATCTATCAATTGTTGAACCAATGCTATGCGACGGGAGCCAAGATTGGCGGCGGAGCGATCAAGCCTGGCGCTGAACAGCGTCTGCGATCTTTCCTGGCTATCGATGACAAGCTGATTCAGGCGAACCCGATTTCATATCCGTTGAGGCAGTTGTGTTTGGCGGGATGCGAGGTTACTGAAAACGGGCTGAAAGAGATCCCCGCGTCGCCAGAGATGCGTTGGTTGGACTTGTCCCGACAGCCTGTTGGCAATGCTGCCGTTGGGCGGCTGGTTCCCAATCCGGGGTCTCTTGAACAGCTGACGCTCGAGCAAACGAAGATTGACCAAGGCTTGCGAGACTGGTTGGGTAAAGCTACCGCGCTGAGAGAGTTGGATCTAAGTCATACGACTGTGGACGACTCGGTGATGAAAGCCGCTGCGTCGGCGAAAAATCTTGAGGTACTGTGGTTCACCGGCACAAAGGTCTCCGATCAAAGC
This sequence comes from uncultured Pirellulaceae bacterium, assembly GCA_964444105.1. Lineage (GTDB taxonomy): Bacteria > Planctomycetota > Planctomycetia > Pirellulales > Pirellulaceae > K23-9. The sequence goes on from CAYUGI010000094.1 coordinate 14,566, forward strand.
GTTGATGCGGTCGCGGGTTTGTCAAAACTACAGATGGTTAACGTTCAACAGTCAGCGATTACAAAAACGGGTTTGTCGCGTCTGAAGAAGAAACGACCACAGCTGGAAATCAACGAATAGTATGGTTCTTTGGTTTTCGCTACACAGCTTGCATGCCGTGGCGGGTTCCAACGATAATGCCGGACGCCGACAAATACGTCGCGATGAATCCTCATTGCGTCATAGCTTTCAACGCATGTTTTACTCGCCCACCATCGACGCGCAATTGCCCAAAGACGCGAACTCGCCGAATGCTTCTGACTTGCCGAGCGAGTCTCCTGGGGGAGACGCATCGTCGTGTTTGTCTGCGCAAATTGCATCGCGTTATCAGTGCCGTCTGTCAGAAGACTTGGCCGACTGGTTTGACAGTGGGGTCTGGAAAGAAACAGGGCAGAATGAGTACTGCGATCCGGTTGATCCGCAGACTTTGCTAGACGACGCGCCTGATGTCATCTGGCCCGGCCTGATGCCCTGCGATTTTTTGCCGTTGATTGGGAGCCAAGCGGGAGACTGGCTGGGCGTAAAGTTCGATCGAGAGAATCGCTGCAGCGAGATCGTTCAGTGGTATCACGGCGGTGGCGACTGGATTCCTTGGGGAAAAACGATTAGCGAAGCGATCGTGTTTGGCGCGGTTTGTAATCGACTGCCCGGTCCACGCCGACGTCATGCAATTCCGGCCGATGACTTTCGCGAATCGAGCTGTGATACTCCTTCAGACCCTTTGTTGCGTTGGGCGTCGGATCACGTGGGGATTGATCATCAGCAAATCGTTGATGTGACGCTTGAGGGAATTGAATTAGCAAACACCCTTTTGCAGCACGATATTGCAGAGGTCGCGGTTCGTTGTGAATTGGTTCAGTCGGCGCTGGCTGAATCGTTGAGTGACGTTTTGAATCATCGTACGGCGCAAGCATTGGGAATTGATTGGCCAACGGCAGTGCGATGGATGTTTGACAACGAGCAAATCCCCGATGCGAAGCGGCAGCGTCTTGAGTCCCGGCACGGTTACAAACCAGGGGCGAGGCAAGACTGGCAGCTTGCACAACAACATGCGTTGGCGATTACGAAATCTGCTCCCAACATCGCTTGGGGCTGGGACTTACTGGGCTATTGTCACGAAAAGGCACAGCGAACCGACGCGGCTATCGCTGCTTATCGCCAGGGCGTGATGCAGTCGGTATTCTCGGATCAGTCTGTCAAGTTACGTACGCATTGGACGGCGAAGACGGGTGCAAAATTCTCTGCATCCCGGTTGATGGAGA
>CAYUGI010000094.1:15966-21994 GCA_964444105.1 uncultured Pirellulaceae bacterium
ATGGCGAGATTTCAGCTGCGTACTTGGCTGCGTTGACTGACGGCACGCAAGTGCAGCGAAGGGTTGCCGTTAAGGATTACTGGCTAGCTGTCGCAAAGGAATGCACTGCGGGGAAGGATCGGTACGATGCACTGATGGCTGCAGGCTGGGATTTGGGCGCCGAACCGCTGACTGCGTTCGCCGACATCCTGAGTGAAGTGTCTCAATCCGACGCGGCGCAAACGGCACGCATGACTTTGGCAGAGACCCATCGCGAGTGTATGCGTCAGCGGTACGGAATTTGAGAGTCGTCATTTGGACCGAGCGTTTAGGCTTCGGTTTCTGACTCTGGCCATTGCGGCGGATGGGCTTTCAGTTCGGCCAATATCTCTTTGGCACGTTTGGCATCGCCTTCTAGCGTCTTCACGCTAACCCAGCCCGGAGCTTCGGCGACAAATCCCGCAGTGAAGCCGCCCGTGGCAACGGCTTTGATGTTCTCGTCTGCCAGCACGGCGACCAGCATCATCGCTTCGGTCTCAGTGGGACGCTTTGCTACTTCAACCAATTTGGCATGGTCAAGGTTCGTGTCGTTTTCAGGTTTTGATTCGGGCATGATGTGATGATTCGTTAGAGATGTTTGAATCTTGGCGGTGGATACAAATTTCGAGTGAAACTACTGCGAATGGGCGTTTTGAGGCAGGCTTGGAAGCGCCGAAGGCACCGTGGAAAGCGGAACCCATAAGTCTTCGATTTCTTGTCCGCCAGCTGCGGATCGCATCAGTAGATAGACGCCACCCACCAAGCTCCAGAAGCCTGCGATCAAGACGACTAAAGGAAAATAAGACAGCATGGACTGCGTGTCTTGAATCATCCGCTCGTTGGTGCCGCTAAGCGCTAAGAGCTCGCCCGCAATTTGTTGTGCCGCGATCGTGATGCCCAACGCGATTGCCGCGACCGCGGACAGGACGACCAATGCCATTCCACTCGATAAAAGTAGATCCAACGGTCTGCGGAACAAGTATTCGTATCCGCGCGACAACGAATCCAGTGGATCAGCATCTTTCTCGTTGACAAGTGCTGACCAAGCCATGGGAACCGCTATGTACGCACCGAACATCAATAGTCCGCCGATCAGGGAGACCAAGGCGGCGATAAGGCTGAGCGGTATCGCGGCGAGTCGACCCCAGCTACCGATCCAGCCTAGCAGGAAAACGTCCAACGCGACAAAGGCAACGCATCCCAGCGGCACCATCGCGGCGATCCATGCGTAACCTGTTCGTTTCAAAGCAAACTTGATCGATTCGACAAATCCCATCATCGGGCGTTTGGCGGTCAGCAAAGCACCTTGGCGGATCAGCACCAATGTCACGGGGATCCAAACCAGCATCGACCAGAGGATCGCCAGAGCAGATCCCGTCCAGTCGCTTGTCTGTTCCTGTAATGCGAAAAACCGAGTTGGAATCAGAAGCTGAACGTGTTTGACAAGGCTGGTAGCAAGACCGCCGGGGAGCGAAAATAACGTGGCAGCGGAATGTGTGGACGCACCTGATGAGGGCGATTGGTTTGGCAGGGAGTGACCGAACCAAGCGACACTGCCGAACACCCAAACAGCTAACGCTAGTGCCACGAGCATCAAGAGTGGCGGCGATCCCGCAACACGAAGTGTGCGTACCAAACGTAGCCATGGCAGCAGATCGGTCCACTCGCGAACGCGAGTCAGCATCCCCGATTCGAGGTCGTAGCCGCGATGGATTTCGTCGTCAGCGGATTCTTCGTTATCGTGCGGCGAAGATTGGGACGGATGGTGGTCGGTCATGTGGGGCAATGATGTTGCACTGGCAGTTTTTCGGGCATGTCGCGCTGGCAAGTTGGATTCGTTATTGGAACTCGACGCGAAGCCAATCGTCGGGATTTGGCATCACAGAAGATTCTGTCTCGTTGGCCCTGATGCAGCGTGCCTTGATAAGGCAGGACTGGCCAGGCACGATCGGCAAATCCAAGATGTCGCGGCGCTGAATCGCCAGCTCGAAATTTACATTGGCTCCTTCACGGGCGACATCAATGTACCAAGTCGGGTCGAATTGCGAGTGTTGGTCGACGGCATCAAACGTTCGACCAGCGTCGGTTGTGGCGAATCGCATGGACGTCATGAGATCATGGTCCAAGTCCAGCGAGATTTCGATTCGATCCAGATTTGTTAGGTCGTGATCGCGGACCTTGGAGGATCGCGAACGATCGAAGTCATCAGCACGAATGTCGGCGGAGGGGCATTGCCAAGCCACATACAGGTACTCTTCGTCGTAGGCAACTTGCGGTAACGATCGGACACCAGCCAAAGCGAGCGCGGGTGATTTCCAAATGGGATCGTTCAATATTCCATCCAAATTTGGTGGAGCGTCGGCTGGACGCGCAAGGACGCGAGTTCGAACATTTCTGGTCGCACGGTTGTTGCCCATGTTTCCAGCCAGTCGCGTCCAAACGTCGGCTCGCCTATCGTCACGTAAACGCTTTAAGTTGCCTGAGTCCTCGTTGGCGGGTTGCAACTGATCTTGGTCGCTACGATGGTGAGCCGCTTCTTGGGACAATAGCCTCAGCGGGTGGAACTCCCAATTCAGATCGATTTGCGACGATTTTTTGGGCTTCGCTTGCCAGGTCACTTGTTGCGGTTTAGGAACCAACAGCGGAGTTGCCGCTGAAGCTTGAACAACCCGGTTGTCACCCGTTTGGAAGGGCGAGACCGCGACGATCTCCGAAGCTTGCGCGACCATTGATCCGCCGGCGGCTTGGCTCGCCAAAGGGCTGTTTTGAAAGGCCTGATTCGCAGGAGAGATCGAATCGCTCAACGCATTTCGTAGTTTCCGCCACTCAAGCGAATGGGCAATTGCATCGCTACGCAGAGCAGCCCATTTGCCTGCCGAGTGGTCGCTAAATCGCTCGGCAATGATGTTCAGAACGCCGTGTGAATATCCCAGCGGCAACGTCGGGTAGCTTTCGACTTGGAGTAGCGTCGACCACGCTAAGCGAAACTGATCTTCTTTGGCCGATTGATCCAGAATGGTCGATAGACCGCTAGCGAAATCATCGGCCGTGGAGCTCGAACGAAGCAGGTTAGCAATGCGAGCGGGTTGAGTAAGACGACCTTGTACGACTTGCAGTTGTCGTCGTGGTGCGACCGAGGCTGGTGCCGAGAGTTTTTCGCCTTCGGTGACTTGGATTCCTGCAAGGAGTGACTCGCCCCGTTTGCCCGAACCATTCGCGTCGTACAGACGTCGAATCGAAATCGCCGTCGGCATGATTTGTTTAGGGGCGACCAGCTGCAACGCGTCTTGCCAGAGGTCGCGGTTCAGAACACCTGTCGCTGGAAGCAGTGCATCGCTGTGCCGCATTGATTCGCCACCGCCTCCGGATGTGTACCCAACGATACGGTCAGTGCCTGCAGCAACTGCGTTTGCTTTAAGTGCTTCACGCAGCTCCGACGGAAGTGATTGGTCGATAATGATCACGCGAGGCTGATGGATTGCGAGCCACGATTCGATGCACTGTTGCCAGCTGGCTTGCGAACGGTCAGTGGCAAGTTCATCGACGCCCGAAGCACCCAGCGCGACGGCAGCCTGGCAGGCCAATTCGTTCGGGGCCGCGGCGGTTGGATCGCTCGATTTGGACGCTCGGTCATGAACGATAACGCTGATGCGATTTCGCATTTCCAACGATTCAATTCCGATGATTGGCCAGGGAACCGTCGCGGCAGAGTTTGCAAAAATCAACGAGGCGCACTGCCGCGAATCTCCTCGCGTGGTGCGCCAAGTTTTTCCACCATCGTCGCTTTGCGTGATGATTCCGTGATCGCCGACCGCGCAAAGGCCTGCCGCGCCGACGCGACAAGCATCGCGAATGGGGGTGTTGACCTTCGTGGCCTTGGTCCATCGCAAAAGTTCTGCAGCGGTGGGGGCTGCGGTTTGCGACACGGGTCCGTCTAGTTCGCCGCCGTTGTGCCAAGTGGATCCGCTATCACTGCTCTCGAATTCGCGCGACAGCGAAGACGCTGACCAATCACCGGTCGCGACAATGGTGCTGCGTACGTTTGTGTTACGTGTATCGCGAACCGAGACGGTTCGCAGTCTTGGTAGTTCTTGATCGTTGGCTCGACGCCAACTCTGGCCAGCATCTTGGCTGGTCAGAACGACGCCGCGACTGATATGGGTGACGCGATCGTACGCACCGCCCACTGCCACCAGTCTGTTAGGATTGATCCAGATCACATCGTCCAAGCGACACTCGACTCCGCTGGCTTTGATTTGCCAAGTCGCGCCTGCATCTTTGGTCAGCAAAATGGTGCCGCGATCCCCCACTGCCACGCCGTTTGTCTCGTCAGCGAAAGCGACCGCTTGTAACGAAGCGTCTTCGCGAAGTCGGGACGTTGCCGCGTAGCCGGGCAATGGCTCCGGGAAATCGTTGGCCTTGGCAAGTTGCGCGGGCGTATCGGCGATCATGCTTAGCAAAAACATGCAAATCACCCATGCTGCCCGGATTGGCATCCCGTTTCGATTTCCGATCATGCGATCCATCCTTTGACGACCGTTGAAGAGACGATCAGTGCAGCCCAGCCGATAAAAAGATTTGCAGCTACATAGAGGCCTGATCCGAGCCATCGTCCATCGCCTGCTAGGCCTGCGGATTCGGCCGCGAAGGTGGAAAACGTCGTCAAACCACCGAGGAAACCGACACGGATTGCCAAGGCCAGTCGTTCGCTAAGGTTGCCTTCGACCGCACCATAGGCCAATAGTGCCCCGATCGCGGCGCATCCGAGCACATTTGCGATTGTGGTTCCAAGCATTCCGGAGCCGCCGGGCACGGCAGCCGATGCGAGTGTCAGTAGGTAGCGACAGACGCTGCCAAGGCCTCCGCCTACGGCTACTGCTGCCAGATTGAGCCAAGTTGTCATTTCCACTGGCCGTTTTAACCATTGCCTTGGAATGGGCACGAACTTACGTTAGCGGGATAGGGTCGGGATTTCTGCGATCGACGTAAATGTCAGTTTTTGCAGGCCTTTTCCTTCCGAGAGGTAGTGGATCTTGCGAAAGATCCTTTCTAGGCGGTTCCCAAGACAGATCCACCCTGGAAAACGCTGTTCTTTTGCCGCATTTAGCAATCGAACATCGTCCGCCTTGCCCCCGCCGGGTCTCACCGCGAGACGTGCATTCAACCACCACGATTTAGCTGTTTATTGAGTTATGAGCACTGCCAAAGCCACTTCTGCTGAGCCTCGCACCATGACGGGAGCCGACATCCTGGTCAAATCTCTAGTGGAGCACGGCGTCGAAGTGCTTTTCGCTTACCCCGGCGGCTGCAGCATGCCCATGCACCAAGCACTGACCCGCTTCGGTGATTCGATTCGTACGATTCTGCCTCGCCATGAACAAGGCGGTGCCTTTGCCGCACAAGGCTATGCTCGAGCGACTGGCAAAGTCGGTGTTGCCATGGCAACCAGTGGTCCCGGTGCGACGAACCTGGTCACCGCGATTGCAGACGCAAAACTAGACAGCGTGCCAATCGTTTGTATCACCGGTCAGGTTCCCACCAAAGCGATCGGCAGCGATGCGTTCCAAGAAACACCGATGGCCGAAGTTTGTCGCGGGATCACCAAGCACCACTACCTGGTGACCAAAGTCAGCGACCTGCCACGGATCATGAAGGAAGCGTTTCATATCGCAGCGACTGGTCGTCCCGGACCTGTTCTGATCGACATGCCCAAAGACGTCCAATTGGGCGACTTGGCGGACATCGACATGGATCCTCCCATGTGTTTGCCTGGCTACGAAGCCGCCGCCCCATCGATCCCGACCGAAACCATTCGCCAGATCACGGCTGCGATCAAACTAGCACGTCGCCCCGTCATCTACGCCGGTGGTGGAATTGTGCTTGGCGGAGCCAGCGAAGAACTTCGCGAATTCATCACCAAGTCTGGCATCCCAACCGTAACCACGATCATGGGCATCGGTGCCGTTCCGCCAGAACACGAACACAGCATGGATTGGTTGGGCATGCACGG
>CAYUGI010000095.1:0-4186 GCA_964444105.1 uncultured Pirellulaceae bacterium
TGCCGCAGACGATCTTGGATTGGTTGACCGAAGGCGAAATCAGCGCGGGTCACGCTCGTGCCTTGCTGCCAATCGGGGACGAAGAAATCCAAGTCAGCACGGCTAAGAAAATCATGGCTGATAGCCTGAGCGTTCGTGCGACCGAGAGCTTGGTCGCGGAGATGCTGAAGTCCGAAGAAGATGCGGAGACCGGCAAGAAAGTGGTCAACGCGACTCGTCAAAAGCGACGCCAGATCTCGCCGCAAATCGAAGCGATGCAGCAAGAGATGCGAATGGTCTTTGGCACAAAAGTCGAAATCAAAAGCTCGGCTCGCGGGCGTGGCAAGATCACGATCCACTTCAGCGATCCCGACGAATTCGATCGTCTTCGCGAATCGCTGACCGAAGCCGGGCGTCCACAGCAGCTTCGAGTCGCCAGTTAAGTCGTGGTGAACGGTAGCGTGCGGTCGGCTCTCTTATCCGCCTAATCGTTAAAATCCCACACCATTCGTGTTGCACAAATCGACTCGCTCAGCGGCCTCTTTCGGGGCCGCCGTTTTCTTGCGCTGCCCACTCAAAAGGGTCGGGGACGCGAGGGAACAGCGTTGAAAGTGAGGGTGGGAGATCACGCGTGATTCGTGGGACCAGCCCGAGCGAGAGTCGCGATCATCCTTGATATGCCGGCAAAATGGGTTATTCTGGTCGGCAATTCGGATTGTGAAGGTCGGGTGAAGACCTTGTGTGGATTTGACGTACGAGAGAGTTATGGTCGCTTCAACCGAGATGCAAGCTTGTCGGTATGAGTTGAAATACTTGATTACCGAATCGCAGGCGTTGGCGGTCCGTCAGTACATTGCGGGATTCCTGGAGCCCGACGAATTTGCGGCAAAGAGTGCGACGGGTGATTATCCCGTTCGCAGCGTGTACCTGGATTCGCCTTCGATGACGCTGTTTCGGCAAACCGAGCAAGGCGCTAAGAACAGGTACAAGCTAAGGATTCGCTTTTATGATGAATGCGAAGAGAGCCCCTGTTTCCTGGAAGTGAAACGGCGAGAGTCGGACGTGATTTTGAAGCAGCGTACGGGCGTAACCCGGGACGCCGCGCACCTAATTGCCAACGGAATGCGTCCCAGCAAACACCACCTATTTGGCAATGGGGCCGCGAAGGGGCGCGAAGGGTTTGCCACGTTCTGCGATCTCCGTGATCACATCCAAGCGACCGGTCAAGTCTATGTCGCGTACGACCGCGAAGCGTACATGTCGCCGATCGGGAACAACGTTCGCGTGACGTTTGATCGCAACATCCGTGGAGCGAGATACTCGACGTTTGACGGCGTCCATCTACCCGACGATACCGTGGCGGCCAATTTGGAGGGTGTCGTGCTGGAACTAAAGTTCACGGATCGGTTTCCCGGCTGGGTTCGAGACCTCGTTCGCACGTTCAATCTGCAGCGTCAGAGCGTGCCAAAGTATGTCGAGTGCCATCTTGCGTCGAAAAATGCCGAGCCGGTTTGGTTGCCGGTCTGATCTGAGTGGTCGTCAGCGTTTTTCTTCTAGCGATCCGGACAGCCGCAATTAATCTGGAGCCTTTCCCAACTCCTTCGCAATAAGCGTCTTTCCGCGTGGACCTTCCCATCATTAGCGACTGGACCGACCTGGTCCTCAATGGCAATGCTGGAGGCAGTTCCGTGATGGCATCGACCGCGATTTTGGGGCTACTGCTCGCGTTCTTGATTGGGCACGTCGTCGGCTGGGTCTACATGTGGTCCCACCAGTCTTTGTCTTACTCGCAGACGTTCGTTTCATCACTCGTGTCGATTCCGGTCATCATTGCTTTGATGATGATGTTGATGTCGGGAAACATCGCTGTCGCATTTGGATTGCTAGCGGTTTTTGCCGTCGTCCGCTTTCGAAACGTCTTGAAAGACACGCGCGACACAACCTTCATTCTGTGGACCATCATCGAAGGCATGGCGGTCGGCACGGGCCGGTATTCCACCGCGCTAATTGGTGCGGCTGCGATTGCATTGGTAGTGATGTATTTACGCGTGACCTCGTTTGGCAACCGCCAGCAATATGACGCTGTCCTAAATGTTCAGCTGTGCGGCGATACCGAGTCGGGGATGACGACACTGCAAAGTCTCTTGTCGTTGCATTCGCTCAAACGCATCGTCGCTAGCCAACGGAGGACGGGTGAAAGCCTGGAGCTCTCTTATCGCCTGCTGCTTCGCAATCCCGCGCGAAGTGACGATTTGCGTGATCACTTGGAATCGACCGATGGCATCCAGAACGTCGCCTTGTTCATGCGACAAGACGAATCGGAGGTCTGACCAACATGACGACCGACAAACCAATCTCCATTCCAATCACGCATCGATGGCGACGTTTTCGTTTGCGCTGGTTGCCGCAATTGGTGTTCGTGCTGAGCGTTATCGCGGTCGGCGTACTATGGCGACAACATGGTGAATTTGCCAACGCGGTTGGCGAAGTCGAAGCGGTCCGAGTCGATGTGGCCGCCGCGTCCAGCGGGCAGTTGATGCCATTGTCCCAAGCAAGCTGGACGTCGTTTGATAGCGTCCAGCAAGGCCAGCTAATTGCGCGACTGGATGACAGTTTGCTCAGCGCGGAGTTGCAGACGCTGGACAACGAACTGGCTGGATTGAAAAAGCGGATCGCTGCGACTGAAACGAAATTGAAATTTGACCAAGCCGATTTTGGTTTGGAACGGCAGCGAGAAGCCATGCGACTAGCCTGGCAAATCGAACAATTGCGATTGGAAGGCCTCGATCGCGATGTCAAATTGGCGATGGACGAAGTGGAGATTCAGCGTTTGGAGGCGAAGCTGGATGTGCTGAAACCACTGATCAAAGGCGGCTACTCCAGCGAACTTGAAGCGATCGACGCCAAGGCTCTTCGTGATGCTGCGGTGGCTCGGGTGAAGTCGGCGCGGGTCGCTCGCGCCGAAGTCGCCGAACAATTCGCGTTGGCCAATGATCGGGCAAACGAGATGGAGTCGGTCGAACAACCGGAGGTCGATACGATCTTGGAGTCCGTCCTGGGGCCTGTCCGCGCTGCCTTGGCAACGCAACAGTCTAAGATCGACGGCTTGGTTTTGCGGTTACAGCAGCTAGAAATTCGTTCTCCGATCACTGGCACGATCACCGAGATTCATGCTTGGCCGGGCCAGGTGGTGCAGTCGGGCGAATCGATCGTGACGGTCGCGGCCAATCAAGGCCGGTACATCGTCAGCTATCTCCACGAGGATCAGATCATCCAGCCGGATTTGGGTGACGTCGTTTCGGTTCATTCGCGATCACCAGGTGCGACGCATCTGAAGGCAACCATCACCAGGATTGGCCCGCAAGTTCAGCGGATTCCGCCCCATCAGCTAGCCGATCGAACGACGCCGAAATGGGGCGTGCCGCTTCGGATCGAACTGCCCAGTGACTTGAATGCCAGACCCGGCGAGCTAGTGCAGCTAAGGTTTCGTCGATCCCGATAGCGTTTTGACGTTGTACGTTTGCTAAGTCGCGAAGTGACGGCAGGCAATCCCCCCGGACGCCAGTCTGGGGAATAGTGTTTCTCCTTAGCGTTGCCGTCATTTGGATTTTACACTTGCTTCGGGAGAGTTGAGCCTTAGCGATGATAGGGCGAATCCGGCTCGCCAACGACCAATGATTTTCACCACGCATTGCCCTCACCGGCCGCTGCTGCGTCCGACTCTCCCGGAGTGAGAGTGAAGACACTCACGTAAGGTGCCTTTGGCAATCGAATGGGCAGCTTCAAAAATCACGCATGGGGTTGCCAAGAATGCCCAAGCACCACAACTACTTTGCTCGCCATGCAGTAAGAGTATGTTGTGTCGGTGTTCGCCGGCGGGTATCTTGGTGGTTATGACTTCCATGCAAAATATCACCAAAGGCCCGGATGGCTGGTCGGTACGAATCGTCCGCGAGGGCACCCAGCATTCCAAATACTTCCGTTTTTCCGACGGCGGCCTTCGCAAATCGCTCGCACGTGCAAAACGCTATCGGGACCAGCTACTTCGTCAGCTGGGTGCAAGGCAATGGAAGAAGGGGCCAAGGAAGAAGGCGTCTAATAATTCATCTGGGGTAACGGGTGTCAGTAAAAACGTTTACGGAAGATGGGTAGCCACCTGGCAAGAAGACGGCAAGCAGCGGTTTGCGACGTTCAAAAGCAAGGCAGC
>CAYUGI010000095.1:4286-21993 GCA_964444105.1 uncultured Pirellulaceae bacterium
TCGGCTGACTTCTTTTGCTAACCGGCAAGGTCACTATACGACCCTGCCGTCTGCGTTGTGACGCCGGATTCTTCTCGAGTCGCGGGATGGATTGATTGCATTTCGTGTGCGTGTTCTCCCATAGTCCCTTTGGGCATTGAGCTTCTTTTTAGCAATCATTGCGTGCAATTCGCTATCAAGGGTCCGATTCGTATTTGCGTGAGCCAAGCCGTGCTTCTGCCGTGGCTTGTTTCTCGCCCTTCACCGAATCGCATCGCTTTAACTAGCGAACAACGACCGTTGAAGGTGTTCGAGAAACGGGCCGTTCAGGGGTTGGACGCTCACACAAAGGATTGAGTGAAAAAGGGAAAAGGATATCCCGACCATCAACAAGTTCGCTCGTTGATTCTCACGCAGGACGGAACGCTTACGAACGTTGACTGAATTTCTGATCCAACCACTTGGTTGGTGACGGCTGAATCAGACCTTTGGAGGAACATAGGTCTGGGCAGTTATGGAATCCAGTTGACCAAGCATGTGCTCGCTGCAGGGAAGTTGACGAATCGAAATACGCTAGGAGTCGAACATGAGAACGAACATTTTACGTCACGTTGCAATCGCACTGGGTCTCGGTTTTGTTGCCACCAGTGCACAAGGTGGTGATTACACAGCACCTGCAAAGTGGAACAATTTCAATACCAAGACAGCACAAGCACAAAAGAGTGTGTTCAAAACGGTTGGTACTGGTGGAGCGAACTGCGCACCATGCAACAATGGTCTCAACGGAAATTTGCTGAACGGCGTCGTTAACGGCCAGACCATCATTCACCCTCAGGCGCCGATTCACTCGGCACCGATGCAGTCAGCACCCGTGTACTCTGCTCCCATGCAGTCTGCACCCGTGATGTCAGCACCGCACGTGTCGACGCCCGTTCAATCGGCACCGGTCGCGCAAGGTCAGATCATCAGTGACAACGTGATCCACCAAGGCACACCGCAGGTCATCAGCAGCGCCCCCGTCAACGCGGGTCAGGTACACACGGGTCCCGTCCACACGGGCCCTGTGTATTCGGCCCCAGTTCAAAGCCATGTCCATCATGGGTACGCTCCGTCATACACCGCGGCACCAAGTTATCGCGGAGCGATTGGATCGCACATTCATGGCACAGGTCGCCGCGTGCGAAGTGCAGGTGCAAATCTACTGGGATCAACGTTCGGCCGCCGCAGCAACCGCAGTGGCATTTCGCCATGGTTCGGTGGTGCATCACTGCTGTTCTTGGACGTCAACGAAAATGGTGACGGCCGCAACTTCCTGATCGACGATGCCGTTGGAACTCGTCGCCTAAACGCGCAGGACGTGACTCCAGACGACAGCGCGGCGTTTGAAGTCAACCTGGGTCGCTATCTCGCAGGTGGCCTGTACGGTTTAGATTTCCGCTACTTCCAGTTCGATCCCGATCGTGAAACCGACATTTTCATTCCTGCAACCGGTGTTACGTATCGGCCAACGTTTAACGGAATGAGTGCGGCGAACTCGCCACAGGTTGTTTCGGGTGCGAACCCGGCTTCGAGTGTTTACGACTACTACGATGGTGCGTCGGCAACTCCATCAAGCGGATACCGTATCAGCCGTGACCTGGAATTCCGGGGTCTTGAAGCCAACTTGGTCAGCTTTGGCTGGATGGGTGGCGTTCGCACGGGGGCATCTTGCAATCAGGGACTTGGCCACGCGCGTTTCGCAAACTTGGGTGGCATCGGAAATGGTCGCTACGGTGGAGCTGGCGGACGTCTAACACGAAGCGGTCGCGTTCAAGTCACGACGAGCCACGGCTTCCGTTGGTTCCAACTGGAAGACGCTCTCGAAGTCGCAACGAATGTCGATGGTACTGCTGGCTACCAAGCTGACGACGTCTACTACAACGTTGACACCGAGAACAACCTGTTCGGCTACCAATTCGGATCGAAGCTGAACTACTTGCTGACAGATCGCTTGATGCTAAATGTTGGTGGCAAGGTCGGTATCTACGGAAACGACGTGAATGTTCGCCAACGCTTGGGTACGCAGACTAACTTGGCTTACTTCACAGCAGCCGGAACGGACGATGTCCTGACTGACAACGATGACACGGCACTTTCGGCTCTCGCTGAACTTGATCTAGGCCTTGGATACCGCCTGAACAACGCTTGGACCGTCACTGGTGGTTACCGTATGATTTCGGCTTGCGGCGTCGCAACCGCTCCTGGTTCAACCGCCGACTTCACTTCGCTGGATTCAGTCGGAGCTGTCAACGCAGACGACTGCCTGCTCCTGCACGGCGGATACGTCGGACTTCAGTACAACTGGTAGTCTTCAACCACAGAAACGGCGTTTCGACGCGTCGACTTCTTTAGCGACTCGCCCCGGTCAAGTGAAAACTTGGCCGGGGCGTTTTTCGTTCTACAGGGACTTGGCCACAAAAAGAAAAAGAAGAACAAAGGGCTGCAGCCGACTCACCGCAAAGTAAGTGCCTTCATTGTTCCTCCTTAAAGCCAGTCGGCGGAGGCGTCGACTCAGGATCGTCTTCTTTTGTTCTCTTGTGTCTTTTTGTGGCCATTCTGTCTGAGCTCACGAATTCGCCCCACGGTTCGTCTTTAAGCAGGGAGTAGCAGCGTGATGGATCACTGACCGCAGTCAGTCACGAACAGTGTCGCGTCGGGTTGATTTCCCAGGCTGCGTCTAACACGATTTCCGGGACGGAGTTTCATGTCGTCGCGTCGCGACTTTGGATTGCGAGGGCCGGCAAATCCTCGGACTGGCGTCCGAGGCTTCTGCATGCCGTCACTTCGTGACTGGAAGAAGTGCACGAAAAAGGCCGGGTGAGTCTGACGAATCAGTCTCACCCGGCCATGTTGTCGCGTGCATCCTATGCGAACGTGACTTACCCGTTGCGTCGGGTAGGTTCAGTTCAGCTTAGCATCCGCAGCTTGGAGCAGCTTCGCAGCCGCATGATGGTGCAGCTACTTCGCAGCCGCAAGTTGGTGCAACGTCGCAACCGCTGTCGCAGCTGCTGCCACATCCGCCACCGCAGCTGAAGAGCTTCTTCAGCAACTGACGAACAGGACCAGTCGAAGGCTGGCAGCAAGAAGCTGCTGGAGCCGAGCAACCGCAAGATGCTGCTGCAGGTGCACATCCGCCGCAAGCCGAAGCTGCTGCTGGAGCACATCCGCCACAAGCACCAGCCGAAGCACCCATGCTGCTGCAAGCAGGAGCAGGAGCACAAACTTGAACTGGGACTTGCTTGCAAACTACTCGTGGAACGCAGCGAGTTACTGTGTAAGGCTCGCAAACTTTGCGGCACTTAGTAACACACTTGGTCGTTGTGTAGCACTCTTTGCGGTAAGTCGTGTTGCAGACAGTCTTTGTGCGGCACTGTGGGACCATTTTGCAAACTCGGTAGTTGCAGGTCTTTGTGCGGCACTCAGGAACCATCTTGCAGACGGTGTAGTTACAAGTACGAGTACGTGGCTCGCATGTGTAGCCACAGCAAACGGTGTAGTTAACAGTCTTGCAACGAGGCTCGCAGACGTAGCTGCAAGTCGTGTAGTTGACAGTCTTTGTACGTGGCTCGCAGACGTAGCTGCAAGTCGTGTAGTTGACGGTCTTTGTACGGCACTCAGGAACCATCTTGCAAGTTGTCCAGTTGACAACTCGTGTACGGCACTCAGGAACCATGCGGCAAGTCGTGTAGTTGATTACCTTTGTGCGGCACTCAGGAACTCGCTTGCAGACAGTGTAAGGAACGACGCGTGTGCGGCATTCGCTACGGTAGCTAGTGCAGTTAACAGTCTTCTGCTCGCAGGTAGGAACCCAAACTTTCTTGCAGATAGTCTGTGGGCAACCTTGAACGCAAACAGTCGTGCACTTGCCAGGGCAAGTTACTGTGCGGCAAGTAGCAGCGTCGTAGTACGAAGTGCTTGGTCCGCGAACAGTTTTTCGCATCATCTTCCCAGGGATAGTCTGGGTAGTGGTCTGCCATGAGCCGCCACGAACGTTAACCGTTTTTGTCGTCGTCACAGGAACCGAAACTCGGTAAGTCTCTGTGCGAGTCTTCTGCTCTTGAACAGTGTTGTATACGGTGTAGTTGACCGTACGCGACTTTTGCTCACGAACAGGAACCATCACTGTGTAGTTGACGTTCTTGCTGTGGTTTTGGCTTACGCGGCGGTTAACCGTGTAGTTCACTTGCTTGGAGTGCTGTTGGTAAACAGGCTTCTTGACCGTGTAGTTGATCGTACGGCTGTGAGTCTTGTACACAGGCTTTTTGACTGTGTAGTTGATCGTGCGAGTACGTGTTTCGTACTTAGGCTTGCGTACGTTGTACGTGTGAACCTTCGTGCGTGTTTCGTAAACAGGCTTGTTTACGGTGTAGTTGATCGTGCGACTACGAGTTTCGTAGGTCGGGACCATTACTGTGTAGGAAACTTCACGTGAAGTAGTTTCGGGAACCATACGAGTGGCCGGAACTTGAACTTGCTCGGTGTAAGTTTCGTTACGTGTGCGATACTTCGTTTCTTGAACCTGCTCGTAAACAGTTTCTTGAACGTTCCGCATCACGGTGTAGGTGCTTGGTGCAGCAGCAGGAGCAGCCATTGGTGCAGCAGCGATAGCGCCACCGTCAACGATGGTGCCTTCTGCCATTGGTGCGCTCATGACAGCACCTTCAGTGCTGACAGCCGAGCCACCACAGCCATTACAGCCTTGGTAGCTGATAGCACCACAATAAGCAGCGCTGGCTGAGCTTGCCGATGCAGCGATCATTGCGATCGCGGCGAACGACAGGATACATAGCCTTTTCATTCTTCTTCTCCGTAGGAAACAACATTTGTTGCGAGGACGCAGCATGCGACACCCACTCAGGTACTCACCCGAGCGGGCTGTACCAAGTTCCAGTGAGCCAATCCGGCTTAATGTCCGGGAGGAACGGCAAGCCGGCTGACTTCGCCAACCTTCGTGCAACGCAATGCGTGTGGGAGGATGGGTTGGTCGTGCAAACCTTGCGCACCAGCACAATGGACCTTGATACGTAGAGTTAATCGTCTACGCAGCAAGGGTTGATTACGGATAATGGGTGGCGGTGGTAAAAAGCACCGCTTGGGCAGACCTGTCTTGCTGGCATTTCGGACAGTGCGGGTCAGTCCGATTACAACGAGGGATCAACGACAAATTACTGTTCAGGTGAGCAGCCATGTTGCAGAGTCGCGACGTTCGGTCGGGCAAGTGCTACGTCGGTGTGCTTTCGATTACACGCTGACGCCGACAAAACGCACCAAGCTTGCCCGCGCGATCATCGCGTAGTGAAAATTTGCAGCGAGAGTTGCCCGGCACCATTTCTCACTCAAGACCAAGCTTAAGACGGTCAGTCCGAACCTAGACTGAATCGGTTGTCTCGAGTTCAGCAGGATCGATGGAAATCCCAAACTTCCGTTTGCTCAGTAGAACTTCCAATTCGACCGCGACGATGGCGAATGTCAGCGCGCAGAGAAAGATAAGTGACCACGGCGTTCCCGATTGGCGATCGCCGAACGACGAAATGGCTTGCATCGTTCCGGCGAAGAGAAATGCCATGCAGAATCCGCCGACGAAACAAGCCAGCCACCAAGGACGATGGATTCCGATCAGAACACGTCGGGGCAATCGATAGATCATTGAGATCCCGAAAGCCAAAATGCTGAACCCGGCCAGAATGAGACAGGCGTCGATCGGCTCATCAATCATTCGCCCCAGTAACTCTCCAATCCCTTTGCTAACCGCGAATACGGCAAGCAGCCCCAGCATGCTGCCAGGCAGGCAAGCGAGATGCGCCGGTTCCACGCGATCTCGTTTACGAAACCGCGCTGGTCGCTCAAGGAACTCTGCTGTTGGCGTGTACGGATTGGTTGATTCGTGGTGATCGTCCATTGGCATTGCTAGAAATGGATGGAATCCGTGCTACCGTCATGCGACTGGCTGCCAACGGGCAAAGGACTTGACTTGCCATTCTTGCGTTTGCTCAACAGAACTTCCAGTTCGACGGCAGCGATTGAGCTGGCGAATACCAATAGGAGCATGATTGGCCAAACAGGCATTCGACTTGGTCCGACAAGCATTTCCAATAGCTTGAGTGAGACGAAGAGCAGAAAGACCATCACAAATCCACTTGCCAGACACGCTAACCACCCAGGCCGATGGGTTCCAAGGAACCGCCATCGCGGCAGCCGGTAAAGGATGGACACACCGAGCGCGACGATGCTGAAGCACGCAAAGAAGATGCAGGAACCCTTGGGGTCGATTGTTGCACGACGAATGGCCGTTGCGATTCCCTCGGTTGATGCAACTGCGGCATTCAGCCCCAGAATGGTGCCCGGTAAGAAGCAGAGGAGCGTTAAACCCAGCCGATCTGGTTTCTCGTGCAGCGATTGACGCTCAAGAATTTCCGTTGTCGGCAGGTAGGGATTCGCGGATTCGTCGTTGCCGTCCATGTACGCATTAGACCAAAAATGGTTGCCAACGAGGGCCCCGATATTAGCAGCAAGTTTCCCGGCGAAACCAACCGCTGCCACTGGGGTTGAATCCAGGTAGAATGGCATCGCACGGACCTCACACGAGGTTTTGCCCCTTTTCCTGCAAACCTTCCTTTCCAGACAACTGCGACTGATCGTTTGGCCGTCAGCGAATCGACCGCGATGCGTTACCAGCAATCCGACCCGGATGTGCGATTGATGCTGCGCGTGAAAGAAGACGACGTCAATGCGTTCACTGATCTGATGCGGAAATACCAACCGCGACTGGTCCGGCTCATGCACACGCTGGGCCCACGCCACGACATGGCCGAAGACCTGATGCAGGAAACATTCATGCGCGTCTATCGAGCTCGCAAGTCTTATGTGCCAGGCGCGAAGTTCTCGACGTGGTTGTTCACGATCGCAGGTAACGTCGCCCGTAATGCGAACCGTTCGATCGGGCGTCGCAAAGAAGTCAGCGAAGTGGATGCCCCGGTTTCTTCGGAGGCTCCCAGTGGCCCGCAGTTATTGACGTCGGCCGCGGTGGATGCCAGTGGGCTGATGCCCAATCGTCTCGTCGAGGGAACCGAGCGAGCCGAAGTCGTTCGCGCTGCGGTGGGCGAGTTAGGCGAACGCCAGAAAATGGCCTTGATGCTGTCGCGTTTTGAAAACATGAGTTACATCGAAATTGGCGAAGCGATGGGACTATCGACCAAGGCGGTCAAATCACTACTGAGCCGCGCCAGGGTCAACTTGCGAGAAATTCTACAACCCTACGTCGATTCCGGCGTGCTAACTGATGACGCTGAAAACGCAAACGGTGGGGCCGCATCGTGAGTACAAATCCTGCGACCAATGACGTAACGCCAATCGATCCCGACGATGAGTTGCTGGTTGCCTACTTGGATGGCGAACTGGAAAATCGGCAGCGTGATGGCCTGGAAGAACGTCTTTTGGCGGAGCCTGATCTGCGAGAGAAACTTCAGAGTCTGCAAGCGGGCTGGGAACTGCTGGACGCGCTGCCTTCGCCGACGACTAACGAGCGATTGGTAGAATCGACTTTGGAGCTGGTTGTCTCCGACATTTTAAAAGTGCTTCCGCCATCGGAGGCTGCTCTTGCCGCCCAAACAGCTGCTAGTTCTCCGCTAAGGCGTTATCGGTGGCCGTTTGTTATCGCCAGTGTCTGCGCTCTGCTAGCGGCACTGGGATGGTTTGGCGGATATCAGTACCGCCGTGCGGCAGAACACGAGCAGGCATCGAAGCTGGCGCTGGCAGAAAACTTGGATGCCTATCTCTGGAGTGGCGATCTAAAACTGATGCGACTGCTTCAAAGTGATGCGTCGTGGCTGAATATGCTGACGACGATTAGCGAGATCGGACAAGTCAAAGCGGACACGGTGACGGTGGTTCGTGACACGCCGGTAAAAAGCCGTTTCGCGGTGGTGGGTCAGATGACGGCGGCCCAACGCGGAACGCTTGAAGCTCGCTGGGATGAATTATCACAACTGGACCCGCCAACGCTTGGCAAAGTCCGTGAGACAGCCGCCGCTGTCACAGCTCAACCCGATGCCGACCTTTTGCTGCAGACGATGAACAGCTACGCCGCTTGGCGATCAACGCTGCCTGGTGAGATGCGTGATGCGATGGAAAAGTCCGACGGGACGAAGCGAAAATCTGCGATCACGCAAGCGATCGAGTTTACGTTGCAATCTGTCTCGCGACGTTCCGGTGGAATGCTGGACGAAGACACTGTGGATCGCATCTACTTTGCATTGAAGACGTTCTTGGACGAACGCATGAGAGCCGATCCAAAATTAAACGCAGCGATTGAGCAGGGTACACAAATGTTCGGACCTAACGCGCAAGTGTTTGCGATGTCCCGTTTGGTGTCTAACGACAGTCGCGGCCGAGGACGGATGAAGCCGCCACCGGGTTTCAACCAGATTGAATCGCTCACTTCCAGTGAACTGGATTCGATTATTGGAATCCTAAGTGATGATGCGATCGAGGATCTGAACTTGCTGACCAACTGGTCGCCATACAGTGGGCATGACCCAAGGCTCCTGGAGAGTACGTTGCTGACTTGGGCGGAGGAAACGGTTCGTCGCAAATTTGAATCGATGCGACCAGAACGTGGCACGCTTCTGGAACGCTACACCGAGATGAGCGATCAGGAACGCGACATCATCGATTTGTTGCCACCCGATGAAATGAAGCGCCGACTCAATGGCAGAAGTCGATCCCCTTTTGGGCGATGAGCCCCTTCGCTCGGTAAAACTCGCTTCTTTGATTAAGCGGTATCAATAGCCCGACCGCTGCGAAGCGGTATCAATAGCCCGACCGCTGCGAAGCGGTATCAATAGCCCGTTCGCTGCGAAACCGTGCGAAGCCACTTCTGTGTAGAATCTGCTGCATGAGAATTCTGCTATCACTCTCGCTCGGCTTGCTCTGCACCTGGTTTGCATCCGCCCAGGATCGGTTTCCACCTGACACGTTTGCCCCGCTGCAAGACAGTCTTGCGCCACAAAGCTTGGACGCAATGTGGGGCAACTTTGATGCGCGGGCTGAGCCGCTGAACATCGAGACGCTATGTGAGTGGGAAGAGGACAATGTTGTACTGCGGATCGTACGATTTCGCGTGGGTGTTTTCAAAGGACAGACGTCTTCTATCGCGGCGGTCTATGGTTTTCCCAAAGGGCAGATGAATCTACCGGCCCTCGTGCAGATTCATGGCGGAGGACAGTACGCCGACGCAAATGCGTGTATCGCCAATGCTCGCCGAGGCTATGCGACCGTTTCGATTGCTTGGGCGGGCCGCATCTCGTCGTCTCAGTATCGGGTGAACCCATCGGGTGTGCAGCAGTTTTGGGACGGCAAGACGGATGACGCGAATTTTCGGCTGACAACCGATTGGGGGGCGGTTGATGGTTATCACGCACCCTCGCGGAATCAAGGCAACCAATTTCCAAGTGTAACGCCACATCCTTGGACGTTGGATAGCGTCGAATCGCCTCGCAACAGCGGTTGGTTTCTGTGCGCTACCGCAGCGCGTCGCGCGCTAACGTTCTTGGAGCAGCAGCCCGAAGTCGATAAGTCGCGGTTGGGAATCTACGGCCATTCGATGGGCGGAAAGATCACAGTGCTGGCATCTGTGGACAAGCGAGTCAAAGCGGCAGCGCCATCGTGTGGCGGTATCAGTGACCGGTACAACAACAGCGACCTGTTTCGCGCGACACTGGGCGATGATGTCAGTTTGAAAGCGATCACTTGCCCGATCATCTTTCTGTCGCCAGCGAATGATTTTCATGGGCGGATTGTCGATTTGCCCAAAACGATTGAGGAAATCAAAAGCAATCAATGGCGAGTCACTTGTTCGCCCCAACATAGCCATCAAGACACGCCACCCTACGAAGTCGCGACGCTGCTTTGGTTTGATCAGCATCTACAGGGCAAGTTCGCGATGCCGGCAACCCCGGATGCAACCTTGAGCCTTGGGGAAGTCCCGACCTTGTCGTTCACCATTGATTCATCAATGCCGGTCGAATCGATTGACGTGTATTACACCCAGCACGGCAAGGAAGGCGAAACTCCCTCAGATCGACAGCTGACAACAAATCGGTTTTGGCACCACGTCAAACCGAGGGAAGAAAACGGACGCTGGGTCGCAGAGCTTCCGATTTCGGACACCAATGCTCCTCTATTGGCCTATGCCAATGTCACATACAAACTGCCCAAGCCGGTATCGGGGTCAGGCTATTACTATCGAACCTACACAGCGGACACGTTCAATCTTTCGTCGTTGGTGTCCCATGCCTGGGCAGACGAAATTGCGAAGTCGGGTGTCCAGGCGACGTTGCAACCAAGCGATGTGATTGAGTCATTCGAGGGCGAATGGCGGAAGGAATGGTTTTCCTATCGCCCCGAAGAATGGTCTATCACGACGCATAAACTGAACGACGCGATGTACACCGCGCCGACGTTGTCTCAAGCTCAGGCGGGATCGCCAGCCAGTACGAAACTGTCGATCGACGTTGCATCCGACCAGCCGAACCAATTGGTCGTGTTGATTGACGACTACGCCGCGGTTCTCGATTTGCCAGGCGGTTCCGTTTCGCAATCGCACGTGCTTTCTTTGGCGGACTTCAAGAACTACGCAGGCGAAACGTTGGGCCGCTGGGCGGACGCCAAACGGTTGAAGCTCAGTGCCGCCGAGCATTTGAAGCCTTCTCGCGGCCAATCAGGCAAGCCGCGTCTAGTCGGCAAGCATTGGAAAGGCCCCCCACCTAAATTCAATCAATTACAATGGAAATAGCAGCAAGCAACGGGAAATGTCGCTAGCCCGGAGATTAGTCACTGCACGATTCATCACCGCTCGACCCGCCAAGCACTTTCCATCACCCCAAAAAAAAGCAAACTCGGTAATCTGCTGCCGTTTGCGATCAATCTCCCTTACCAGACAAGGCACGAGGCTAGCCCCATCGGCTGACATTGCTCATGAAAACCATTGCATTGATTGCACTCTGCTTGCTTCCAGCTGTAGCCCAAGCAGAAGCCGCTCCGCCCAATATCGTTTTCATTTTCGCCGATGACTGGGGGTGGGGCGATCTGGGATGTCACGGTCACCCGTATGTTAAAACGCCCAACATCGACCGGCTTGCCAGCGAGGGAACGGACTTCCATCGATTCACGGTCGCCAGCGGAGTTTGCTCGCCCAGTCGCACGGCAGTCATGACGGGCCACTACCCTGCTCGGTACAACATTGACGGCCACTTTGCTTGGGTGCCCAGCAACGCCAAACGCAACATGCCCGATTGGCTTAGCACCGATGTCGTGACCTTGCCCAAGTTATTGCAATCGGCTGGCTACGCGACGGCACATTTTGGCAAATGGCACCTGTCTAACAACATGATTCCTGATTCGCCTTCCCCTGCCCAATACGGGTACGACACCTACGGCGCGTTCAATTGTTCCGGTGAACAGATTCCGGTTCATGAAGACGCAATGCACGCCCTTGATTTTATCCAGGAGAGTCATGCTGCTGGAAAGCCGTTCTTCGTCAATCTTTGGGTACACGAGCCTCACACGCCGTTTCACACAGTGCCCAAATACCGCTGGCCTTTTCGAGACAGCGGCTTGGACGAAACCGATGAGATCTACGCGTCCGTTCTTGCCCACGCGGATGATCGAATTGGCCAGGTCCTCGATACGCTTGATCGTCTGAAATTGACAGACGAGACGCTCGTGATTTTCTCCAGTGACAATGGGCCAGCTCGTTCGGCAAAGGCGGAGCTGACGTTGATGCATGATTCGGCAACCGGCGCCGGATACTCGATCGCCGCGGCAAAAGGCATCACAGCGGGACGCAAAGGCTACAAAGCAGCACTGTTTGAAGGCGGCATCAACGTTCCGTTCATTGCTCGCTGGCCCGGCAAGATCGCAGCCGGAACGATCGACGATGATGCGATGCTGTCTGCCGTCGATCTCCTTCCAACATTCTGCGAAATCGCGGGCGTTACGATGCCGCCAGACTATCGACCCGATGGAGTCAGTCAGGTGGCAGCTTTGAAAGGGCAGTCGACCAAGGGACGAGCCAAGCCGTTGTTTTGGAAGATGGCCGGCAAGGGGAAGCCCCAAAGCAGCGGCGATTCGTATCACTGGGTCGCCTTTGCCACTGTCGATCGCAACTGGAAACTGATGACTAGCAAAGATCTCAGCTATAGCGAACTGTACGACATCGTTGCTGATCCGTTAGAGAAAAACAACTTGGCGGACACCGAGCCAGCGAGGGTCAAAGAGTTGCTCGAGTCGATCGACGCGTGGCGACAGACGTTGCCTGCCAAACCATCTGGCAATGTATTCTCCGCCGAGCGGAAAGCCTCTGGCAATGTATTCTCCGCCGAGCGGAAAGCCTCTGGCAATGTATTCTCCGCCGAGCGGAAAGCCAAAGGTTAGTACAAACATCGCATTCGGCTGACACCAAAAATCTAATGATGTTGCGATACCAAATTTTCCTTCTATCTGTCGCGCTAACGCAGCCAGCATTCGCGCAGTCGATGCTGAATGTGTTTCCGCCATCGACCGTCAATCCGCCATCACCACAACGCGGCAACACGACGATCAGCCTCGACTTCACGCCCAGCGTGAGCTTGTGGGACACGCGTCTTGATGAACGGCCGGTCTTCTTGGCTGAGATGGATCATGCACAAGACGCTGACAATTCGTTCAAGTTGCGTATCGGCCGCGGAGGTCAGGTCTATTCGCTTCGCGGGCCGTTCGGTGAAAGTGTGCCACCGTCTTGGCGAGCGCCCGGCGGGCATGTGTCGCCTTGGAACGATGAAGTCTGGCAGTTCGTGGCGGTGTGTACCAAGTACAACGGTTTCGGCGGAAAAGCATATCGAAACTTGCCAAACGATTTTGTCGAGCGAATGACCAACTCCCCGTTTGCAGCGTCATTCTTCATCCACAACTCAGGGTCTTACATACCCGGTGACTCAAAACTGAAATCTCTTTACTGTCCTTTGCTCGCATCAGAAGCCGATGCCAACACGCGGACATTTCGAATGCTCAACTGGGGGCTGATTCCGCAGATCAAATCCGTCCACCGCTCGCCGCTCTTGTATTACACACAAGTACGTGACGCCGGCAATGGAGTGATCGAGCTCACTTGGGTGGTTCATAATTTCAGCAATCGAGGTGACATCGTTTTCGATCACTTGAATGCTCCTTGGGGCGGCACGCGGATTAGCAGTTTGCCGTTTCGTTATGTGAGCTCACCCGATGGATCTTTGTTGCAACGCGAAGGATTCTTGAGTGAACATGGAACAGCTAACGTGCGAGACACCGGCGGCTGGAACATCTCGTGTGCCTCGAACGACGAAGACGCACCGAGCTTGGTGCTGGTCTATGGTCGTGACAAACATCTTGAAGCCGAACGCGAACGCAAGGAGTCTGGGCAACCGCATTGTCAAATCAACTTTTCGCTCTACCGCGATTGGCGAGCAAACGAGCCATCCTACAAGAACCAATGGAAAGACTGGGCGACGCGGCCGGCCAACAGTTTTCGCAACTACGACGTATGCGAGATCATTCCCAAGTTGCAGATCGTTCCGGGCACCAGTATTTGGTTTCGCAGCTACCTAGTCATCGGCCCGAAAAAACGCGTGATGCAACAAGCGACCGATTTGGTCGATCATGTTGACTACGGGTTGATGACGTTTGATGCTGCGACGACGCCAATGAAATCCGTCCAATTGCCAGATCGCTCGTCCGCGTTTCGTGTTTTTACCCAGCCTGTCGCAGGCACGAAGCCACTTCTACGAATCCGCAATCAAACGACCGGCCAAGAAATTCTGACAACCGATCCGTATTACTTCGTGAAGCAAGAGAAGCTGGAATTCGGCCTACCCGCGTCCCATCCGCACCACGACTACTACAGCAAGGCCATCGGCTATTCAATGGATGAAAACAACAGCGAATGGCTTGAACTGGTCGGTTACGCCTACGAAAAACAACCTACGACGGAAAACTGGCATAGGTTGTCGCGGGTGTTGGATGCCAAGGAGTTTCCGGAACTAACCAAGTTTCACTTGGATCTCTGGGTTGAGACTGAGGTCCGCTAGAGCGGAATGGCCCACGCCCGATACCGCTAAATCGAGAGGAGTGACTGCAGATTTTGTAGGGTGGGTCGAGGAGCTTTAGCGACGCTGACCCACCAATGTAAAAACGCGACGAAAATGGTGGGTCAGCGCGGCTGTCGCCTCTCGACCCACCCTACGTCCCTAAGATTCACACGTCCCTAAGATTCACACGTCTCTAAGATTCACAAGCTAGGAGCGTCGTCGCAACTAAAACGCGAGTGGCCTGCTATCGGGATGTCACCGTCCGGCCAGCTTCGATTGACTCGGTCAGCAGCGTTTGCAGTTTTGTGGCAACGTCGGGGTGCGACTCGGCTAAGTTGATTGTCTCCCCAGGGTCGTTCTGCAAGTCAAAGAGTTGGCCGGGGGCGTCCGGCGCTGTGTCCGGTAAAGCGTATTCCACTAGCTGCGGGTGCTTTGCGTAGTTGTTACCGCCGGAACCTTTGTGAGCGAGGTATTTCCATTTGCCTTGACGAATCGCCAAGTACCTTTGGCCTCCGAAGCCTTGAATCAACAGGTACGGGCGAATGGGATCGCTCGACTCCTTGCCCAGCTCCTTGCCCAGCTCCTTGCCCAGCTCCTTGCCCAGCTCCTTGCCCAGCTCGTCGCCCAGCTCTTCGCCTAACATGACGGGCAGCATGCTGAAACTGTCTTCGCCTGCGTTGGCAGGCATCTCTGTTCCGATGACGTCCGCGAGCGTGGCGAACACGTCCGTCAACGACGTCGTTTCATCGGTCGTTACTCCTGCGGGAATTTTGCCTGGCCACTTTGCGATGAACGGCACTCGGTGACCGCCCTCCCAGTTATCACGTTTTACGCCTCGCCACGGGCGCGACCCATCATGGTCGTGATCGTGACGCATGTTGAATACAGACGGGACTTCGGGACCGTTGTCACTGGAGAACATGACGATCGTGTTGTCGGTTAACTCAAGTTCGTCGAGCGTCTTGAGCAGTTCGCCGACGACATAATCCAGCTCGAAGATGAAATCACCGTGGGGTCCTGACTGTGTCTTTCCCTTGAATGCCTGCCCTGGAAACGATGGCAGATGCACGGCTTGGGTCGAGTGAAACAGGAAGAATGGCTTGTCAGGAGTGGCTTGGGTGTGCTTTCGCAAAAACGCTTGGCTCTTCTCCAGAAACTTCATGTCGACTTCTTCCAAGTCAAAATCGGGCGCGACCCATCCTGGCCGGCAATCAACCGAATAGGGGTGGCGAGGAAGTTTGCTCTTGTCAACTTTTCCGACCGGCGGATTTGGAATGCGATCGCCATCGATGAAGGCGTACAGCCAATCGGTTGTCGGGCAACAGGCGGTTCCAAAGAACTGATCAAAACCATGGTCGAGCGGACCGCCTTCGATACGCCTGGAGTAATCAATTGGCTCGATTCCCTTGGGGCCACCATTGTGAATCGCTTCGCCATCCTTATCCCTAAACGTCAAGCCAATATGCCACTTGCCAAAGCATGCCGTCGTGTAATCGTGCGCCCGAAGCATTTCGGGTAGCGTCGTGCGTTCCTGGGCAATCAACGACGGGCCGCCCGCACCGCTGAAGACACGTCCGCCGTTGGGAATACGAAACGCCATTTGGCCCGTCATCAAGCTGTAACGCGTCGGTGTGCAAACGGTACACGGACTATGTGCGTCGGTGAAGCGTACTCCTTGCGAGGCGAGGCGGTCCAAGTTCGGCGTCGGGATCCTCGATTCAGGGTTGTAGCAAGCCAGGTCGCCGTACCCCAGGTCGTCGGCAAGGATCAAAACAATGTTGGGATGCTGGCCTGAGTCTGTGGCAGCTGATTCCGCGCGGAGACGCTGCCCAGGCAATGCGACAAAAATCAATGCCGCAAAAAGCAATGCGGTGCCTGTTGCCAGGGCGGGTGGTCTGAGCATGGATGACTTCACTTTGCCGGGTACGTGCGTCGTCAGGGACGATAGTGATCGATTGGGCTCACATTGTACCGGTTGTAGCGGTCACACGAGACTACTGTGAAAGGCTTCGCTAGGTCATTCCGCGTGCTTGGACCATCGCTGGAGTGCAAAAGACTGCAAGCAACGGGCCGGTAACTGACGGTCTTAACGCTTGCTACTGCGGTAACGGGGCGCAACACAAAGCGTTGACCTTTTCTGTTAGTCAATCTATTCCGGCGCGGCAAAGATTGACGAGACCAATGTTATGACCAAGGTGCCCGCGCGGTTTGCGTGCCGCGTAAGTCTCTTGGTCGTCGCATGTGATGGATCACCTCCCCCCGTATTGTTGCTGTCCCGCCGCTTGATTGCGGCCAACCAGCGGCCATTTAGAACCATCTTGCTGGATACCCAATTCCGTGAAGCTGACTCTACCTCTTGATCCGCTTGGATCCGATTCGACGACCCTCCCTGCACCCGAAGCATTACCGGCAATGCCCTCGCAAGCCATCGAACCCACTGACTCCGAATCGACCGCCAATGGACGCAGCGAACTGCTGCTCGTGTGCGAAGCTCGATCGACGACGTTGACAGATGGTTACTGGCGATTCGCATTGGAGACTGCTGACGGTGTGCCCGTATTGGATGCGGAAGACATTGAGTCCGGTGACCTAAATCGACTTACCCTACTAGCCGCTGTACGCGGTCTTGAGTCGATCGAAGGGCCATCGTGCGTCACGCTGTTGAGTAATAATCGCTACCTGATCCGCTCGCTCTCCGATTCGTTGCCACGTTGGCGGCAAAACGATTTTGTTTGGGAGCACTTTGGTAGACGAATTGATGTCCAGCACGCCGATCTTTGGCGACGTGTTGATCGCGCGTTGCAGATCCACCGCGTCGAAGCCTGCCTGGTTTCGTCGCGGTTGGTCAGCAATGGCCAAACCCCCGAAAATGCAATCGGCCATGCGCCGCAATCCGGGGTCATCACCCGTGTCGATTCGGCACATTCGGATTCGTCGTCATCGTCGATCGTCCCGCCGCCCAAATCACGGCAACGCGGTTCGTCGCCCGATGATCGTCTACGTAACTGGTTGCTTTCCAGTAGCAGGTCGCGCGGGAACGCCCCCGTTCAACGCCGATTTACTTCCAAAGATCTGGTTGAAACTGCGTAGTCGTTGCGTACCGACGCGTTTGTAACCAGTTCCGTCTTGAACATTGCCCAACGTCAACGCGTTGGGCAATTTCGCAGAAAAGCGTTACGAGTCCACGCGGGATGCCTGGACTCAATTTTCAGCACAAAACCCTTATGCATCCGTTAACGGATTACCAATGCACACTCAAGTTTCACTTTCGGATATTGCGCTGCTGGTCGAAGGCAACCACGAAAACCCTGCAAACGTCCTAGGGGCTCATCCGGTCGATTACCGCGGTGAAACGGCCACGGCAGTACGCTCTTATCTTCCGAACGCCCAAGCAGCCTGGGTCATCGACAACGAGTCGGGAATTCGCCGTTCGATGCGACAGCTGCATCCCAGCGGAATTTTTGAGGCGATTTGCGATGGAGCCATCGACGTGGACTCGGCTAGCAGCGAAGATGGTTCGCGAGCGAAACAGGCTCGATCCAGATATCGCATCCAGATGACCGACAAAACAGGCGAAGTTGTGGAAACCC
>CAYUGI010000096.1:0-980 GCA_964444105.1 uncultured Pirellulaceae bacterium
GAGCGTTGCCAAAGGACGAAGGTGTGCCGCAGGCCTAGCGTAAAAACCATGTTGTCGGGCACGGGACCATCAGGTGAGTTTCGCCCTCAGTTCCGCAGAGCAGCCTAGGGACGAGGCAAATTCGGCACGGAGTCGCGCGGATAATAAATCGAGTGCCCAAGAGCGCGATTTACGCGAATCATCGAATCTGAGGTGTTCTACGTAGACCACGTGGAACAAAGATCGCATTTCCGGATACGCGTTGGCGAGCACACGATCGGCCATATTGAAAAACGATTGAACAAGTTCGCGTTCGCCATCGTCGATTGCGTCCTGAGTCGCACGATAAAACCTCGAAAACGCAAGATGAACGCGCATCTTGGCGGATTCACCGTCGAATGCTTGGGCAAGGTCGGGGAAACGATCTAGCGCCCATTCGAGAAATGCGGTCCGAAATGCCAATACATTAGTGCCCGACAACGGAAGGTTTTTACGACACCGCCCTAAACGGAGCGAACGATGCCTGAACTACGGAAGATTGTACCAATGCCAGCCCGCGTGGCCAAAGCTGGAAGGTGTGCCGAAGGCCTAGCGTAAAAACCATGTTGGGCGACCGTCAAGCTTGGATGTTGTCGTCGGGCTTGGCGTGTGTGGCCAACGCGTTGTCAATGAGGTCGAGATGTTCTGCCAGTGTCGCAACAGTCGGCGCGAAGAAATGGTGAATGTCGATTTTGGCGGCGAGATTGTGGCCGTCCAGCAGATCGCAGATGCGAACAATGTCCGCCCGAGCCGCGGCAATGGTTGTGGCGTCACGAAATTCGCACCACCGAGACAGCCAGCGGTCAGAGAGATCAAACGCATCCCAACCACAGCAACCAGCGTTGCAGTGGAGTTCACAGTGCTGGAACAAGTCAAACAGCTTGGGGCTAAGTTTGACGTTCAGTATTGGGGCGGTCGGTTTCAATTCGGTTAGGTCGCCCAACGGAAGGTTTTTACGACAC
>CAYUGI010000096.1:995-21768 GCA_964444105.1 uncultured Pirellulaceae bacterium
ATGCGAACGCCCGTTGCCAAAGAGCGAAGGTGATCGCGAAGCGACTTAGCGTAAAAACCATGTTGTGCGACCGTAACGCTATGTACCGCGTTCAACCTCGAAGTCAAAAGGCAATTCGTCAGCGTGCAAAAGGAACGTGGATTCGTCAAGTCGTTGTGACCGAAATCGGCAAGGCAGATCACGTAATGTGTCCGCAAGTTCTGTGCCGCGCCAGCGTTCGATGTAAGCAGTCGGATACGGAGTGCCCAGCGGTACGCCGTTGGACGGGCACTCGCCCGGCCCGACCTCCTCTTTCGGATTGCGCCAGAAGTTCCGTCGGTCGAAAAACTTGAACGTGGCGTCTGAGTCCTTAATCCGGGTAACGATCAAGTCCATCAGGTCGTGCCGAAATCCGGCAGCATAGGCCGCAAACTGACTCGCAAGTGAAATATCTGGCCGAGAACTAAGCACGCGGATATTGCGATCGTGCTTGTCAACGATGAAACCGCGAGTGCCAATGCTGTACTCTGGAACGTACCACCAATCGAAACATTCGACGGGGCCATGCGCTTCGCACTCCACAGTGCGTCCAATCGCGTTCTCAATGTGCGTGATTACCCAATCCGCCGCCAAAGTTCGGTCGCCGTCAGGCACGACGAATCGACTTGGGTCCCCAAAGTCGTCAGCCGCGAGCTCCGGTCCGATGAGATTCACTGAGGTCGCCTAACGGAAGGTTTTTACGACACCGCCCTGAACGAAGCGAGCGATGTATGAAGTACGAAAGATTGTACCAAGGCCAACGCCCGTTGCCTAACGACGAAGGTGTGCCGGAGGCCTAGCGTAAAAACCATGTTGTCCGCCTAGAAGTGGTGTCCCTGCCCGCCAATGTCGATGGGGTCTCCCTTGTCGTCGAAGAGGATTGATAGACCGTGTTCAGGGTCCCACACGCATTCAAACGTGACGGTGAATTGACAATCGGATTCGATGCGATGGTCCGGCGGAGTATGGATTCCGGGCGCTGACAAGAGCGTCCAGATATCTGACGGCTTGGAAATCGGTGGAGTAATATCGTCACCGCCAGACATTGAGCCGTAAATTTCGGATTGGTATTCGTCGTAGATATAGCGTTCGAGTTTGTCACGGGTTGAACTCGGTAATCGGCATGCGAAAGCGACGAGTTCGCGATGGACATCAGGAATCGGGGAATCCTCAGTGTCAATGATGAAGTTCGCGGTCATGTCTAGCCATGGAACGTTGTGCTTACCAATGTAGAAGTACTTGTCGAAGGTAAACGCGTCGTAGTCAATCGAAAAAGTGGTCATGTCGTCGTTTGAATTCTGATTGCAGCCGCAAATGCACGCGAGAAATATGACGATTGCGGTTCGCATTGATTTGGCCTGAGGCGGACAACATGTTTTTATGCGACAACCCCGCCGGATTGGTGGTACTGATTGTGGCATTTGTTGTCGGTTCTACTCGTTCGCTATTACTCTTGCAAGCTTTTCTTGATCCAGTCGAGGGAAACCGTGAGATGTGTATTGGTTCGTACACAGAATGCAATCGCAGTTAGCTGGCGGTCACTTGCAGTCAATTGCCAGGAATGGCATGCCATGTATCGATAGCGTTGGTTTGTTTCCATAGCTGGACGGTCGAAGACGAAGAGATTTCGGCGTTTTGCTAGTCGCGAGTTTTGCATTCGCAAACCCGAATCGCTTTCGCCATCGGCGTTACTCAGGATAGTTTAGGCAACCCAAATCTCAGGCTGAATGTCCGGCACGGACAGGGGCCAATGTTCGCGCGATAGTTCAAGGCGAGAAGTTGCCATTACGGCTACCTTATCCCGACCAAAACTATCCACGCTTCGTCTTTGCGATTGCTTCTTCCGTCGCGACCAAGCACTGCTGAATGTCATCCAACGGATTGTCGGGATTCGATTCGTACTCCAGCGAAATCGCACCGTCATCGGGAAATCCGATTTCGCTGAGCGTATTGAATAACGCGACCAAGTCCAGGAATCCCTTCCCCAGCACGACGCTGTGGGTCTTCTTTTGCTGTTTTTCTACATCCTTGATATGCAGCCCAAACACACGTTTGCCCAACCGCTTGAGTGCTTCGATCGGGTCTTCTTGGCTGCGGATAAAGTGACCGGTATCCACGCACGCGCCGATGCGTGGGTCGTGCCCCTGGACCGCTTGGACGACTGAGTCAATTTTGTCGTACGACGAATCGGGGCCGTGGTTGTGGATCGCGACTCGAATGTCGTACTCGGCGACCAGTTTGTCGAGGCTCTCGAACGCGTCGGGGGTTGGATTGCAGGTAATGTTTTTCAAACCCGCACGTTTGGCAAACTCGAAGACCTTCCGATTCTTTTCGTGGTCGGCCGAAAACTTGTTCACCCCGTGCGAACTCATCGTGATGCCGGCCGACGCCAACGACTTGTTTAGCTCGGACAGTTGGTCGTCCGAAGAATCGATCGCGACGTGCTTGCTGTAGAACTCAACAAAATGAAGCCCCATTCCCTGCATGTGGCGAATCGATTGGCTGACGTCATATTTGCGTAGCGAAAAGCTCTGGATACCGATCGGCCAGCCAGCAAACCGATCCTTGCTCTGCTGAGCGTGACAGGGCACTTTCGTGAGCGAAGGGATCACGAAAGCGGACACTGCTGCAGACGTGGTTAGAAATTTTCGTCGAGACGTTTTCTGGTTCATGGCGGGCGACCTAAAGAATGGGCACTAACGTTGGGCTCGAAATTGTAAGGGCACCGGAGCCCACATTCGACCCACAGCCGAATCGCAAGTGCGTATACTACGGCTCCCGTCACCCATCTCATTCATTTTGCAGGAAACAGATGCGATACCTTTTCAGTTCGATTCAACGCAGCACCACTCTTTGCGTTGCGTTAGCGATCGCCTTGCTTGCGGCCAATTGTCAAGCTGACCAAGCTGCTACGAAATCAACGCCTACCGAAACAGGTCAATGGGTATCGCTCTTCAACGGAAAAGACATGGAAGGCTGGACACCGAAGTTCCGCTATCACGACCTGGGCGAAAATTTCCTGAACACTTTCCGGGTCGAAGACGGCCTTTTGAAAGTGCGTTACGACGGCTACGACGAATTCAAGAACACGTTTGGTCACCTGTTCTACAAAGACTCGTTTTCGCACTACCGATTTCGCGTTGAATACCGGTTTGTTGGCGAGCAGTGCAAGGGCGGGCAAGGTTGGGCGCTACGTAACAGCGGCGTGATGATCCATGGTGAAGACCCCAGGGGAATGACGAAGGACCAGGACTTCCCAGTCTCGATTGAAGTCCAACTGCTTGGCGGCGACGGCGAAAAGGATCGCACGACGTCGAATTTGTGCACGCCGGGAACAAACGTCGTCATGGACGACAAGCTATTTCAGCCGCACTGCACCAGTTCAACTTCCAAGACGTATCACGGCGAGCAGTGGGTGACGGCTGAAATCGAAGTGCGCGGAAACAAGATCATCAAACACATCTTGGATGGCAAAACGGTTTTGGAATACACCAAGCCGCAGCTGGACGATCGCGACGCTCACGCGAAAGAACTGGCGGAGAAGAATGGCGGACTGATGCTAAGCGGCGGAACTATTTCGCTTCAGTCGGAAAGCCATCCTTGCGATTTCCGTAAAATCGAAATCATGCTGCTGGAAAAGTAGCACGGCAGAGGGCACTTTAGGGACTGATTTCTGTGGAAGAGTAGAACACTGCTGGTCCAGACCCGCCGAAAGAGCCTCCCAAGTGTTGTGGCGTCCTAAGTGTTGTAGCCGCCTAGAGCATGCTGCTCAGGGGGCGGAATGTAGCCGTCCGCCCATTGGCAAGTTCGATGCCCATTGTTTTCTTCAAAGGACTTTGCAGCTTCAGCAAGGGAACTTAATTGGGATCCGCATCGGTCCCCAGCGTTCCCATCGACGCGGGTGCCGTGTGCGCGTGCGTGCGCGTCACCGAGACCAGGATTCGATCCGCTCGAATACCGTCCGTTGAACTGCCGGAGCAACCAACATGCAGCAGCCACCTAGCCCATTGGGGGCCGTTGCGTATAGCCCCGTTTTTCGCTGCTTTATTCATTTCAGACGTTGCAAACCAGGTCACGCAAATGGGTTCCAAGGATATACTTGGTAGGTCTTGCGGCGTGAAGCTCGGACGAGCTTTACATTCCCACTTCTCTTTTCGATCCCACCCCTCGCAAGATTCTCACCCCAATAGAACTACTCGCAGTCCTCTATGCGAATCCTCGACTACGTCAAGCCAAAGGAACTTTCGCGCGTCGCGAAGCTACAGTTGCTTGCGCGCGGGATTGTGGAAGGCTACTGCAGTGGACGCCATCGTTCGCCGCACAAAGGATTCAGTGTCGAATTCAAAGAACATCGGCCGTACGTCCGCGGCGACGAACTGAAGAATATCGACTGGAAAGCGTTCGGTAAAAGTGACCGTCTTTATATCCGCGAATTCGAGGAAGAGACGAATCTCCGTTGTACGTTGCTGGTCGATCGCAGTGGATCGATGGCCTACCGCGGCGAAAGATCCGAGGGCCGAAGCAAACACGATTACGCCGTGCAGCTTTCCGCAGCACTGACCTACTTGATGCTTGGGCAACAAGATGGCACGGGGCTGGTGACGTTTGACGACAAACCACGCGACATCATCCCGGTGCGATCTCGGCCTTCGCACCTGCAAGCGATACTCAGGTCGTTGACGTCAGAGGTGTCTCATCGCGAAACAGATCTTGGCGGTGTGTTTCGCAAGATTGCTCCCAAGTTGAAACGACGCGGACTCGTTGTCATCCTTTCGGACTGCATGGGTGACATCGCTTCGATCAGCAAATCGCTCGCGTTGTTTCGTTCCAAGAAACACGAAGTCGTCTTCTTTCAAATTTTGGATCCCGACGAAATTGACTTCCCCTTTTCCGGCAGAATGCAGTTTCGTGACATCGAGAACACGGCGAACGAACACACGGTCGATGCCCGATCGCTACAAGAAGCTTACATCCGCCGACTGGAGGAACATCAAGCGGCGCTCAAGGAAGCTTGCCGCAAGAACCGTGTCGACCATGTCTTGCTGACAACAGACCGACCGTTTTCCGACGGCTTGCATGAGTACATGGCATTGCGGAGGCGAATGAGTTGACCCTTCTGAATGCACTGCTGGCGCTGGGTGCTTTCGCGTTTACGATTCCTCTGGCGATTCACCTGTTCCATCGCAGCCGGTTCAAGACACTCGATTGGGGTGCTTGGCATTTGCTGGACAGTGTGATGCGCGTCAATCGCCGCCGAATCCAACTCGCCAACCTGCTGCTGTTGTTGCTGCGATGTTTGATACCGATCTTGCTGGCGTTTTGCTTGGCGCGACCCGTGCTGACGGGCTTTCGTTCGTTGCCCGGAGACGAGCCACGAACGCTTGTTGTCGTGGTTGATGACAGCCGCAGCATGAATGCGTCTGCAAAGGGTGAACCATCGCGACTGAGCTTGGCCCAAGCAGGACTGACGGATTTGATGAAAGGTCTCTCACGACGTGACGAGGTCATTTTCTTGACATCCAACGCGATTGATTCTCCGCCATCGACGATGGGAGCCGCGACCGCGATGCAGCGTGTCAAAAACTTGACGGCCAGCGGCGGCCCAACCAACTTTTCCAGCGTGATCGATGCCGCAATCTCAGCAGCCCAGCAAAGCTCTCACCGTCAGTGCAGCGTCTTAATCGTTTCGGATTTCCAAAGCAGCAATGTGACCGCGTCCACGCTGACTTCGCTGGATAGCCTTGCTGAACAAATCAAGACACTCGATCCACCGCCCTCGATTCACTTCTGGGATCTGGGTACAGGGGAAGACGACTTACCCAACGTGTCAGTCGAAGCCGTCACGGTGGATTCACCCGCCGTGGTCGCTGGTCGCAACGCAAGTTTTTCAGCCAAGATCCGCAATGCGTCTGACACACCGACCGGAGAACTGCGCGTCGTCTGGACGATCGATTCGGTTGAGTTGCCGCCGCGGAATATCTCAATCGACGAACGTTCCAATGCGACCTCGCGTTTAAGCCACCGATTCGACGAAGCCGGTGTGCATCAAGTCAATGTTTCTGTCGAGTATTCCGATTCGCTTTCACAAGACAACCGTCGCAGTATCGCTGTCGATGTGATGCGACAAATCGATGTCGTGCTGGTCGACGGGAAACCAAGCCGAGTGCCCTTGGAAGGATCGGCTGACTGGCTTTCGATTGCATTGAGCCCGTTTTCGTTTGGAGGCGACGACCAACCCGACGCGGTCGCAACGCGTGTTATCAGAGACGGGGAGTTGGACAAGACGCTACTTAGTGAGAGACCCGAGTTGGTCGTTCTGGCAAACGTTCAATCGCTTAATAGCGAGCAGCAGTCATCACTGGCTCAGTTTGTGCTCCAAGGCGGCGCGCTGGTCGTTTTTGATGGAGACGCGGTTCGCCCTGAGAGCTTCAATGAACCGTGGAGAACCGATTCGGCGTCGCTCCAGCTACCGGCGACCCTGGGCGACATCGCTGGAACCCCAACCAATCGCGACAAAGTGGTCGCGTCATTTGCAGAGTTGAGTTCGCAATATTCACCGTGGGGAATCTTGACCGCGCAAAACGAACGACCGTTGGATGATGTCGAGATCTACGCTTATCGAAAACTGAGCTTGAAAACGGCAGCCGTTGGTGAAACGGCTTCGCTGGAAAACGATGATCGCGACAGCAACTCAAGCCGAGTCCTGTTGCGATTCAGCGATGGAGCACCCGCAGTTGTTCTGGCGAAACGCGGTCGCGGTCAAATCTGCCAGTTCGCGATTCCATGCGACAATTCGTGGACGACTTTGCCAACGCGGTTGCCTTTCTTGCCGCTGATGCAGCAGATGGTGTTGGACTTGGCAGGCCGTCGTAATCACACCACCGTTGATGTTGGGCAGCCGCTCTCCGTGCCGCTAAGCGAACTGGCGTTTAATACGGAAGACTCTCTCGCCCGTGATGGTTCAAGCGGGAACCCATCCCGTTCTGCCAAGCCGCTCCAGATTCGCTACACGATCCAAACACCAGGCGAACAGGAAACCGAGCTTGCTCCCGCGAAAGACTTGCCAGAGGAGCTCAGGTGGCCTGACACGGCCGTGCCGGGTGCCTATGTTTTTCGCGCAGCGAGTCAAAGCAAATCGAAGACCACAGCCAATGATACTGCTGCCGGGAATCGTCAGTCGACTGCGCAAACGTTGCGAATTGTCGAAGTACCTGCTCAAGAATCCGAACTCCGCTGGGCTGGCTCGGATCGAATGACCGCGGTTGCCGAGCGGATCGGAGCATCCACTTTCAGTGAGATCGGGCAATTCAAGGCGGAGGATCATACGCGAAGATTCGGACGCGAAATTTGGCGTTGGATCTTAGTGCTGCTTCTGATTGCTATGATCGGCGAGTTATTGCTACAGCAGAATTTGCTTGGCCGTGCTTTTGCGATGGGGGCACGTTAATGGGAACGTTGCGATTCGCTGGACAAGCTCCGCCCCTGCTGGTTTTCTGCGTCGCCGCCGTCGCCGCTGCCTTGGTCGCATGGATCTATCTGCGCGAAACTAAGACCTTAGCCGCTCCCTATTCCTATTTGCTTCCGTCTCTTCGCGCGACCGCGGTCGCGCTGACAATCCTGCTGCTATCGGGGCCGGTGCTCCATCGTCGACAAGTGGTCGGCCGACTGGGACGTGTGATCTTTGCGATCGACACATCGCAGAGCATGAAGCTGACCGATAGTGGCGAAGCCGATTCAACACCAAGTCGAATGCGTCGATCTTTGGAGCGACTACTGGGCGATGAAAGCCAGCCGGGTTGGTTGGAGACGCTTAAAGAGTCGCATGAACTGGATGTGATCGGTTTCGACGAAGGCACACCGTCTTTGCTTTGGTCGTCACGAGCAGATGAAGCAGAAGTCCCCACAGTGATCGAAGTCGAAGCGGACGGGGAAGCCACCGACCTTGCCGCCAGTTTGTCGGCAGCCTTGGAGTCGTTTGACCCGACATCAAAGGTGAATGATGTCGACGCTGTCGAGGAAAATCCGAACGCAAACGCGAACACAAGCACCGCAGCTACTCAGCAGGCTGCCTTGGTCATGTTCTCCGATGGCCGTGACAACGTGGGTCGCTCTGCCGTCGATCTAGCAAGACAGTTGAAACTTCAGTCCTATGCCGTTCACGCAGTCGGGGTGGGTTCGCCCGAGGAACCCACCGACGCTGGCATCGTCAGCATCCAGACTCCCGAGAGCGTTGCTTCGGATGGAAAACTGGCTGGTGAGATCATTCTGAAACGATACGGATTGGAACAAGTTCCCCTTCAAATCCGAATCGAATCCGCCGGAAAAACGGTGTGGCAACAAACGGTCAGCCCCGGCGCCAATGGAATGAAGTCCATTCCGTTTGAATTGGATGTGCAACCCATTGTGCAAAGCCAAGACGCACAGGCACAGCGCGGCGTCCAGCGCAGCACCGTCATTTTAAACCTTAACGCGGCGATCCAGCCGGTTAGCGCGGATAGTTGGAGCGATAATAACTCGCGTGAGTTTCGTGTCGCCGCAAGTACGCGGGATCGCCAGCTATTAATCGTCGATGGGTCGAGCCGTTGGGAAACACGTTATCTGAAAAATCTGTTTGATCGCGATCCAGCGTGGAGCGTCAACACCGTGATTGCGGGTGAGGGGTCTCATGTGCCCGTGGTGGAACGCGGAAAAGGCAAGGGGCAGTTTCCGGACGACCGCGAAGAGATGGCCAAGTACGACGCGATTGTCTTGGGTGACGTGGATTCACAGGTGCTTGGCGACCAAGACATCGTTTTGCTGAAGGAGTACGTCGCACGTGGTGGAGGGTTGATCGCAATCGATGGCCGATACGGGCTGCTAAGAAAGTTGGCTGATGGCCCGCTAAGCGATTTGATTCCGATTCGTTACGACCGCGCGATGCCACGTCTGTCAGCGAAGTCCTTGCAGTTGACGGCGATGGGCAAGGAACACCCGTTGATGAATCTGGCTGGTCAATCTGAGAACCTGGATCAATTTTGGTCGCAGCTTCCGTCGCCACGTTCGGTCAACCACGTTCAGGCACAAGAGGGCGCGGAGGTTTGGGCGGTCGCGGTGGATCAATCGGGAACGACATCGCCGTGGATGGTGACGCGTCTGTTTGGTGGTGGCCGTGTCTTCTATCTTTCGGCCGACGAGACTTGGCGGTGGAGATACAAAGTCGCCGATCGATTCCATGCTCGATTTTGGAACCAACTGCTGTCGGCAGTCATGCAGCCACCCTATTCGGCAAGCGACGAATACGTGTCCTTGGGCACGGACAAAATTGAGTACCGCGTTGGCGAATCTTCGACCATTCGCGCACGACTTCAGAATACGGCATCCATGCCCGTCGGTGACGCAACGGTCGATGCGTTGATCGTCGCCAATGATCAGATCGTGCAAACCGTTCCGCTTTCGGTAGATGATCCCGCCCGAGGGAGTTACCAAGGCCAAACGCCGCCGCTGCCAGCAGGTGCGTACACGGTGCGCATTCGCGCCAGTGGATTTGACCAGTCGGCTCTACAAGCTTCGACGCCGATTTGGGTCGGAAAACCAGAGTCGCTGGAGACGCGCCGCGTCGCTTTGGATGCTGGTTCACTGAAGCAAATCACGGCGGCAGCCGGCGGAACGTACGTTCATGAATCGTCGGCAGACAGTTTATTGGAACAGATCAAGCCACTTTCCAGCGGTTCAATTGTCGAATCGGATATCTTGTTATGGCAGTCTTTCTATTGGTTTTGGGCCATCATCGTGATCTTGGCGATCGAGTGGTGGCTGCGAAAACGTTCAGGATTGGTGTAGTTCATGTCAACGCAAAGCACAGAATCACTCTCGCGTCTGGAACTCGATCCCGTCACTTCACGACGACTTGCGCGATTCTCTGAACGCCGTAACCTCCTGCTGATGCTGCGCGCTGTGGCGGTTGGTGTTTCGGTGTTCGTTGCAGCCATGCTGATCGTGGCAGTGTGCGACTACCTATGGGTTCTCGGCGACGGCGTTCGATTCCTGCTGAGCTTGGTTGGTTACGTGGTCACGTTTGCGGCCATGTGGGTGGCGGGCATCCGAGGACTTGGTGCGAAAGACCCTGAAAGCCTGGCAAAACAACTGCAAAGCACGGCACCCCAGTTACGCGATGACGTTCTGTCGGCCGTCGAACTCGCCGACCCCGATCAAGCGAATGGATCGCAAGATTTTCGCCAACGGTTGCAAGATCGCGTTGCCCGTCGTTTAGCCGGATTGGACGTAGGCAATTTGCTACCACTCAGCTTGATCCGCCGATGGCTGACGACGGGAGGCATCATCGCGGTCGTCTTCTTGTCGCTTTTGCTGGTGCCGTCGATGCAGTTTGGACGTCGTTTTGCGCGTGCAATGCTGCCCGTCATTCCGATCCAGCGTGCATCGTTGACGCAGATCGAAATCCTTCAGCCGGATCCAGCCAGCGGGTACGTCGCGCAAGGCGACGCGGTCGGCATCATGGTCCAGATCACTGGCAGGGAAACAGACGAAGTCGAATTGCACTTTCGATCCGACGACGGGAAAGTCGGTAGCGAAATGATGACGCGCCGCGTTGCGCTGGACTCAGCGGCGACCACAATTCCTAGTCGTAGTTCGGCAACGAATACCGATGCTGATTCATCGAATTCGATGTTAAAGACAGAGAATCACTTCGCAGCAAATTTGGTGGTGGGCGAATCGCCGATGCAGTATCAAGTTCGCGCTGGCGACGGGATCACGCTCTGGCATACCTTGACCCCGCTCCCTCGACCTCGCGTCAACCTTTTCACCAAACGCTATGTCTTCCCGAAGTACGCGGAGCTTGCCGACCGGGTCGAAGAAGACGAACACGGCGACTTACGTGGACTCGTGGGAACAACGGCCAACGTGACGGTTCAATTTGACCAAAGTGTTGAGGACGCAAAAGTCATTTTTGCCAATCAGGGCGGCGAACTGGCCATGACTGCCGTCGACGAAACGCAGACGCTTTATTCCGTCGCACTCCCCATCAAAACTCAAGCACAGTATCAAGTCGATGCGACCAGTACTCGCTCAGGACTGAACAATCCGTTTGGCCCCAGCTACACGGTGTCCCCGATCATCGATCAGCCGCCTCTGGCACAGTGGGATGATTCGATCGACGACATGATGATCGTTTCACCGTTGACGGTACTGGATCTTGCCGGAACCGTCATCGATGACATGCCCGTGGATCAAATGATTCAAGAATTCACCGTCAACAGTGCTCCAGCAAACACATTCGCCATCGCAATTGATTCTCCCGCTCGGGAGTCCAATCCGGCGTGGCAGTGGGATCTGATGGCCAGAAAGGGAAATAACCAATCAACCCCCAAACTCGCTGGCGGCGACTTGGTTCGCACCCGCTTAGTGGCCATCGATCGTCGTGGCCAGCGCGGAGAATCGCAATGGATTGACGTGTTAATTGCTGACGATGGTTTCGATGCCCAAAGACATCGTCAAGTGGATCAGGCGAGCGAATTGGCGAAGCAAACCATTGCTTGGGCTTCCGCAGCCGAAGCGACAGGAAGGGCGATCGAAAAAGCGGGCAAAGAAATCGACCCAGAGAATATCCAACCGTTGGAACAGCTTTACCGCGAACTCAATGACCGCACGTTGCTGTTGGTCGAATCTGTCTCTGGCGACATGGCGATCAGCGAAACGACTTTTGACACCAACACGCTGGAACTTCTTGGACGCGCGGTGATCGCTCTTGACGGCGAAATCCGATTTTCGGTTCACGACATCCAAGCCGCTTTGGGCGTCGATCGTGATGACTGGAAATCGCGACAGAAGAAGCTTGCCAGGGACATCGCCAACGAAGGACGCCGGATCGCCTACCAAGCGAGACGAATCGACACCTTGGTCCGCGGAGTCGTTTCGCATGAACTTTCGCTGGCCGTTGCTCGTGACGTTTCTTCGTTGCGCGAGAGTCTGTTGCCGATTCTAAACAAGGAAAACGGTGTACCACTGGATCGATTCCAACGATACGTCACCGTGACGATGGGACGCATGAACGCGATCGATGAACTGCTGGCGCGTCATGAGTTGCAGCTGATGGATTCGACACGCCAACATTTTCGGGGAGAACACTGGAGCAAATGGGCGGAGCGTTGGTCGCTGTTGTTGCAGCGCATTGCGAAAGACAACCCATCCGAGAACGCACAACGACAATTAGTCAGCCGACTTGATGGTGAACTGAAGAAGAAGGAATCGACCGGAATGGCTGACGGTCGGCTGCAGCAACTGTTCAACGAATCTTATCGAGATATCCGCCGTGAGATGCGTCCGTACGCTTCACTCGTCCAGCAGATTCAACGTAGCGGTATCGACGCGCGACGTGCCAAAGAGAAGGCGGACAAGAGCAGTGATGCGAAGGAATCCGCAATTGCCAATTTGGAAGCCGACTATTGGCAAGCGACGTATGAAAATCGCATGAAACAGGTTTCGACTCTGCTCGCTGCCCAGTCAAATTTGCATCGCGCGCGGCGACGAGTGGATTTGCAGCATGCTGCTGATTTGAATTTGCTCCGACGGGCGATTGAAAATGTCAATCAGAATGGATTCCAACCCTATCGCGACGAATCCCCCGAAGACGTCCACAATAATCTTGCCGGCGCCATTCGCGTGATCGAATCGGTCCACGAGGCCAAGTTGAACCAGCAAGAGCTAAACCAACTGCTGCAGCTGGAACGGTCCGTGGACGACTCCCCCGATTCGCGACTGAGCAACAGCCTTTGGATCTTGCGCTATTCACTGGCAACCGAATGGTCCGTTAAACAATGGCAAGAGGCAAAACTGGATTGGAATGAACTCATCGAGCCCATCGATAAGACGCGTTACGACTCGGACTTCTCGGCAGCCAAAGACCGTATCTCAAGACGACGATGGGATCCCAAAGAACCCGTTTCAGCCGCTGCTCCCTTAGAACGACTTGCTTCGCGTTTGAACGCTGGATTGGCCAAGCTGCAAGCCAACGTCATCGAGTCTCGCGAGTTGATTCAGCGGTACGTTCTTTCGCTTCCTGAACAAGCCAGGAAGGCCGCTGACGAAGCGGACAAAGCCAAAGAGAGCACCAACAACCGACAGGATTCAGCACGAGACACGGCAGAAGATTTGGCAGAAAAACAGAAGGACGCCGAAGCTGCTGCTGAGCAAACTGTGCAGGCGCTGATTGATTTGGCCAATACAACCGACGTGTTGGATGACGAAGAACGCGAAATCGCACGCGATGCGGATGCGGCTGCTAGCGCGATCAAAGACGCGGCAGATCAGGCAAAGCAGGCTGCCGAAGATGCTGCGGCTGCTGCGAACGATCAAAAACGGGATGAACTGCTGGAGCGCGCCGAAGAGCGTTTGCAACAGCTTTCTGAAACACTGAACAAGACCGCCGACCATTTCGAGAAAGTGCAGCAGGGTGAAGACGTCCAGCAATCGCGCGAAGAAATGCGACAGGCCGAAGAAGCTTTGCAGATTGCCGACGAACTGGACGAACGTTACGAACAGACAGAGCAGATGGCGAATGCCGCGAAGAGCGATCCTAAGGA
This sequence comes from uncultured Pirellulaceae bacterium, assembly GCA_964444105.1. GTDB lineage: Bacteria > Planctomycetota > Planctomycetia > Pirellulales > Pirellulaceae > K23-9. The sequence continues at coordinate 14,591 of CAYUGI010000096.1, forward strand.
GTTGCTGAAAAAGCTGGAAAAGGAGCTGACGAAAAATGAACCGATGCAGGAAGAGTTGTCAGACATTTCTGAAAACTCGATTCAGACCGCCAAAGGAATGATGGAACAGGCGGAAAGCGACGAGAAGCAACTGAACCAATCTTTGGAACGAAGCGACGCTGCGAGAACGGAAGCCAAGCGACGTAGTGCTGCGAAGATCGCTGAACTTTCGCGGCGAATCCAATCGCTCAGCCAGCGTGTTCTTCAACCTACCGAAGAGGCTTCGGGTTGGGCCAACGAACCGCAAACGAGACAAAAGGTCAGCAGTGCTCGCGAGTCAATCGAAAAGGCCAAAGACGCTGCCAATCAAATCGATGGCGAAAATGAACTAACGGACTCGCTTCAGGAAACAGCCCGCGAAATGCAAAAGGCGGTGACTGAAGCGGAAGCAGCTTTGAAACAGGCTGAAAAGGAGTCCCAAGAAGCTTCTCAGCGAAGTATCCACAACAACGAACCGGCTCGTCGTGATAGCCAGCGAAACATGGAGACGCGGGCGAAGAAGATGCGGGATGAACAGGTTCGCGACATGAGCACCGAAGGGCGGCAATGGGCAATGCAGGAGCAGAAGGCCCGTACGCGAGTCCAACAGGCTCAACAACAAGAACGCACTGCTCGCACGGCACGCGGACGTGCTGAAGACAAGTTGCGAAAGGCAGACGAAAAGAAGTCCCAACCCGATCAAATCGAATCGCTGAAACAGCAATTGGACAAGGCCAAGCAAAGGGAGTCTGCTGCCAAGCAGAATGCTCAAGCCGCTGATGAAACACGACGCTTTGCAGCGGAGCAACGAAAGAAAGTCGATGCGAAGAAGAGGGACCTTCAGCGCGAGAAGCAAACGCAACTCTCCCGCCCCAACCCCGCTGCTCAATTAGCCGAAGAAGGTTCCAGAAAAGCAGCTGAGGCGCTAGCGGAAGTGAAAAAACAACTGCAAGAGATCAGCAAGGAGCTGGGCGAACAGCCAGATCTAAACGCTGCCACGGATCGGGCGGAGGACTTGGCCAACGGGCAAGAACGAATCAATAACGATGTCGAAAGTGCCGGCGATCTTGTCGCCAGTGCGTCGCGACACGAGCAACGCCTGGGCCAAGAAGCCTTGGCGGAGAAATTGAAACAGGCATCAGATTCGATTCAGCAGGATGCAAAATCAGCTGGCCAGGAAGCCGCTGACGCACTGAAAGAATCTGCTGAAAATGCAACGGCGTCGCAACAAGCGGGTGAGGAGATTGCTCAGGCGATGCAAAAGTTTGGCGACGAGGCAAAACGACTCGAAGAGATGATGGGCGAATCAGGCGAAGGGCAATCTGAGGAACCAACCGCGAGTGCTTCTTCGCCACGGGAACCGCAAGGTAGCAAGGGGCAGGGCAATTCGGAGGAAGGCAATACGGAGGAGAGCGACCAGTCCTCTGCTTACCAAGAGACGCCAAACCAAGAGAAACCAGATCAACAAGGCGGTTCGTCGTCACCAGAGAGTCAGGGCCAGCGTCCAAGTGAACCTTCCCAAGGTGGTAGCGAGAAAGCAAGAAAGATGGCGCAAACACTTGACGAACTAGATCGCTGGATTGCGGCCAACGAAAAATCACCGCCTTCGGATGATCAAGGTTCGCCGCAGCAGGACGGACAATCTCAACAGGATTCGCAACAACAAGGCCCTGACCCGTCGAGCCAGCCACAGAATGCTGCCCAGGCTTCGCCCACACTTTCGCAGATGATGGACGCGCAGCAACAACAATCCGCCAAACAGCGTCAGCAACAACTTCAGCCGGGGCAATCCAAACAGGCTTCCCAGCAACAATCAGAATCGCAATCCAAGACAAAGGACGGCGACGCGCTAACCAACAATGCGGGACCAGGCGATGCCCCTGACGACGGTGGCACGCTTGGACAAATTCCTGGTGGGCTGAGCGGTGAGTGGGGTGAACTGCGAGAACGTAAGACGGACGATGCGACGGAGTCCGGCGGGTCGCGAGTCGCGCCGCAATATCGGCGCGAAGTCGAAGCCTATTTTAAAGCAATCGCCCGCCGCGCCGCGATGAAGCAGCGGGCCGAGATACAGCAGGGCACAGAGAAGTCAAGGGAGAGATCCAAATGAGCGTTCGCTTGAATTCCCTGAAGAGTCCCCTGAAGAGTGCTCTGACCAACCGGCGACAGTGGCTTCAAAGTACAACCGCGACGATGGCGAGCGCTGGATTGGCTGGAATGCCAGCCCGCCGATGCGATGGCGCCGAAGAAACCATTTCGACTCTGTACATCAATGACGATGTCGACCGTGCTTTGCAGCGTGGTGTCAATTATTTCGTCGGATCGGTTCGCACGGACGGTGCAATCGTGGACAACAACGGCGGTCACCACGTTGCGATGACTTCGTTAGCGATCATGGCGATGGCGTCCGTGGGGATCCAGCCCGGACACGATGATGTTCGCTCGCGCGTGATGGCATTGGCAATCGATTTCGTGTTGGACGAACGCCACCAAGATGCCACAGGTTACTTTGGCAACAGCGATGCGTCGCGAATGTACGGGCACGGCATCATCACCTTGATGTTGACAGAGATGATGGGGATGGGGGCAACCATCGACCAAAACAAACGGATTCACGCCGCTTTAGAAAAAGCCATCGCACTGATCCTGAAGGCTCAGGCAGTTCGCAAACCCACCAAATTGGCCGGCGGATGGCGATACAATCCCACCGCCACGGATTCGGACCTATCCGTGTCGGTTTGGCAGCTAATGGCACTACGAAGCGCGAAGAACGATGGGATGGATGTCCCATCAAAGGCAATCCAATCCGCGATCAGCTATTTGCAGCATTCTTACACAGAACCGAAACAACCCAAGCGAGCAAGAAGAGAACTACTGCCGGCACCAGAGATCGGATCGATGGGCGGTTTCAGCTACACGCCGGGTCATCATCATCCGACTTTCACCATGACCGCTGCTGGCTTGTTGGCAATGCAAGTTTGTGGCCAATATGATTCGCCGATGGTCAAAGGGGCGGCTCAGTGGTTACTACAAAACCCACCCAGGACCAAAGAGCGTTTCTTTTACTACGGCGTCTACTATTACGCGCAGGGAATGCACCAGGCGGGAGGCAAGTTTGCCAAGGCAGCCGATACTTTGGTTCCGAAATTCATGATTGGCATGCAGGAAGCATCAGGTTCCTGGTTAGCCAATAATAATGAAGAGCGAAATCAAGGACGCATCTACAGCACCGCGTTGGCGATACTTAGCTTGAGTGTCCGTTATCACTACTTACCAATTTACCAACGCTAAGAACTGGCTTCGGCGACATCGCTTGAAGGGTTGCTGGCGTTCAAATGATTGGCAATGATTAGGTCGCTACTTTGAGCCGCTCACTATTGGTTGTCTACTCAATTTGAAAACCCGACGCTTCTCCGACCTTCCGGGCAACACCGTAGCGGATTTTGCACCGACGATTCCCACATTTGTGAGCCGCTGGCCGTGAGGCCACGGGCCTTTTTAGCAGTAGCGATCGAAGAAACGCCCGACCGCTCACGCGTCACGGCTCACAAGAAGTCCGCTACGGCTCGACCCTTCTCCGGGGCCAAGCAAGAATGATGCAACTCGTTTGACTTAGGACTCACCTTTGACGTCAGCTAACAAACCACCCACACCTGTTTTCACCGGAGCTCCCGGCGAAATCGGTCCGATCGAACCACTGGATTTCCTTGTCATCGCCCCTCATCCTGACGATGCTGAACTGGGCATGGGCGGTACGATCGCAAAAATGATCGATGAGGGCATGCGCGTCGGCGTGCTGGACCTGACAACGGGCGAACCAACCCCGCACGGAAGCGAAAGCCTGCGACGCGAAGAAACAGATCAAGCAACCGCAGCACTTGGACTGACATGGCGTGGAAATGCTGGACTGACAAACCGTTCGCTCGAACCAACCTTGGAAGCTCGCAAATTACTGGCGAGCTACTTTCGCATGCTGCGTCCCCGATGGTTGTTTGCTCCGTATTGGGTAGACGCTCATCCGGATCATGTGGCTGCAACCGAGTTGATCGAGGCGGCACGGTTTTGGTCGAAACTGAGTAAGACAGATATGCCAGGTGAACGGTATCACCCCGAGCGAATCTACTATTACTTTTGCATTCACTTGCGTCTGGCTGTGCAGCCAAATTGGATTGTGGACATAAGCGAACACTGGGAACGAAAGGCCGATTCGGTCAAAGCGTACGAAAGTCAATTTGTGACCGGTCGTCCGACCGAACCGCCCACGATGATGGATCGAATTCGTGACGATGCCGCCTACTGGGGAAAGCTGATTGATCGCCGCTATGGAGAACCGTTTGCCACCAAAGAACCTCTGGCACTGGAATCGCTGCGTGATCTTTTTTGAATCCCAGTGGAAGGATGGCCAGCAATGAGTGACGCAGTAGCTAAAGACACCGACCTGGTACGTCTGGAAAACGTGTCGCGGGTTTTTAAGAAGACGGGTACCGAAGTGGTCGCCCTTCGCGATATCTCCTTGTCAATTGGACAGGGTGAACGAGTGGCATTGCTGGGCCGTTCGGGATCCGGGAAATCAACGTTGCTGAATTTGCTTGCTGGACTGGACCAACCCACTTCGGGGTCAATCACTGTTGCGGGCGAAGACATCGCCAAACATTCATCGGATCAGTTGGCTGCCTACCGCATGAAGCAGGTCGGAGTCGTTTTTCAAGCGTTTCATTTGATCCAAACTCTCTCCGCTCAAAAAAACGTCGAACTCCCCTACGTTTTTGCGTCAGTTGATCGAAAAACCCGAAGCACTTCGGCAGAAAAGTCGTTGAAAGCAGTCGGGCTAGCCGAGCGTGCTTCTCACCTGCCATCGGAGCTATCCGGCGGGGAACAGCAACGGGTCGCGCTGGCCCGAGCATTAGCCAACAGCCCCAAGTTGATTCTGGCGGACGAGCCCACTGGCAATCTGGACTCGTCAACCGCGACCCAAATTATCGATTACCTAAGTGCTTATGCTCAGCAGCAAGAAGCGACTGTCGTTTTGGTCACGCACGACGAAGAGCTCGCAGCTGGATTTTCGCAGCGCATCATTCGCCTACACGATGGTGAACTCGTCAACTCCAACACGGGAGCTGTCCATTGAACGCAACTGAATTGCTTCGGGCAGGAATCGCGGGACTATTTGCGCACAAATTTCGCAGCGCCTTGACCTTGCTTGGCGTAACCCTGGGTTCGCTGTTGCTGTTCTGTAGCTTGTCGGGCGGCATGGGTGTCACCAAAGCGGTTGATGCAAGGCTTTCGGTCGGAGATCGATTGCGGGAAATCATCGTCACCTCGGGCGTGAAGACAGATGAAGTGACGGTGCAAAAGGCGAAGGACGCGGGATTCACCGAGGCGATGTCTGACGAAAGGCGAATTCGGTTGGCCACAGCATCAGGGGTTGGTGGCATCCGTCCGGTCGCGATGAGCCTGGCCTCCAGCGAAAAACTTGCAACGATCCCTGACGTCGAGTCAACTTGGTCGATCATCAGTTTTCAGTCGTCGGTTTATTTGGAGTCAGCGGACCTCTGGACGTCTGCAACCACCCGAGCGCTGCCATCAAAGCGTGTTGATTGTTCGGAAATTCGTATCGCCGGAAAAGGGAGTCGACCGTCTGTATCGAAAGACGGAACGCCAAACATATGGGTCAGTGAACTGTTTCTCTACCAGAATGGTATTCGAACGACCAAAGACATGGAAAGTCTGCTGGGATCATCGATCGAGCTGGCTTCTCGCAGTCCGAGTTTGGAGCGAGAAACGTTGTCGCGAAGAGCCGATCTGGAAGCACGTCTGTCGTTTCGCTCCAAGCCGTATACGATCAGCGGAGTCTTTCGTTATCCCGATCGACAAGAGATGCGGCTGAACCCAGACCTAAGCACGACGGTTCGGGCATCAGTATTGCTGCCGTACAGTACAGCGACGCATTGCTACCGGGCACTTGGCATGGAGCCCAAAAGAACGACTGCCGTTGTCCTAGCGAAATCAGCCAAGGCGGTTCCTGAAATCGAAAGCCAGATCGTGGAGCTGGGATACGCGACGCGTTCCTTGGCAGAGATTGCAACGCAGATTCAGACAGCCGTATTGTTGATTACCTTTATCATCACTGCGATCGCCGCAGGAGCACTGTTGATTTCTGCGATTGGAATCACCAACACGATGGTAATGAATGTACTTGAGCGTCGAAAAGACATCGCGGTCATGAAAGCCATCGGTGCCCGAGACCGCGACCTTCGTCGCATGTTCTTGATCGAAGGTTTCTTGATGGGGCTTGTTGGAGGAACACTCGGTCTGCTGCTCGGTTTGTTATTCTCCGAACTTTGCGGACAATGGATCCATCGACAATTGGAAGAACGACTGAACGAACCGCTAGGTGAAAGTGTCTTCGCCTACCCATGGTGGTTGATCGTAGGCACGCCGTTGTTGGCGTCGATCGTCACGATGCTGGCAAGCTACTTGCCAGCGAGTCGCGCTGCAAAAATCGATCCAGCGCAGATACTCCGAGGACTTTGAGGTTTTCCGTGGCACGACTGACATCCAATCGCACCATCGATCCCGAAGCGGGCAAATGCCGATTGTGTGGCCGCCGGACGAAACGAGGAACGACCGAACACCACCTCATCCCGCGGACTTGCCACAGCAACAAGTGGTTTAAAAAACAGTTCTCGCGCGAACAAATGCAAGAGACCATCCCGGTGTGCCGAGACTGCCACAACGCGATTCACCGTTTTGTTCCCAAAGAGAAGACACTGGGACGCGATTTCAACACCGTCGAAAAACTAATGCAGCACGATCAAGTTGCGACGTTCGTTACATGGGTCAAGAAGCAGAAATGAGCCTGCGAAGGATAGCCTGTGCCGCGATGGAACTCATTTCGCGCGTCGTTTCAAAGTTCCGTTCGGTCATCGCCGTGCTGGAATTCAGAGTTCACAGCCCCTAACGGCAACGCCGCAGCGGACTTCCCTGACTTCACTCTCCCCCCGGGAGAGTCGGACGCAGTAGCGGCCGGTGAGGGCAATTCGTGTTGTGCATGAACTGTGAATGAACATTGTCGGCGATCCGGACTGGCCCTCTCCTCGCTTAGGCTCGACTCTCCCAGAGGGCAACGCCGTAGCGGATTCTCCACACTTCACTCTTCC
>CAYUGI010000097.1:0-7773 GCA_964444105.1 uncultured Pirellulaceae bacterium
ACTTTCTTGGCCACGACTTGCCGGCAGTAACCCGCAGTTGGATTTTTACGAAAGTAGTCCTGGTGATACTCTTCCGCAGGATAGAATTTCGTCGCAGGTTCTAGCTGCGTGACGATTGGACTGCGAAATTCTTCCCCGATCTTTTCGATGTACTTTTTCGCCGCTGCTTTTTCGTCCTCATCGCGATAAAAAATGCTACTTCGGTACTGCGTGCCTACATCAGCACCTTGTCGATTCAATGTTGTCGGATCGTGTGTCTTGAAGAACATGTTCAGCAACTCTTCCCTGCATGTCTTCGTCGGGTCGTAGTAGACCTCGACAGCTTCGGCATGATTTGTCGTGCCTGTTTTGACTTGATTATAAGTGGGATAGGGGTTCTTTCCGCCGATGTAGCCCGACACAACATCGTTGACGCCCTCCATGCGCTCGAACACCGCTTCGGTACACCAAAAGCACCCACCGGCCAGCGTGAGCACTTTCTCACCTTTGGCTTGGTCCGCTGCGCCGGAATTTGCGACATCTTCTGCGAAAAGGTTCGATAACATGATCAGCGCTACGAGTACCGACCCGCTGATGATTTTGATTGCTTGAGCAAATTGCATTCTTGCAGACCTTTTGAAAACATGGGTTCCTTGGAAAATGTCCAAGTGACCTCTCTATCCGTCTATTCCATGATACGCTGCCGCCTACCACCTCGTGCAATATCGCCTTTCTCCAATGAGACCATTTGAGCCGAAATGAAGCCATATTTCGACTATTTTCACACTGTAGAAGCGGATGAAATTGATGCCCAGCAGCATGTCCACAATTTGCGATATTTACAGTGGACGCTTTGGGCAGCCGGAAAGCACTCCGCCGAGTGTGGCTGGGACAGTCGTGCGGCTCTAGCCAACGGATTGGGTTGGGTCGTCCGAAAGCATGACATCACGTACCGTTCCGCTGCGATTGCCAACGACCAGATCGTTGTCAGGACTTGGGTGGCAGACGTTGCAGCGTTTGCGGCCCGTCGCAAATATGTCGTTTGTCGGCCCGAAGACCGAACCGTGCTTGCGCGTGTCGAGACACGCTGGGTTTACGTTGACTTGACGAAACACAAAGTTGTCCCGATTCCTGCTGACTTGCAAGAAAAAATGTTGGTCGCCGACCGGATTCCACCGCTGCCATGGGAAAACGAACATGACTGACGAAACGAGATTGGATTCTTCCCCATCGAATCTAAAGTCCGACAAACTGTTACTGTTATATCTTCGCTTCGTGGGATACTTCACGCTGCTGGCTTTTGCGGCTGCGATCATGCCCGAGAGCTGGATGGTCGCTATCGCGAAGCTCCTGACGATGGATCCGTTTCCCAGCCACCCTTTGACGTTTTATCTCGCGCGAAATCTCTCGCTACTTTATGGATTCGTGGGAATCGGTTTGATCGTCATTGCCAACGACTTGCATCGCTACCGCCCCATGGTCCGAATGCTGGCAGTCGGCACGATGGCTTTTGGCATCTTGCAGATCATCTGCGACACCGCGTCGGCAATGCCTTGGTGGTGGAGCTGGGGAGAAGGATTAGGAGCGGTTGCTGGTGGTGTGACGATCTACTGGTTGGATCGTCGGTGTCGAGCGGAGATGGCTGGTCGTCTTCGCAATTGAAAAAGTTAAATTAACAAATGCAAAGTGCAACGTGTGTGGTGCGAAAAGGAAATTGCGTTTCAAGTCCTTTTCGTGCCCCAACAACCAGGCACCGTCGAGCCGCTTTTTCGTAGGCCAAACCGTCAGCCTTCATCAAACACCAAACTCTGAATTCGATCGATCGCAGCTTGCGTTTCGTCCAGACTGACCAGCGGTGGGATCTGCTCTAAGAAGTTTGCCGGGAGACCTTTTTGATTTAGAAAGGCCAACGTGGCCTCGAAGTCGCCATCACGAAAGGACTCGGCCTGCTGGTACAGCCTGACGCCCAAGATGCAGTCCGCGATTTGTGTCACAAGCACGCCCCAGATTTCTTGATCAGCGGAATCGACATCGATGCTCGGCAGTCGTCCATTTTGGCAAGCAAAGGCAGTGGTGGTGCTCTGCCTCCAAGAAGGCTTGCCTTCCCCACTGGGTCGAAACAGGTCGTGATCGATTTCCATGACAATCAGGTCGAACAACTCTGCGAATATCGCATCAATGGTTGCTTCCAGCATCGCCGCGGGTGATGGCGATTCGCTATCGGTCAACAAAGCGTCCGTGACTCGATCCAGCAACCACAATCGTTGTGTCCAATCCCAAGAATCAAACCACTCGATCCCGTACAAGTGTTGTTCCGATTCATCGCGGCTTTCGGCAACAATCTGATCGACCATCATGCCAACCAGCCCACGCACCAACTTTGCTTCGTCACCTGCCAGTGTTCGCACTCCCTTAGTCGTGGGCCACATCGCCTGCCTCCGGTTCGTCCGTTTCGGTCGTCGGCTTGGGCAAGGGCCCGATAACTCCCGCAGCCAAAACCGCCAAAGCAGGAATGATTGGCGCACGCATGCGAATGTTGGTCCAGTAAATCGCGTGGACACCGGTAAGCGTGAATGCCAATGCCCAGATGCTCCACCACTGTGATTCCAGCAGCCTTCGGCGATATCGCCAAATCGTCATCGCGATCGCCAAATACATCCCACAGTAGTAAAGGCCAACCAATGCAACCTTGGTCCAACCGCGACCGGGTGGCACATGCGGTAACGGACTCCACAAACGTGCCACGCGAACAAAGCAGGACCAAACAAACATCGATGGCTGTCGATCAATCGTCGCCCTGGCCGCCTCGTAACAGTACCGGTCATCTTGATGCTCTGACAAATCGTCGGGGTAGGCCTTTGAATCGACTTTCAACGATGACCAATCACGCGTCCAAAATCCTTCCTTCGTAGCGTCACCTTCGTAGCGATGGACATACGCATTCAAAAACGAATTCGCATCCCAAGGTCTGCCCCACTCACCACTTCGTAGATATTCATAAAACGATGCGTTGTTTGCCAACAGAAGCGTGTAGCCACCGTGGCTGGTCGCCCAAATGGGATGTCCAATCGCCTGCTTATTGCGCAGCGTCCAGCCGAACAAGGCGACTGCTACCAAGAGTGCAGCCAGAGCGACCCGCGTTAGCCTGGTCGCGAAGCCTACCTTGGCTTGCAGGAAAAAGCTGGCTCCCGCAAGTAAGACTGCCCAAACCAAAAACGTAGGCCTGCATAAATACGCAAGTGCTAGGATTCCGCCAAGCACCACAAATCGAATCGTGCCACGTCGTTCGTGGGGTATTGCGATCTTGCCAACCCACCACGCGATCACTCCCGTTGCCAGCAGAGACGCAAGGGTTTCCGTCATCAGTTGGGTGGATTGATTTAGCAGAACGGGATCGATGGCGACCAAAGTCCCGGCTAGCAAACTGGCTTTACCCACGCGATTGCAGTCGATCAAACGGCTTGTGATCCAGGCGACCAGAGTGGCGGTCATTGCACCCAGAAGTGCGTGCAGAAACGCCACTGCGGAGACCGAGAGCTGACCGGATAGACTTGGGGTCAACCAAGACAACAGATAAGGGTACAGTGGCGGCCGAAACGCAGTGGGTTCGGGCGGTGCGTTGGTTGTGGCAATTCCGTAAATTCCCCAATGGCTAAGTGACTCAGCCAATTCACGATACGCATCAGGATCCCCAGCAAAAGGCTCCGGATGGAAAAAGAGAACGCCACCCCGCACGAACAGGGTGATCGCGAAAACCGCGAGTAGGCAATTTCGATCGTGGCGAAGGAGCTGCAGCAAAATCGTTTTCGAAGAGACGTGAAGGTTGACAAAGCAACGCGAAGCAGAGTTTCCATTGATCTTACCTAGTTCAGCCGCCGAGGAATGAATGGGCAATCCGTCGCCCAACTCGAAACAAAACCGTGAAATGGATGAAGATCCGCGCCAGGATTCCACTTCTGGATCTCAGCCGAATCCACGGCACGTATCACGGCGTTGGCAAAACTGGTTTGCGGATCGATTGATCAATGTCCGCGGTGTAGCAGTCTTATCGGCGATCTTGCTTTTTGCAATTGCTTTTCCGACTTCCAGGCAACTGGAGATGGATCGCAACGTTTCAGCGATGTTCGCGCCCAGTGATCCCACGATGCGGGACTACCAACAGTTGCAAGATGCATTCGGTGGCAATGCCGTCGCGATTATGGTCTACCGCGACGCAGATCTATTTTCGCCGGATGGCTTTCGCCGCAGTCGCGAAATTTCTGACTCTGTGCTTGGTGTCGATGGTGTAGAAGAAATTTTGTCACCGGCGGTTTTGAGTGATCTAGTCGCCAAACTACGCCCTTCAGGATTTTTGACCGGTTTCTCAAGCAAAGTCCCTCCGTTGATGCGCAAACGCGACATCGTCGCTCGCGGGATCGACCGACTCTTTGCAGGTTACACCCACAGCGAGGACTATCAACAAGCCGCTGTCGTGGCGATGTTGGATCCGAGCCACGGTCCAGAAACAATCGATGCCATCAAGGCCATCGCAGGCATTCTGCCAGAAGAATACCCCGATCTTGTGGATCAAGTCGCGTTAGTCGGCGAACCCATGCTCGTACACGACGGCTTCGCCTTGATCGAGCGGGACGGGGCGAAATTGGCGACGTGGACCGTCGTCCTTCTTTCGATCGTCGTGCTGATCACCTTAGTTGACCTACGATTCGTGTTGCTAAGCGCGGTGTCAATTGTCTGGTCCGTCACCATCACCCAAGCAATCATGGTGGGGTTGGGAATTCAATTGTCACTGGTCTCCACCATCCTGACCGCGATTGTGACGGTCATCGCGGTGGCGTCCGTGCTGCACCTTGGCGTTCGCTTTCGAATCGCTCGCACGCGTGGATACGAACACCGCGAATCCACTGTGCGTTCATTGGCCATGTTGATGGTTCCCATCTTCTGGACCTGTGCGACGGACGCAGCTGGTTTTGCAGCGCTCCAGTGGTCACAGATCCTGCCCGTCAAGCAATTTGGATACTCGATCGCTATCGCATCGACGTGCGTGTTTGTATCCATTTTATTATTCGCCCCGGCGATCATGATGTTGCCGAATTGGCGAACCGCAACACGAATGCACCAATTCCAAAGCCAATTAGCGCGTCAAATGCGGCGGGCCTGTTTGCGAATCGGCATGTGGTTTGTTGCCAATCGTCGCTGGAGTGTGACGGCGGCAATCACCATGGTGATCGTGTCCGCATTGGGGGTCTGGCGCACGGAGACCGAGACGAGCTTCTTACGGAATTTTCGCGCCGACAGTCCAATCGTCATTGACTATGACCGCGTTGAAAAAACTTTTGGTGGCGCTGGTGTCTGGGATGTCGTCGTCGATGCGCCGCCTGAAATCAGCAAATCGTACTTGGCTGATGTAATGAAAATGGAAGCCGATCTGCGTGCAATCCGAGTGGAAGACACATCGCTATCGAAAGTTATCAGTGTCGCTGACGCCAGCGCGATCGCCGGAAAGGCAACGGGCCTAAAATACCTGCCACCACCGGTGCGTTTGCGAGGCATGCGGCTGATCATGCCATTGTTCGTCAATGCGCTGCTGACACCCCCAACAGACCAGCAGCAAACCCGACAACTGCGGATCATGCTGCGAAGTCGCGAACATTCGTCGGCGTTGCAAAAGACCCAGCTGATCGAACAAGTCCAAGACGTCGTCGCGAAACACACCAATTCGCCCCAGTGGCAGTCACACTTCACAGCCGCGCCCCCGAGCCAAGGCAGGGTAACGGGGTATTACGTAATGATGTCGCGATTGGTTAGCCAACTAATCCATGATCAGTGGCGTTGTTTCATCGCGTCAAGCATTCTGATTTGGCTGCTGCTTTTGGCAGCAACCCGAAGTGTTCGCCTCGCACTTGCTGCTCTGTTACCGAATCTATTACCGGTTCTTTTTGTGCTCGCAGTGGCGGGATTGGTAGGCGACAAAATCAACATGGGCGCCGCGATGATCGCCGCTGTCTCGGTCGGACTTTCGATCGACGGATCGGTTCACTTCTTGGCGACTTACAGACGACACCGTGCCGAAGGCCACTCGTGTAAAGTCGCAGCGACGCACGCGACGGGAAACACGGGAGTTCCCGTTGTGTTGGCAACCGTGGCGTTGGTGATTGGATTCAGCGTGCTGGCAACCAGTGATTTCGTCCCGACGGCTACTTTTGGAATGTTGGTCGCGATCACTTTGGCGGCGGGAACGGTCGTGAATCTGACGATCTTGCCCGCGTTCGTATCTTGGATCGACCGCTAATTCATCCCGTTGAACTGTTGGATCGAAACACATCCGCCACCGCTGCGTTTGGCGACATACATCGACCGGTCGGCTTGATCAATCAGCCAGTTCGGGTCGGGCTGATCACCTTTGGCAGGCTGGTAGAACGTACCGCCGACACTCAGACGAATCTCGATTGATTCGTCATCCACGGGCATCGGTGGTATTTCGCCAGCGATTCGATCGGCCACAACGCGGAACTGATCCAGCTTGATCGAATCCAAAATCACCAAAAACTCGTCGCCTCCCAATCGAATCGCAAAGTCATCGCGACGAATCGACTCCTGTAGCCACTGAGCCACATGCACGATTGCTTGGTCGCCTGTCTTGTGCCCCAGATTATCATTGATGCTCTTAAATTCATCTACATCAAGGAATAGCAGGGCAACGGCACGTTTCTTCTTGATCGCTGACGCCATCAAGTCGCTCAGGTGTTCGTTCACGAAGCGTCGGTTATGAAGTCCCGAGAGCTCATCACGGTAGAGATCGTGATTCTCGACACGATTTTTTTGCGAGGTCTTCGTGTTTGAGATTAACTCCATCTGGTTCGCCAGCGCGATTGTTTGCAACATATCCTGGGCTTTGGCGACGACATGTTCGGCGCGCACGCTTTCGCCGATGTTAAAGCGAAACAGAACGGAGTACTCGCTGACCAACGAATTGACCTCGGAGATCATCTCCTTCGCCTGAGCGGGCAAGATGCTGAACTGTGTTTGCAAGAAATCAATCCACTGATCCAACGTGTAGTCCAACGATGCATTCGTACTGCCAGACAACACCACCGCGGCCCCCAAATTTGATGCTTGAACGACCGCTGTGATCGGGTCCTCATCCGCTGTTAGCACTCGATGAACGCGGTCGTGATGATGAAGAATGGCTTTTTCAAACCGCTCTGACAGTCCCCAGTTGCGAATAATCTCTGCCGATACGTTGACATGACAGAAACCCATCACGCTCCGCTCCGCGGCCGCAACGGTCGGAAACTTCGCTCGGTCGAGAACGCTATCGACATACACGCGAGGGGTTTCCGAAAGCATGGCCAAGATGCCAATGTCTTGGATCATCGCAGCAAGGAAGTACGCCGAAGGTTCCAAACCCATCTGCTGAGCAATCAATTCCGCAAATACGGCTTGCGTTAGCGAACTACGCCAGTGTTCTTGCCAAACCCGTTCCATCTCCGCGTCGCGTCCATCGTGCTGAGCAAGATGAAAACTCAGCAGCAACGTGCGGATCATATTTAGACCAAGCTTGTTGACCGCGTCTTCGATCGTTTCCACCTTCGGGCGGAAACCAAACAGCGCAGAGTTCACCGTCTTCATCACTTTGCCGCTGACAACCGGATCGGTACGAATCACTCGAGCGACTTCGCGAAAGTCGGGATCCTCCTGCTGAGCGAGCTCAATCAACTTGCTCGCTACTTCGGGAAGCGTCGGGAGACAGTTCGACGATGCGAACTGAGCAATGGTGAAGTTTTCGCGTGCGGC
>CAYUGI010000097.1:7873-21716 GCA_964444105.1 uncultured Pirellulaceae bacterium
GTGCGGCGACATTCGGTGCGGCGACATTCGGTGCAGTGTTTTCGGGTGCATTGGTTGACATGGAACATCCGCAATCAGGATTCAAAAACGAGACAGGCTTCATCTCGGTTTCGGTTCAATTCCTCGTGATCATCCACTGGCATTTTGATGTGATAGTTGTTGCAGTGATGCGTGTTAGCGAAATGATTCGGCTAGTTTTTGCGGTGATTGCCATGTACCGGTCCGTCAAACGATGCTCCAAGGACTGTTTGCTTGACCGTCTTCCCTCACCAGCTTTGCCGATTGCGATGGCTACATGACGGCGACGCAGACCGATCTACGTGAAGAATAGCCATCGATCGCTTTCGTGATTGGCAGCCGCACTGCTGCGTGCCGCCTGCTGTCCTGGCGTCGAACGCGAATACACTGAGTGCTTCAAGCGGACGGCACGGCGTAGCTTGCCTACTTCATCGCCCGACCTTGGGAAAGCAATCGAGCGGCATCATCGCCTACTTCGTGGGAGGTGCGACGTCGTGGAGAGTCGCGCCTTTTTCGTCGCTCATCACCAAAATCGCAAACCGTGATGCTCCGCGAGCACTCTCGGCACTGATGCTGGTGTAATCGAAGCGGCCGCGAAGGTCCGTGTAGCCGTCCTTGTAGAACTTCACGCTCCCGTCACCGTACTTAGCGTAGACCTTTACATAAGCCTTGGTGATTGGACGATGGGTGGTCGCGTCGGATGCTTGCAGTTGGCCAAAACTTTCCGAAACGTAAGTTGTCATCTCGCCACCGTAGTACAACGCCGTGCTACGCGATGCACCCGCGACGACTTCGACCAACAACGTCTGACGACGTAGGTTTTCGTCTAGCTGAAAACTGCCCACACCCGTCGCTTCGTCGAATTCGATTGAATCACTCCGTGTCGGTTTTACGATCGCCATTCGCTGCAAGTCTTCGCGTACGAAGGGAGCCTTGCTAAACAACAATTCAAGATCGACACCATAAAGATTCAAAGTGACTTCTTTGGCTCGTCGATGATCGATCCGAAGCGTATCGCCTTCGACCTTGACGATCACCTCGGGCTGCAACTCCGTGGCTGATGACTGGCGTCGTTCGCGATCTAGCACCGCAAGATCGCCGGAGCCTTCGGTGATCGGCTTCTTGTCCTTCGCGTCGTGATTCCCTGCATCTTTGTCCTTTGCACTGGCAAGCTGCTCGGTTTGCATCAGACTCCCTCGCTGGTCCAATTGTCGAGCAATTTCACCAAATCGATTCTGCCAACGTGGGATCGGATGATCGACGTACTGGCTGACCAGTTTGCCAGCTTCTTCATAGGACTCGCGGTGCAGCGCCAAGTAGGCAGCCATGTAATCGTACTGCAGCTTGGTATCGACAGCGTCGCGATCAATTTTGCTAAACGATTCGAGTGCTTCTTCGATGCGATTTTGCAGCAGCAAGTAGTAGGTCAAAACGAGCTGTTCATCGGATGGCGTTTCCGTCTGGTGTCCCAACACTCGCACGAAACTCTGGTACTGACGCAAGAACGTTCCGTTAAGAATCTCGTTTTCTCTGCCCAGTCGATGAATGCGGGCGCGTACCAGCGGTGCATACTCAAGAATCTCATGGTCACGCTGTTCGATGGGCTGAACATCCAATAGTGAGCTCTGCAGAACTGGCCCGACCCGCCCGACCAGATCGTCGCAAAGCGATAGGAACGCCTTCATTCCCTCTTCGTCACGATGCTTCAAAGCGTAGGCCCACAAATCCTTCACAGGCAAGTTCGCGTCGTCCAACACTTCGACAACGGCTTTGTAAACGTCCTGATCGCTCATGCGATGAGCCACCAACATCCAATCCAGATCACGAAGATTTGCGTCACTCAGGAATTCACGAATCTGGTCCGGTGAACCACTGCGAGCAATCTTCTCCCAAGTAACCGAATCGTCTTCGGTTGGATGTGCCACTACATCAAAAGACTTCTCAGTACCGCGAGCCAACAGCTTTCCCTCGCTCGCTACGGTCGCGGGGTAGTGCGTGAAAGCGCCCGCGGACGGAAAATAGAACTGATACTGAATCGATTGAACGGCAAACGGTTCCAGTGTGATCGTTTGGCTATCCGTGAATTGGCTTCCGGCCAGTGGCAGGCTGCCCGCAGGAATTTGCCAGAAAACGTCAACGATCTTTCGCTCGGCCGTCGGATTCGAGACAACCGTCTGTCCGCGATACGCCGTATCGATCAAAAACTCTTTCGGTTCCTCAGGAGCGTTTTTCTTGCTCTTGCGCTGGTTCAGTAACGCGAATTGTTGCCCCACCAGCACACTGCTTTCTTGATCAGACGGCTTGAGTATTTGTAGACGTTTGGTCACGACGGCAACGGGGTGCTGCGGTGCGTAGGGCTGATCTTTCTCGGTTGGCAAACCAATTTCACCCGCCTTCAACGGCAAACCACACATCGCCAAAGCCATCAGCACACTGTGGCGACTATCGACGGGACGAAGCAAATGCGTCGACACTCCCGCGCTCTCGCCATCACCGTTGGCTAAGTCTGCCCAGAACGGATTCACATCGATCAAGCTTGACGGAGTTGGCCCACCGACAACACGGACGCGATCCCAATGGCTCTCGGCCCACTGCTTGGTGGAATCGAGTTCCTGATAGAAACCAAAGGCTTTGCCACCGACTCCTGTGAAAGCTCTGCCTCCAAAGAAGAGTTCTTTGTCTTTTGGGCTCGAGCTTTTCTTGGCTCGCTGGAGACCACGACTTTTGGACTCGCGCATCGAGCGTCGTCCCATGGACACTTTTCCGCCAGCCGCGAAGTCAGAATCAATTACATCACCGGCGATTCGTGCCGAACGCATAGCTACCTCATCGCTCAAGCCCAACGCCTCGATTTTGGCCAAGCCATCCATATCGTCATCGAAACGCGTCCGTAGACCTCCAGTAGCGAGTGCCGATTCGATCTGCTGGCGAATCATTAGGTGATTCTCATCTTGGTTGGCGACGACTTCGCCTAGCTCCCGGCGAACCGATTCGCGAACGCCTTGCTGACGCATCGCCAGCAGTGCTCTTTCGGCTGCGTTCAGCTGGTTGTATTTCCAAAGACGTGTGTAGGGTTCCAGATCACTGCCTAACAGCCAGTGATCGATGAACTGCTTTTCCTTTTTGTTGGACAAATATTCCTTTACAACCGAATCAAAGAACTCGCGATCGTGTGACCACAAGAACAGATGAAGCTCGTGACTGGCCAAACGCGTGTAAGCGTCACGCTTGGCATCAAGATCCAGCTTGTGCCAAAACGCTAGGTCATCAAAATCGTTCAGACGAGTATCGCCCTGAAGCGTCTTATAGAGTTTGAAAAGGGATCCAACCGATCCGTAGACTTGCACCTGCGCTGAACCGAGACTTTGTAAATCAAGCGGATTGTCTTTGGAGACAACCGAGACGGTGCGACCGAATGAAAGTGCCTTGTCCGCCGCCAGTGCTTTGTCCAACCGCAGGTCCATCGTCTCGGCATCTTTTAGTGGCGCGGTGACGGTGCGTTGCAACAGTGTGGCTGGGTCGCTGACGATGATCTGCACGATCGGCATTCCATCGATCACATCGGACGGAATCATCACGACGCCGTTTTCATCAACCGCCAGATTCGCGACGACGACGCCCGGATCCGCCAAGAAATCGAAGTCGGACGCGCCTGTTTGAGCCTGTGCCTGAGCTTTCGCAGCAGCGCGATCCATCGCTTCGCCTGCCTGGGCCATCGGCGCCGCTCTGGGTCCATCACCCGCCTGCGCTGTCTGCGTTGTATTCGTGGTCGACTCGGTCTCCCAAGGATTCAAGATCACCGACGGCTGCGGCAACATCACACCGGGATACTTGGCCGCGTACTTGCGCCGCAGAACGTACTGGTATTCGTCGCCCAATCGCAGATCACTGACATAGCCACATCGCGGTCGCGCGATGCCCCGTCCAAACAACCTCGGCAACGGAAGACCCAAATGCGACAGTGCATCGGTCGAATCCAAGTAGCGTGATGCGTAAATGTGTACGCGGGCGAATTGGGTTTCACCCGAGAGTTGTACCCTTAGTCCTTCCTCACGCCGATCGATCGATGCAATCCCCAGCGGCTTGCTTGGCGATAGCGATCGGTGACGCGTTTCGCCTGCAATCACGCTGCCCAGCTCGGGGCCTTCGACAACGACAATTTGTGTTCGCGCGTCATTGCGGCGATCGACCAATTGGTAATCGCCCGCTGCGAGCAAATTGACGCTAAGCAGACCTTGCTTGAGCGAAATTTGTTCCGTCACGTCGCGATAGAACTTGCCTTCACGTAGTTCCAGCAGTCGATAACGCTCTCTCACCGATTTGATTGTCTGGGCGATGGGTAGCTGGATCATTTTCTCGGTCGTGGTGTGAACTTCCGAAGGCCACACAACACGATCAAGTTCCAGGTCGCGCTGGTGCTGCATTCCACCAGCAACACCAAACTGCAATTCAGAGACGTTCGGCAACGTTCCAAGCCTGATCGAACCGCTGTCATCGGATTGAAGGGTTTGTTCGATCGGCCGATTTCGTACACGGGTTGTCAGGGCAATGTTGACCGTCGCGCCCGCAACCAGCTCGCCCGTGCGCCCTCGCACTTCAATGACATAGTCGTCGCGATCTCGTGTCAAAAAGGCATCGTGTGTCTGAGCCGTACGGCGTATCCCCGCGACGTCCCAGCTACGGCTTGTTTGAACTGACTGCTGGCGACCACTCGATAGAGTCGACACTTTTCCTGAAAGCGTCGCCTTTAGGTTGGACAACCGCGGCGGAATTCGAATAGGAATCGTCAGTTCTTGCTTTTGATTCAGTTCCAAATTCTCCAACTGAATCGTCGTTGATA
Organism: uncultured Pirellulaceae bacterium; assembly: GCA_964444105.1. Classification (GTDB taxonomy): domain Bacteria; phylum Planctomycetota; class Planctomycetia; order Pirellulales; family Pirellulaceae; genus K23-9. The sequence continues at coordinate 12,732 of CAYUGI010000097.1, forward strand.
GGTTTTCCAGATCGGTGGCTTGAATCAGAAGTGATACATCTTTCAGCAACTCGGGCGCGACGATTTGGCCGGACATCGTGACTCGCGGCCGAATCAAAAGCTGACCGTTACCGCCACTTTGCAGCTGAGTTCGATCGACGTGCATGCCCGCATCGAGCCGATAACGTTCGGTGAGATGCCGGAACTTAATGCTCTGAGCAATTTTGCCATCAGAAATCACGGCCCGCCGCTGGACTTGATCGGCCACCGGCGGCAGAACGATCCGGCCCTCGTCATCGGCAACAAATTCCTGTGAACCCACCAGCATCGTCGCAGCTGGAATCGGCCTGCGATTTTCGTCGATAATTATGAATGACATTCCGTCTGCGGTCGTCGAATCCACATGATGGATTTCGCCGCGCCGAATCATCGCTCTTGCCCGCATTCCCTTGCCAACCAAATCAACGATCCAAACACCTCGACCGGAAATTTCGTCAAGAGAAATGGCCTCGCTGTGCCGCACCACAGCGGGTTGGTTGTAAGTCACCTTGCTTTCGCTGCTAGCGACCAAGCCATCCAGATCGATGTCGGTGTTGATCGGTTTGGTGTTGGATCGATAGTACGCTTCGGTATTGATCTGGTAGATACGCACCACTAGTTCGTCGACATTCTTCAGATCAACGATCAACTGCGTGGGTTCGTTGGCAGCAAAACGGTATTGGTTCTGACTTGTCAGTCGAAGCTCCACGGAATCGCGAATCGATTGACGCTGGGTTGCCGTCAGCATCGCGTACCAGTCTTCAGCATTCCCGATGCCAGCGGTGAGTTTGGTTTCGGCGAAGACTCGTTTTAGGTATTCAGGTTGCAGAAACTGCGAAAACTCTTTGGTGTCTTTTGCGTTTCGCAAGAAGTGCTGCAGATGTACTCGCACCAAGGCTTGCTCGTCACCGACGGGAGGCAGAAGCGCCATGTTCAGGAAGTCGTCACCCAAGTTGGCTCGATTGCTTCGCACATTCCACTGGCGGTGAATAATCGGACTGTTACGTGGCAGTTCTAGGTACCGCAAAAACAGTTTGCGATCGTAAACACCACTCGCCAAATTGGCCTCTAGCAGTCGATAAGTCGCCGCAGCCTTCAAAGAGTTGTAGCTTGGCGGAAGCGTTCGCACATAGGCTTCGACGCGATGCAAATAGGCCAATCGCTCGCTTGGCTCCTGGCTGATGTCGTTGTCGGCATCGGGACGCAACATCGCCAATTTCGCCGCGACAAATTCGTTGTCGTCGGCGATGGCTGGAACGCTCTTTGCAACGCGATCAAGCTCCGAGAGCGTAAGCCAGCGATGGGCGCGTCTGTCACCAAACCGTTTGTCTTTGTCGTTTCTGCTGCCCAGTTCTTTGATGACCAACTCGTCGAGGTCATCCAAGTACGGACCGTCGATACGATCAAGAAAATCGTAGAGCGATAATCGCAGGCCTGCTGTCTTTCCGCTGCGAAAACGATCAGCAAGGTTAGCAACACCCATTGGTTTGAGCGTTCCGTTGCGCAACATTGCATCATCGACAATGCTGGCGATTTCCAACTGGGCGGCATTGAACTCACTTGGGAATCGTCGTTCGCCTTGGGTGGCTGGCGGGGCGTGGTTGAAATTGACACCCAAACGTTTGACCAAGTAGTCGATTGTTCGCTGGGGGGATTCGTTGTAGGTCAGCAGTCTTTGACGATCCAGCATGCCCGCGATGACCGGTGTCTCGCGTCCTTTTTTTTCCGCCAGCCATTGCTTCAGGATGGCTTCGGAGCGATCGGTTTGGCCAAGCGTCTGGTAGTGCAAGCAGTGATAGAAGTAGTAGTCTTCGCTTCCTGGGATCAGTTCGGCGATCATCTCCCCACGGTCATCCGCCAGGGCGTATTTCTCCATCAATCCGATTGGTTCAGCCATAACGCGGTTGCAAGAAAAGGTGAAAAGTGTGACGGCAGTCGCAAGGACGATTCGCAGGAGGAAAAACATGTCACGAGTCCAAGAGGAGAAGAATTTAGCAAAGCGTTGGCTACGAGAGGCCCACACTGCTTACTGAACGAGGCAAACGCGTCTTTCTTAGGTCGATATTCGGCGAGGCGCGAATTTGGCAAGTATGCAGAAAACCCATTATGCCTCGATTCTTCTATCGCGACGTTTGAAAGAGCCGTGTTTCCAATGTTTTGCGGGCTGATTCGTTCTTCGTTGCGATGCACACCGCCTTGTTACAATGGTGTCTCGTAATCGCTTGCCGCTTCGCGTCATCAACGCTCACCCTTTTTGCTGGTACAACCGATGTTGTTTGACCGCCAACGTCATCCAGCGACGCCGGTGTCCGTTACCCAATCTTGTGTTTTTTGGATTGGATTGCTGACACTCGTGTACGCTTCTCCATCATTTGGCAACGATGCGACTCAGCCCAAGACAGATGGTTCCGTAGCGAAACCATCTCCTGAACGAATCGTGCATCTTTCGTTCGACAAAATGCCCGAAGGCGAGCCGATCGGCAAAGTCCAGATCGCTCGGGCCGGTCCAGCCCCGCCGTTGTTCCCTGACTTTATGGACAACAACAACGCGTTGGAGCTGAAACCACCGTCTTACGTTGTGTTGCCCGAAGACGATCAAGAACAATACGAGTTCACCAACGGTGACACCATCACCGCTGAAGCTTGGGTGAACGTTAGATCGCTAGCTGAAAACGCCTACATCGCTGGCAAAGGACGCACGCGAAAAAGCGGACTCAAAAGTCGCGATCAGAACTGGGCGTTTCGTTTGCGTAAGCGTGGCGGACAAGCATGTGTCAATTTCTTGTTCCACAGTCAGGACAATGACACCAAGGCGGGCGAATTTCATCGTTGGACCACCGACAGTGGATTCGGGATCGATTCTGGTTGGCATCACGTTGCTGTCTGCTATGAATTTGGAAACCCGGAGAGCATTACCGCATTCATCGACGGAAAAATGGCGGCAGGAACCTGGGACCTGGGTGGCCCCACGACGGTTGAACCAATGACCACTCCATCGCCGGTGTGGATTGGTTCATCGATCGACGGTAGCAAGGGCAACTCACTTGACGGATGGATCGATGAACTGGCCATCTATCGTGGCCGCGTGGCCAACGAACTTCTAGAAAGTCGCTACCGATTCGTAACACCAAAGATCGAGCGTCCGGAGTCGAGCGAAAATTCTGTCGTAGTGCAGCTGTTAGGTCCCGTCCAAGGCCATAGCCGAATACCGGCAGACGTCGCTGTCCCCAAGCGAACTTGGGAACAAAAATCGATGGTGCTGACGCGATTGCCATTCAAGTACGACGCGGCTGGCGTACGAGACGATTGGACGTCGAGCGACAAGAAATCAATGTTGGTGCGAGCGTGGACGGATGTCGCTTTGGAACCGGGTGACCACCAGCTGATGATTCGCTCGCGCGGCTACAGCGAGTTATTCGTCGATGGCAAACGTGTGTTGTCGACACCCAAGCAGGTCAATCGTTCGGGTGCTCATCATGTCGTGGATCCGCTTCCAACAGTCGCGGTGCGTGGGATGCGACCGCACGCAATGAACGACCATGAACGGATCGTTGAATTCCAAAGTGACGGTGGACAGCATGAGATTCGTTTTGATGTGATCGTTGGCGGGCCAACGTATCGCTTGGAATTTGGCGAAACCTGTGTCGCGATCGCTCGCAAAGGCGAAGTGTTTCAGCTGGTTTCACACGATGGCCAATTTCCGCTAACCGATGACGGGTGGCGAAGCGTCGTAAGCGATCAGGCAGCTCAATTGGACAAGCTGGACCGGCAAACGCGTCGTGAAAATGGTGCGCAGCAGAACGCGTTTTGGCAAAAGCGTCACGAGTATGCGAAAACGCATTTGATTTCCAATTTGGCAAACGACGCAACGATCGACTCGTTGATTCGGCAGCGAATTCGGCAAGAGAACTCACTGCGATCTAAGCAGTCTGACGGTGAGTCGGCGTCCGCGAGCGCAAGTGAGATCTACGTCAACCAAGTGCGACCGATTTTGCAGAACCATTGTGCGCGGTGTCACAGCGACAAACGCCAAGGTAAGCTATCCATTTTCGATCGAGACAATCTCTCACGCGGTGGCGAATCGGGTGACCCGGCGGTCGTACCAGGGGATTTCAATCGTAGCTATCTCTTTCAGCTCATTTCTGCCGGCCCTGACGAATATCGCATGCCACCCAAAGGCGATGGGCTTAGTGATGAAGACGTCGCAGTGATCAAACAGTGGATCATCGACGGAGCGTTAATGCCAAGCAAAAAGAAGCCACCGATCGGGATGATGTTGCAAGCAGACGACGCAACCTTTTTGCGGCGTGTTTACGTGGACACTGTGGGCGTGCCTCCGACGCTTGCTGAAACGAGAGCTTATCTCTCCAACGCGAATCCCAATCGTCGCAAAGATCTTGTAAACCATTTGCTGGATGACTCTGGCCGGTCCCGCGACTGGGCTGATAACTGGGTTGGCTATTGGCAAGACGTGTTAGCCGAAAATCCAAATTTGCTAAAACCAACACTCAACAACACGGGACCTTTTCGGTACTGGATTCACGAAGCGTTGGTCGATAACAAACCAATGGATCGTTTTGCGACCGAGCTGATTCAGATGCGCGGCGGCAAATGGAACGGCGGCGCGGGTGGTTTTTCAATCGCGTCGCAAAACGATGTCCCGATGGCGGCGAAGGCTCACGTGATCGCAACGGCATTCATGGGCGTGGAAATGAAGTGCGCCCGATGCCACGATGCTCCGTACCATTCTTGGAAGCAAAGCGACCTGTTCAATCTGGCCGCCATGCTTCAGCGAAAACCAATCAAGCTACCCAAGACCAGCACCGTTCCGGCAGCATTTTTCGAGCGACAAGTACGCCAGTCGCTGATCGAGGTCACGTTAAAACCCGGAACAACGGTTCACGGCGAGTGGCCGTTCGCCCAGCTGGCACCAGAAGTGGAATCAGCACTCTTGCAGAGCGATGCTGATACTCGCGACAGACTTGCAGCACAGGTCACCGCGTCGCGCCGTTTTGCCGAAGTCATCGCCAATCGCGTTTGGGCACGATTAATGGGGGCAGCGATCGTTCATCCGGTGGACGATTGGGAAGGCAACCCGCCGAGCGATCCAAAACTGTTGGCCCATCTGGCCGACACGCTGATCGAACACGACTACGACTTGAAAGAACTCGCCCGCACGATTTTGCTGAGTGATGCTTATGGGCGAGAGGCACTCCCGGCCATTGACGAAGAGCGTTTTTTTGCCGGCCCCTACCGCCGCCGGATGTCGGCCGAACAAATTGTGGATTCCGCGTTTCACGTTGCTGGACAAGTAATGCAGACGGAACAACTAACCATGGATATCGAAGGAACATTGCCAGCGGATCGCTTTTTGAACTTTGGTTTTCCGCGTCGATCCTGGGAGTTCACGACATTGGCAAACGAACGCGATCGACCCAGTTTAGCACTGCCGCGGATTCAAGCGATCACGGACGTGTTGAGAGCTTTTGGATGGCGCAACTCACGCCCCGAACCGACAAGCCAGCGTGAAGAAACACCTGACTTGGTCCAACCGGGAGCCCTTGCCAATGGAACGCTCGGAATCTGGCTGACCCGATTGAGTGACCAAAACGGTTTGACGCGAGTGATGTTGCAGGATCAAACATTGGAATCGCTGGTTGACGATCTGTTTCTTCGGATGCTGACGCGTTATCCCTCAAAAACTGAGCGAGCAAAGTTCGTTGATTTGCTACGCAGTGGCTACGGTGATCGCTTTCGTCAACCAAGTATGTCTGACATCGCGACGGTGCCAAAACGTTTTCGTTACGTTTCATGGTCTAACCACCTAAACACCGAAGCAAACGTGATCAAGGTTCAGATGACGGAGCTTGCCAGACAAGGTCCGCCACCGACCCAACTGCTTGACGACGACTGGCGTGCACGAGCCGAAGACGCTGTGTGGGCTTTGCTGAACAGCCCCGAAATGATTGTCATTCCCTAAACCTCGTTGCTGCAAAATGAAACGACGCGATTTCCTTTCCGCAAGCGCCGCGACGGCGCTGGCGACCCCTTTGTTGGCAAATGAATCTGCTGACGTGCCGCTTGGTAAGGCCGAACATTGCGTCATGATCTGGCTTGGCGGTGGGATGTCACAAATCGACACCTTCGATCCCAAAGCGATGGGGGACGCCAAAACCAGGAAAGCCGGCTCGTATTACAAGTCGATCGATACGGCCGTGCAGGGTGTTCAAGTGTGTGAGCACTTGTCCGAAACCGCGAAAGTGATGGACCGCGTCACGGCAATCCGGACGGTCCACCACGATGTCGTTGACGAACACGCCGCCGCAACCAACCGCATGCACACTGGCCGACCCACAACAGGCACAGTTCAATATCCATCGATCGGATCGATCATTTCCAATGGATGCGGCGCGGCCACCGATGGCGTTCCAGCGTACATGTTGATCGGCTATCCCAACCTGACTCGAGGACCAGGTTTTCTGGGGCAGTCGGCGGGATTCGTTTACTTGACCGACATTGTGACGGGTCCAGCGGGATTGACCCGACCTGCCGGCATGAGTGATGCTCGCCAATTGCGGCGACAAGAGCTGCTATCGACCGTTCGCAATGCGAGCCGCAAACGGTTCGCGGATGATGCGATGTTGAAACAGTACGACCAAGCGATTGAGGAAAGCCTTCGACTGAGCGGACCGGACTTCATGAAGGCGTTTGACCTGACTGATGAACCAGATGGTTTGCGAAATCAGTACGGCGAAGGGTTTGGACAACGCTGCTTACTAACGCGTCGGCTGTTCCAATCGGGAGTCCGATTCGTTGAACTTTCGCACAACATGAATTTCCGAAATGGCACCGGGTGGGATACACACAACGACGGACAGCTGAATCAGCATCTATTGATTCAAGAACTGGATCGATCACTGACCGTCCTGATGGCAGACCTGGAACAGCGAAAAATGCTGGACAAAACGCTGGTTGTCATCAACAGCGAGTTTGGTCGGCCAGCTCAATTTGATTCCGGTGGTGGTCGTGGTCACCACAGCGAAAATTTCACCGTCGTCCTGGCTGGCGGCGGGCTTCGACATTGTGGAGCCTACGGACACAGCAACGAGTTGGCCATGAAAGCTGTCGATAAACCCGTGTCGGTTCCCAACCTGTTCGCAACGATCATTGCTGCGATGGGAATCGATCCGACGAAGAATCTGTACGATGCCGATCGCCCCGTACCCATCACAGATGACGGGAAACCGATCGAATCCTTGCTGTCCTAGGTCTCTTTCTCGCGTCCGAAATCAGCTTTGCGGACAAACGACGACCTTCATTTGATCGGGGTCGCCAGCGTGAAGTCGCTCGAACCAGGCGGGCGAATCAGCGAGCGAAATTTTGGCCGTGATCAGCGGTTCAACATTGATGATGCCGCGATTCATCAAGTCGATGCACTCAGGGTATTCGCCGTTACATCCACAAGTTCCATGTAGCGACACTTCGCGTGTCACGACACTTTGCAGTGGCAGTTCGATCGTTGGCGCTACATTGCCAACCAAACAAACACTGCCGCCTTTGCGAACGGATTCGATAGCGGTCTTGATGGTAGGGGTGGCGCCGACCACTTCCATGGCAACGTCAGCACCACGTCCATGGGTCAGTTTGCGAACTTCTTCGGCAACGTCGCATTGGTCGCCGCGAAGCGTGATGTCCGCGCCGAGTTCTTTGGCCGCAGCGAGCCGTTTGTCATTTAAGTCGACGGCGATCACTTGTGTGGCACCTCGGGCACGAACCGCTTGCAGTGTCAGCAATCCGATCATGCCAGCCCCAACAACGACGGCTGTATCTCCCAGTTCGATCGGAGTGACATTCGTAGCGTGCACCGCAACAGAAACTGCTTCGACTAGCGCGGCATGTTCAAACGACAACGAATCAGGCAATTGATAGACGATTCGGCGAGGCACGCTGATGCGTTCGGCGAATGCACCGTGACGGCGGTACTCGCCACAAGAGACTCCCAACACCATCCGGTTGTCACAAAGATTTCGGTGGCCGTCGGTACAGAAATGGCATTTGCCACAGGAAACCATCGAGTCGAATGTCACTCGTGCACCTTCGGCAAGGTCCGTGACGTTTTCGCCCGTCGCGACGACCGTTCCAGCTGCTTCGTGTCCCATCACCAAAGGTGGAATACGACGTCCCGTACTGCCATCGTAGCCATGAATGTCGCTACCGCAGATGCCACAAGCTTCTACTTGAATCAACACGTCGTCAGGTCCGACTTCCGGTTCATCGACGTCGGTGACTTGCATCTGCTTGTATTCGGTCAGTAAAAGGGCTTTCATAGTTGGCTCGGAGTCGGAGAGAAAAGCTAGATCAGGCGGCAAAACGTAGCAGGCACACTCCGTGTGCCGTCCGCCTACGCAAAATTGATCGCGAAAAGGCTAGGAGGTTGCGGCACACGGAGTGTGCCTACTACTTTGCACAGTCTAACACAGGCAACTGAATATTGGATGACGACGAAACCCTTACGGCCTACCACGAAGCGGGACACGCGGTGGTCGGATATGCGCTTGGGGCGACGATCGAGCGTGTGCAGTTGGGAGGCGAAGCCGATGATGATCTTCCGGAACGGTACGGAGACTGCTTGGTCAATTGGGGTCGCGTCAGCCCGGAATGCAGTTGGCAGCGGCAATGCGAATTAATGACGATTCTGGCCGGGCCGGTTGCTGAAATGATCTATCGCGGCGAACCACTTCATCCTGCTCACTACGGACCTTGGCAGGGTGATTGGCAGCAAGCTTGGATGCATTGCCCCGCGAAAGATGACCAAACTCGAACCAAGATTTTGGAGCAAATCATCTTGGAACTGCGCGATCGATTGTCAGACGATCAGTGTTGGGCAGCGATTGCGGCCGTCGCTGACGAGTTACTGGCTCACGAACACCTCGACGAAGAACAGCTATCGGGAACGCTTGAATTTTG
>CAYUGI010000098.1:0-21475 GCA_964444105.1 uncultured Pirellulaceae bacterium
CGCCACGCCCGTTGCGCTGGCCGCTTCGGCTTGTCGCCGCTTCAGCATCTTCTTCATCGTTGACACGGTTTCCGCGAACTCCGAATCACCTACGACATTCAGGTTTTCGGCAGGGTCGTTTTGAAGGTCGTAGAGCATTTCGGATTTGCCGCCATCGTAAACCGTGTAACTAAACCGATCCGTGATGATCGCATCCCCGGGGCCAAAGCGACTGTAGACACCCTTGCGAAATGTTTGTCCAGGATCATCGAGGATCGTGGAAAAGCTGCGTCCTTGGACGGTATTGGGAACGGCAATGCCAGCCAACGAACAAAGGGTTGGAAAGATGTCGCCGGTCTCGACTAAGGCATCTGTTTCTCCTGCTTTGTTTCCAGGCGTTTTCACGATCAGTGGCACGCGGGTGGCCAAGTGCATGGTGTTGTGTTTGCCCCAGAAGTTGTGCTCGCCCAAGTGCCAGCCGTGATCGCCCCAAACAACGACGATGGTGTTGTCCGCCATCTCTAGACGTTCCAGTTCAGCCAGCACGTCGCCCACCAACTTGTCCACATAGCTGACACTGGCCATGTAGCCGTGCCGCATCATGCGATGAAATTCATCCGAATCGACGTCAAAATCCGCCAAGTGATACGATTGAAATTCGCGACTTCCCACCAACTCCTTGGGTGCGTCCTTGGGACGTTTCCGGTTGGTGGCGATGTCAACTTCGTTTCGCTGATACAGGTCCCAGTATTTCTTTGGCGCGTAGAACGGCATGTGCGGACGTACAAAACCGCAGGCCAAAAAGAATGGCTTACCGGCCTTCGCAAGACGCTGAAGATCTTTGATGCTCTTCTCGGCAACCAATCCGTCACTGTACGCGTTATCGTCCACCTCAGGAGATTCGTAGATTCGACCACGCTTCTTGCTTGCGGACAGCCGTTTCGTGGTTTCCGGATCATGACTTTGAAGCGAAGAACTTTTTGGCTTCCACGCTGGTTCGCTCCAGCTTTGGTCTTCGGAATCATCTTTGAAATGGAAGATTTTGCCGTTGGAAAGAGTGGTGTAGCCCGCCTGTTTGAAAGACTCTGGAAGAGTCGCCGCTCCCGGGGCATCCTTGTCGGCGCGACTCGTGAAGTTGCGGAAACGTTGAGCAGTCGGCAGGATGCCCGTCATCAGGTTGGCGCGCGAAGCTCCGCAAACCGCCACTTGGCAATAGGCACGATCAAAGCGCATTCCTTGCGATGCAAGTGCGTCCAGATGCGGAGTCTGCACCTGTGTCCCGCCGTAGCAGGCCATTTCGGGACGAAGGTCGTCGATGGCAATGAACAGAATGTTCGGTTTTTCAGCCCCCAGTACCGCCAGAGGTGATGCCAGAATGGCCAGTGCAAGAAAGAAGGTTTTAGTCATTCGATTTATGAAAAGAGGCGAAGGAGAGTCGAGGTCGTGAAACCAAATTGGCCGCACCAACGTTACGTTTGTTGAAGGGGGTGTCTTTTGATGCCAAGATAGTGGAGCGTTGAGCGAATGTGTCCTAGAAACCTTGCTAACGCTGGATCCGCGCCGAAAAATTCCCTCAGAACGTCAAATATGCAATCGCCTTGCCGAGTACCTTCATTTTTACTCGCGTTTTTCCTTCCTGCGTTTGTTGTCAACGCGGAAGACGGAGCCAGCAGTCTCAAAAGCGATCTGTCCGAGCAGGGAAGTATTCGTTCGTCCGAGATCGATTTCCCAGCGATAGTGGACACCGCACGAAGCGACCGTCGTGTTCCGATGAAGGTTCATGTGCCTGCGGGGATGGGACCGTTTCCGACCGTGGTCGTCTCGCATGGCGCGGGTGGAAATCGCGACGCCAATTTTGCTCAGGCTCGGCATCTTGCGACTCATGGTTACATCGTCGTTTGCCTGGAGCACGTGGGTAGCAATACGAAGCAGGCTTTGGCGGGAGGACTGCGAATCGGCAAAACCATTGCTGCCATGACTCGAGACTCGCATGAAGTTTTGAATCGCCCGAAGGATATCAGCTTCGCGATCGATCAGGCCATCCGATGGAATCGCCAGCACGATCAGCTTCGCGGAAAGATTGACGAGAAACAAATTGGCGTCATGGGGCATTCGTTCGGTGCATTCACCACTTTAGTCGTTTGTGGCGCACGTCCCGCACTGGATTGGATACAGCCACCCGTTGGTAAAGGAAAGGGGCTGGGCGCTGATTTGTTCGACAAACGCATTCGCTGTGGTGTTGCCCTTTCACCGCAGGGACCGGGCGATCCATTCTTCTTGGAGGAAAGCTACGCATCCATTCGAGTTCCACTGCTGGGAATATCAGGCAGCAAAGACAAGCAGCAGAATTTTGAGCCCCTGCACCGTAAACGCGGCTTTCAATATTGGCCCGATGGCGAACGTTACTTGTTGTGGATTAACAATGCAAATCATCTTTCGTTCTCCGATTCGACTGGCAGCAAGTCGCGACGAGAGAACCGATTGACCAAAGCGTTGGCTTCTCGGCGAGAGGATGTGCAACGAGTATCCCGCGCAGCCACACTTGTTTTCTACGACCAGCATCTCAAGCAGCGGGCGGACGCATCGCTGAGCGAAAAGGATCTGGGAAAGTACCGTCGTGGCATTGTCGATCAGATCGAACTGTTGACGAAGTAGCCTGCCGTTTGTTGCAATGCCACAATACCCGCCGCATATTTGGCATTTGATTTACAAAGTATTGCAAATGGACGTCCTCTACAAAGACGAGAGTTACCGAATCATGGGGGCATGCTTCGAGGTCTACAAAGAGAAGGGTTGTGGGTTTGTCGAGCCGGTCTATCAGGAGTGTCTTTCGCTCGAGTTGTCGATGCAAGGCATCCCGTTTGCTGAACAAGTCGAACTACAACTGGAGTACAAGGGACGACCTCTACGGCAGACTTACAAACCTGATTTCATTTGCTTTGACAAAATCACTCTTGAGATCAAGGCGGTCGCGAAACTCACCGACGAGCATCGAGCCCAGGTTCACAACTACTTGAAAGCAACAGGCCACAAACTCGCACTCCTTGTGAACTTTGGCTACTATCCTAAAGTCGAATGGGAACGAATCGTGCGCGAGCGAAAGCCGTAGAGTGGAACAACCGCGAAAGAAACGAAATAGGCGAAAAGCACCCACGCTTGAACTTCCCATTTGCTTTCGCGTGTTTGGCGTATTTCGCGGTTGTCTCCCTGCGCACATAGGATTTCTAGGCCATGGGCTGCTGAGCATGATCCCTTTGCATGTCACCTTGGCGAGTTTCGGCGTGATGAGCGAGATTCCGATTGTACGACTGTCGATTCTCCCTTTGAGCCCCCCCAATATTCCTTTCGCGTCGAAAGACTCCGGCAGAACAAACATGAATTATCGCCAACAATTCGGCTCGTTCGATATCCTGGCAACCTTTGGTGACCTGCACGACGTTGAACTCCCCGGTGGTGCCGGCGAAGATTCAATTTAGCTTGCGGAAACTATTGGATCGTTTTACTAATTCGTGCGCTCGTTCTTCCTTGAAAGCGATTCCTTTGAAGACAAACGTGTGTTTTGGCTTGTCGAACATGACACGCACGGCCCAGTGCATGTTGGTTTGGAGAATGGGGTGCTTCGCAGAAATGACGAACTTCACGGCATCGCCAAGCTTCCGATTGGGATCCATCTTTGGCTCTTTGATATTCAGAAAGCCATAGTCCTTCAGTTCCTGCAACTGAGCTTGGTAGACCTTCATCATCATCGCTTGCTTTCCTGCTTGGCTGGTTGCGGGTGATTCAATTTCGACTCGAAAAGTCCCTTCGTCACATGGATCGTCAGCAGCGAAAACCGGTGGCTTCGTTGACAGTAGTTTCCACTCGAAGTTCTTTGGTGTGGTGATTTGGCAGAATGGTGCCAGCGTAACAAGGTTGCCCTTATCGGCACGGATCTCCACCTTCGTCGAAGGCGGGTTGCTGGCAGAAACAACGCTTGACATCCTTTTGCCGGGAGCGGGAACGTTAACCGCTAGCTTGTCTGCCATGGCCTGCAATTTCTCATTCGAGCCCTTTTTTGCCGTATTGATCAGGCCCGCCAAATCCTCCTTCAAATTTTGTCGCGACCACTGCTGGGCAGTCGAGCCTTCCTTGGCGGCGTTTCGCGCGATCCATCGAAGGATTTCGGGAATGGCTGCGGTGATTTTCAGCTCCGCGCACTTTCGCAGCGCGTGCGCTTGAAGCATACGGATTTGACCGCCGTTGATACCGGCGACATACAAGCCTTTCTCGTCGTCTTCTGGATTGAATGGGGGTTGCGCGTCGCCGAACTGACTAGCCACTGCTAGTCGCAATGCGATCGGCACGTCTTTCCCAAGCGATCCTCTACCAAAATTAATCACCACCCTCTTCTGGACTGGATCGATAACCCTTTCTATCGCGAGCCGATTCAAAGCAATGAACGCGATGCCGCGGTGAAGTGCTTCTGCGTTGGGTGCTTTCAGCAAACGCAAGAGCGCGTCGGCTTGATTCGCATAGGCTTCCAATGGCACATCAAACTGCCCACTGCTGACTACTTCGCTGATCAGTTGGTCCAGCATGATCGGATGCACGTTTGTGGGTAGTTTCTCGGGCCGCTCGGTGTCCATCTCAGTCGAGAATTCAGGCGGCATCTCAGGCGAGGAATCCACCACGCAGGTCGGTCCGGCCGGTTGATCGACGCTTGGCGGACTTGGTTTGGCGAGCTTTGCTGCGACCTCGCGATCGACAGCACTTAGAGCAGTCAAAGGCAGTCTGATCTCTTTGCCATCACTTGAACGCTTCAATGTGAGATGCCGTATATTTCGTTCAAGCAGCAATTTTATGGCTCGCCCGAATCAGCACTCACTTAGGAAAGAATGCAAATTGTAAACAACCTAATTTCGGTGCGTAGGATGCCATGGGAATCAGTGCTTTCAGGGCATTTGTGTTAAACTGCGTCAACGAACGTAACGATGTGCTACCGGCGAAAATCTCGCTCACGCATCTCGATCCATCGCCACAATATCTAAGGTAAACACATGGCTGAATCGGAATCCGCTTCCACCCCCGAACCTCCGTCTGATGAGGAGCTTCGGCTGGCAATGAAGGCGTTTCGCAAACGCCTGAAACTGACTCGGCTGGATGACGAATCTCGATTGGGTCATGGCCCTATGTCGTCTGGCTCAAAATCGGGTGTCGCTGCGATTACACCGCCCGACCAATTTTCCAGAGCGGTTTGGAAAGAGCTGGCGAGACAAGGAAAACTAAAACAAGAAAGCCGCACGCTGTATTCGCTTGTTGAATAGGACAAACTGCTGATGAATCCTGTTTTCAAAACGCAGCAACTTAGCCGCCGAGCGTTCATTCGCGGTGGCACGCTTATCCTGGGCGCGACATCGCTTGCGGGCATCCCATCGTTTGGTGATGAGGCAATTGACGGCGACGAGCCGACTGGGGTGAATGAAAAGAACGGTTCATTGCGAGTCGGTATGGTCACGGACCTTCATTATGCGGACAAGCCGAAAGCCGGGTCGCGGCACTACCGCGAAACACTCTCAAAGTTGGAAGAGGCCGCCGTTCAGTTCGAGCGTGGCCAACCCCATTTTCTCGTCGAGCTCGGTGATCTAATCGATCGAGCGGACAGTGTTGATACGGAACAACGGTACCTGAAAACTGTCAACAAAGAGTTCTCTGCGATTTGCAAAGAACGTCATTACGTCCTTGGAAACCACTGCGTCGACACACTCAAGAAAGAGGAGTTTCTTGAGACCGTTGAGCAACCTGCCTCTTTCTACTCATTTGATCGCGGCGACTTTCATTTCGTTGTGTTGGATGCGTGCTTTCGCGATGACGGGAAGCCGTACGGTCGCGGAAACTCCCAGTGGGATGATGCCAATATTCCGGCGGCAGAAATTGACTGGCTGCAATCTGATTTGAAAAGCTCAGCTCTCAAGACCATTGTGTTTGCTCACCAAAGGCTGGACGTCAGCACCAAGCATGGTGTTAAGAACAACTCGGAGGTGCGCCGCGTGTTGGAATCAACTGGAAACGTGCAGGCAGTTTTCCAGGGGCACAGTCACAAGAACGACTTGAAAGAGATCAACGGCATCCACTATTGCACATTGGTTGCAATGGTGGAAGGATCCGGTTTAGAGAACAATGGTTTCTCAATGATGACACTCGGCGCAGACGGCACGATCAAGATTGATGGATTCCGAAAACAATCGGGCTACGACTGGCCCGCTGCTTAGTGTGCTCAACGCTTGCGGCTGATTCGTGTTAAACCTTCGTTTGTGTTGCCGGAGATTGGCCCCGGAATAGTACTTCTCTGGCAATCGTTTCTTCTGAGACTTTTCTGATGCACTATCACACGCTCACGTTCGCTGGAACTGCCCTTCTGATTCTTGCGTTATGCAAAGGCAGTGTCGCGAATGACCGGCTGGAACTGGTGAAGGATGAAGGAACGAGCGTTTTGTATCTGGCTCGCGTCAACACCGGTGAAACGGTTGTGTTGGACGCTAATAACGGGTTCTTTGACAAAGGAGCGTTTCGCGCAGACGGCCAACACGCAGCGCCGGCTTGGGATGCCGATTTAATCAAGGCTCACTTCACTCACCTAATTCCCATTGGCAATTCGAAAGACAGCGCAGCGCGCTGGTACGTTTGGGTTCCCGAGAAAGGCAATGTGGATGTCCGGGTTGAATTGCAAGACGCTGCCGGAAAATGGACGATCAGTCTGGGCGGCATGAAGCGGTCACTTGTCGTTAGTGATGGCGAAGTCCAGCCGGTAGAATTTCCTGTCCAAGAGGCAGGTTTGCACACCGTTGCGCTTTCTCGCATCAGCGGGACTGCGCCAACGAAAGTCAAACAGTTGACTTTGACGGGCAATGCTGCAAAAAACGCCCGCGTACTTCGTGCGCGCTGGCGCCCCGCTGCTGTTCATACTCAGTACCACTGTAGCGACTGCCCGAAAACACGAATGTGGGTTTTTGAATCGCAAAGCTTGACGGAAGCGACCAGTTATTCGCCGATGACAACGCAGTTTGGATACTTTGGCGGATCGTTTGACGCGGATCGAACGGCACACGGCAACTTGAATTTTTCAATGTGGGCGGCCAGCAGCAAAGCGAAAGCCGCCCCGCCACTCAATACGATGCCGCATTTGATCGGAACTGGAAATCCGCTTGCTCAGTTCAGCGGATTTGGCCACGAAGGCAGCGGAGTCAAAATTCGCAATTGGGACCCTATTGCAAAGGCATCGCATTCGATCACGTTGGCATTGAGAGTGGAAACCAATCAGAACATTGACACCTTCACTGGCTATTTCTTTCACGATGCAGAAAAACGCTGGGTGCTGTTCGCCAAAGCAAACAAGCCTGTTAAGAACAAGCGTGGTCGTAAACCAAGTGACCCAACCTATCTGCGTCCCGCATCATTTTGTGAAGTCCCTGGGCCACCGGCTGTCCAGCGCACCGGAGATCGTCGGCGCGTGATTCGCCGACGAGGTTGGTTCTATGGAGATGACGCACAATGGCACGGCGTTGACCGTCAAACGACCAAGTCCGCCGGGCCAACAAACAAATTCATCGCAGCAGAAGACGGTTGGTTCCAGATGGGTACCGGCGGGATGGAAATGATCACGCCGGAGCCAGAAACGACTCTAGTGCCAAGCAGTCCATTGCCGGGATATCTATCGGCAGAGATGACGAAGCAGTTGTTCCAGCATCCCATCGAATTCGGCAGGTCATCGGTAACCCGCGTTACTGATCGGTCCGCTGTGATCAACTACGACCTGAAAGACGCAGGCACTCGAGCGGAGGGAGTGCTGTATTACGGCCCCATCGATTGCCTTACTTTTGTCGCTCGCAAGCTGCATGGCACAGAGTCAAAGGGCGTCAGCACAGAAATGCTGGCTCCCGATCGAACTTGGGCGAGCAAGACAGACGCTATCTCCCTCCAAACGGGAGCCAACTCGATAGAGTTGCACGACCTTCAGCCAGGAACCAAGTACTACTACCGCCTTTTGGTTCAAAACGCCGAGGGCAAGTGCTGGGCACCACTGTCCGATTCGTTTACGACCAAGTGATTTGAGCCTTTTGCAATCGGAGAGCCTATTGAGCGACTTGGCTTTGAAAGGGGGCAAATTCGCGGGCCGGTTGACGTTTGGTGCTGGTTTGCCAAGCTGGGTGTTTTGACAATCATTCCAGGGGAAATTCCATGGGACTTGGGATCGCGATCAGAGCGTTTTCCGCGGCTCTTTTTAATCAAGAAGCGTCCGAGAAGTTACGCCAAGCTTTGGACGGAAAGGACTCTGCAGCAAAACTCCCTGAGCCAGAATCGCTGCCTGCCTCGGTCAAACGTGTTCCCGGTCGAAGCGACGCGATCACGCTCTTGTCGGCCTTGCAACGGGAAGCTCGATTGGTGGACTTGATCCAAGAAGACTTGACGAATTACTCCGACGCACAAGTCGGCGCGGCCACTCGTCCTTGTTTACAAGCGTGTGCGTCAACGCTGGCTCGTTTGTTTGGGCTGACCGCTGTCAGTGATGCGGGCGAAGGTGCCACGGTCGAAATCGGCAACGACGGCTCACCCGCTCGGTACCAGTGGATTGGTGAAGGAAATTCGACGTCGGGCAATCTGGTGCATCATGGTTGGCAGGCGACTCAAGTTGACTTGCCCACGTGGTCCGGCGACGAAGCCGACGCGAACGTGATCGCGCCAGCTCAATTGCAAAGATAGGCTCAATTGCAGCGATAAGCACCACTGCAGCGACAAGCACAACTGCGGGCGGATCCTTCGCAGCAGTCTTTCCCCCTCTTCCTTGAACGACTCTATTTCCTGAATGAACGCTCGCTACAGTGTTGGAATTGATCTTGGCACTACGAACTGCGTGGTCGCGTATTCGCCCTTGGATGAACGCGCGGATTTGCGATTGCTAACGATCCCACAAATCATCCAGCCCGGCCAAATCGAATCGCGTGACGCGTTGCCATCGTTTTTGTACTTACCGCGCGATGGCGAAGCGGGTGCGTTGGAATCCCAGTACGGACCGGATCCCACCGGCGAGTATGCTCGCGCGCAAGCAGCCGAAAACCCGCAGCGAGTCGTCGTAGCGGCAAAAAGTTGGTTGTGTCATTGGACCAGTGGCCCGGAAGATGACTCGCTGCCGTGGCAAGCACCGCCGGAGGTTCCCAAAACGTCGGCTTATGAATGCACCGTGCGTTTCTTGTCACACTTAGTCACCGCCTGGAACCAGCAGCACGCTGACGCTCCGCTGAAAGAACAGCAAGTCGTTTTGACTGTTCCAGCATCATTCGCGCCAGCGGCGCGCGAGTTAACGCGGCAGGCTGCAGTTGCCGCCGGGCTTCCTGCTACGTTTGTTTTGCTAGAAGAACCTCAAGCAGCCGTCTACCGCTGGTTGGCTAACCAAGGCGAGCAGTGGCGAGAAAAACTGCAACCGGGCGACAATTTGTTGGTCGTTGATGTTGGCGGCGGAACCACGGATTTGACATTGGTCACGGTCTCCGAGACGGATGGGCAACTTTCGCTGCAACGATTGGCGGTCGGCGATCACTGCTTGCTCGGCGGCGACAACATGGACTTGGCGCTGGCTCACTTTGCCAGCGGAAAATTTGCACAGCAAGGCCACCAGTTGGATCCTTGGCAAAGCACATCGCTTTGGCATGCGTGTCGAAATGCAAAAGAAACACTGCTTTCACCCGACGGGCCGGAAAGCCAAACCATTTCGGTGCTTGGTCGGGGGAGTTCTCTAATCGGTGGCACTCTCAGCGTCGAAGTCACCAAGCAAGAAGCGAGCGACTTGATCATCGACGGTTTTTTCCCTCAGTGTGCTGCGACCGATCGGCCGCAGCAGCAAGCTGCATCGGGTTTTCAAGACATCGGACTTCCGTACGAATCTGATGCTGCAATCACCAAGCATGTGGCGGCGTTTTTGGCCGATCAAGCCAGTGAGACGGAAGGCGGCACGGCCATCCGTCCAACGCACCTGCTTTTTAATGGGGGTGTGTTCCGAAGTGAGACGCTGCGGAATCGGCTGCAGGACACCGTCACCGGTTGGTGCGAAAACGTGCCGGAGATCCTTGGCGGTCCAGATGACCTAAACACCGCTGTCGCGATCGGCGCGGCGTACTACGGATGGAGCAAGCAAAGCGGCGGCATTCGAATTCGAGGTGGCACGGCGCGTTCTTACTACGTCGGAATCGAAACGGCCGGCTTGGCGATTCCCGGAGTGCCACGACCGCTTCGCGCACTTTGCGTCGCCTCGCGTGGCATGGAAGAAGGAACCGAAGCGGACGTTCCTAGCGCCGAGGTCGGCGTGATGGTTGGCAAGACGGCGCAGTTTCGGTTCTTCTCCTCATCGATTCGTCCCGACGACGCGGTGGGCGACGCATTAAACCAATGGTCCAACGACGAGTTGGTGGAGACGGAGCCAATCACGATCAGCTTGTCATCCGAATCAGCAAGCGGCCAGACGTTTGTGCCGGTGCAATTTGCCAGTCGAATCACCGAACTTGGAATGTTCGAACTGTGGTGCCATGCGACTCGGACAGAAGACAAATGGAAGATGGAATTTAGCACTCGCGACGCGAGCTAATTTTCCCGAAATCACTAACTTCATTCTCCCGCTTGCGGGAGAGTCGGACGCAGTAGCGGCCGGAGAGGGAAACACGCCAAGCTTATCAACCATGCTGGCAACCGGGTTTGGCCCTCTCCTCGCTATGGCTCGACTCTCCCGGAGGGAGAGTTTAATTTGGGAATCGTAGTGCTCACTTTACTTATAAGCTGCACGACCACGCAGCGGGCAGCGGCCGAACCTTGATTCCTAAATCAACTAACACCTTCAATATCCAATCCTGTGACCACGTCTGACTCAATCGAAACCCCCGACGACGACGAACCGCAACTCTCGCGGTACGTCGTTGGTATCGATTTGGGCACCACCAATTGTGCCCTTTGCTTCATCGACAGCGACGACGAATTGGCGACCATTCAGAATTTTCGTGTTTCCCAATGGATCGATCTCGGTCAGCGAGAGCAGCGTGAAACGCTCCCGTCGTTTCACTATGAGTTGACCACCAGCGAATCCGCCAGTGAACAACAGTTGCCATGGGAAGCCAGCCCGTCGAACTTTAGCGTTGGTGTCATGGCCAGAGATGCCGGGCAGCGACACCCGGGCCGCCGATCTGCATCGGCCAAGAGCTGGCTATCGCACGACGGTGTGGACCGAACCGCGGACCTGCTACCGTGGCATGGCGACGCCGACGTACAGTGCTTGTCTCCGGTGGAAGCTTCCTCGCGTTATCTTGGCCATCTTCGCGCAGCGTGGAACCACGATCACCCCGACCATCCTTTGGAGCAGCAAGATGTCGTGATCACGTTACCCGCGTCGTTTGACGAAGTGGCGCGCGAACTAACGGTTTCCGCCGCGAAGAAAGCTGGGCTTCCGCGAGTCTTTCTGATCGAAGAACCACAAGCGGCTTTTTACGCTTGGATCGATCGACAAGGCGACGATTGGCAATCAAGTGTGCAGCCAGGCCAGTTGATTTTGGTGTGTGACATTGGTGGCGGCACGACCGACTTGACGCTGATTCGTGTTCGAGCGGCCGGCGACGGAGGATCACAAATTCAGTTTCACCGCGTCGCCGTGGGAGCCCACTTGATCTTGGGTGGCGACAACTTGGATTTGGCGGTCGCGAAATTGGCCGAATCAAAAATCGCGGACAAAACCCTCTCGCCCTCGCAGTGGGATCGGTTGGTGCAAGTCTCCCGCAGTGTGAAGGAAACGATGTTGTCGCCAAGTCGTCCAGATACTTACACGATCAACTTGCCGGCCGAAGGCTCGCAATTGGTGGGCGGTAGTTTGCAAATTGAGCTGACGGCAGACGAAATCGATGGAGTGCTACTGGACGGGTTCTTTCCGGAAGTCGCTTTGACGGACAAAACGGTTTCGGGCGAAAGCGGTTTTCAAGAGTTCGGACTGCCCTACGCCGCCGACCCGGCCGTGACGCGGCACCTCGCAGAATTCTTGCACACACACCGCCGGACCGGCCTGGAAGACA
This sequence comes from uncultured Pirellulaceae bacterium, assembly GCA_964444105.1. Taxonomy (GTDB): domain Bacteria; phylum Planctomycetota; class Planctomycetia; order Pirellulales; family Pirellulaceae; genus K23-9. Next base: position 12,057 of record CAYUGI010000098.1, read on the forward strand.
ACGACCAGAGTGCGACTGATCGCCCCGACATGGTGCTGTTTAACGGTGGCGTCATGGCCGCACCGGCAGTGGGCCAGCGAATCGTCGAATCTTTGTCGCGTTGGTTTGCGGATGGCGATGAAACTTGGAAGCCCAATGTCCTGGAATCGCCTCGCTTGGATCTCGCCGTCGCTCGCGGCGCGGCCTATTACGCCATGGTGCGCCGTGGCAAAGGCATCCGTATTGCCGCGAACCTGGGGCATTCGTACTACATGCAAGTCCAGTCGAATCCGCCGCGCGCAGTCTGCTTGATTCCCGGCAGCGCAGAAGCCGGCCAGCGTTTTCGTGCCGACAACCACCCGTTGAAACTTCAAATCGGCTCGCCAATCCAGTTTCCATTGTGGGTTAGCAGTACGCGACTGGCCGATTCGGTGGGCGAGTTGATCGATATTGATCGCAAGGAAGCCTCTCCATTGCCGCCGATTTGCACGGCACTTGTGCTGGGAAAGAAACGCGAGAATGCAGAAATCAGCGTCGTCATCGAATCGGAATTGAGCGAAATTGGAACCGTCGGTCTGTACTGTGTCGCTCCCGAAACCGGGAAGCGATGGCGTCTGGAGTTCGATATCCGTAGTACGTTGGAGACGGATCGCGATGCGCATGACGGCATCGGTGAAACGCAAGGGATCGTCGATTCGGACACGGTCGCCGAGTGCTCCGCAGCCGTGCAGGCGGTGTTCGGCGACGACACTGCCAAGCCTGCTCGTTTGGTCAAGCAACTGCAGTCGATCACTGAAACGCATCGCGATCAGTGGCCGCCATCGTTGCTTCGCGAACAGTGGCAGATTCTGTTTGACCACAACCAAGGCCGTCGCAAGTCACCTCAACACGAATCGCGTTGGCTGAATCTGGTTGGATACTGTTTGCGGCCGGGCTACGGGGTCGCCGTGGATGATTGGCGAGTTGCCAGTGTGTGGAAAGCCGTGCATTCCAAGCTGGCATTCTCCGCCGCCGCATCGCGAACCGAATCGATGATCATGTGGCGGCGCATCGCCGGCGGATTGACCGCAGGCCAACAGATGCAGCTTGCCGATCCCTATTTGAAAGCGCTGCGCACTCAAAAGATGCAGCTGGCACCGCATGAAGCGGCCGAAGTTTGGCGTTTGACGGGCTCGCTGGAACGACTATCCGCCAGTGACAAGGTTGATTTAGGACGCGCCGCGGTCAGTGCTTTGGCAAAACGAAAGAACGAGAAGATTCGCAGTGCCCTGTTGTGGGCCATCGGTCGAATCGGCAGCCGGCAACCGGTCTATGGTCCCTTGAACGCCACGGTACCTGCCAGCGAAGCAGCTGCCTGGTGTGAAAGCCTGATCGATTTCGATCGCCAATATTCTAGCGAGCCGATCGAATCGAAAATGTTGTTGGCGATCGTTCAATTGGCTCGAAAAACCGGTGACCGATTCCGCGACGTCCCCGCCACCACACGCGAACAAGCTATCGAGCACTTGTCCGATCGCGCGGCCTCGGAGCACAATCTCGATTTACTTCGCAAAGGTGGCAAACTAGAAACCGAAGAAGCCGCCACCATCTTCGGCGATTCCTTGCCGTTAGGAATTCGCCTAGAGCGGTGACAGTGCGCTCTACCTTACGGCCTCAACCCGCCCGTCCCAAATATCAATGTTCATTCAAACGCGATGATCGAAATCGGTAACACCTATGAGCTTGAAGTGATCAAGGAGACGGAATTTGGGTTCTACCTGGATGCCGGTCGTCTTGGTGAAATCTTGCTGCCGACGAAGCACTGTCCGGCAGGGTTGCAGGTTGACGACAGGGTTGAAGTCTTCCTGTACCTGGACTCCGAAGACCGCCCTATTGCCACCACGCAAACTCCCAAAGTCGAAGTCGGTGAGTTTGCGTATTTGGAAGTGAAAGACAACACGCCGGTCGGCGCGTTCTTGGACTGGGGATTGGACAAAGACGTTTTGGTTCCTTTTGCCGAGCAGCATCGACCGATGAATGTGGGCGATTCCTATATCGTGTTTCTGTATTTGGATAACCAAGAACGGATCACAGCGACATCAAGGATCGATAAAGTCGTCGAGGAAAACGACGAACATGACTTTCGACCCCAGCAGAGGGTCGATTTGATTATCGCCAACAGCACGGACTTGGGTTTCAAAGCGATTGTGGATGACAGCCATTGGGGTTTGCTGTATGCAGATGAAGTCGATCAAAGGCTCAGCTTTGGGCAGTCAATTCAGGGCTACATCAAACGTGTCCGTGCGGACGGCAAGATTGATTTAAGTCTGAAAAGTGGTCGTGAGATCCGCGACAGCCACAGCCAAGTGATTCACGACTTCCTGCGCGATCATGACGGTTTTGCCCCCGTTCACGACAAGTCGACTCCGGCGGAGATATTTGAGCTTTTGAGGATGAGCAAAGGGCAATTCAAGAAAGCGATTGGGGGCCTGTATCGCCGGAAAGTGATTGTGATCCAGCGTGATGGAATACGCTTGGTTTGATCAACCTGCTATATCACCAGCCCCTTCGATTCGTCGCTATGGGAGCCGTTCAAGAAGAAATTCGGAGATTTCCTGTCAGGATTGCGTTTCAGCGGTGGTTGTATGGTGGAGAGCGAATATGGATCCGAAAATTGACAGCACTGATCATCTGGATCGCGAGCAGTTTGTAAGACTGCTGACGCGGCATGATCGTGTGATTCGTGCATTTTTGAGGTCTTTGCTGCCGACGTTTGGTGACGTTGATGAAGTGATGCAGGAGGTCAGTGTCACCGCATGGAAAAAGTTCTCGTCACTTGATGATCCAGAGCACTTTTGCAAATGGGCTTGCGGAATCGCGTGGATTCAAGTCTCGCGATTCCGACGCTCCAAAGCACGGGATCGGATTGTGGTGGCGCGATTGTGCTGGGCGAAGAGGTGGAGCAATTGATTGCGGATGAAGGCGTGGACGAGCTCGACCAGCGACAGGAGCAGTTGGCGGCGCTTGAAGGCTGTCTGGAAAGGCTTCCCCAAGAACGGAAGCGATTGATTCTGGATGTCTACTCTGGTGAGCGGTCAATGAAGGCAATTGCAAACGCCGCTGGAAAGACACCTGAGTCGATCTACCAAGTGCTCAGTCGACTACGTCGCCAACTCTTGAAGTGCATCGAGCGTTCGCCTGCGGAGGCGACAGGACAATGAGTCCCTCAGAAACCGAGCTAATCGAAGCTTATGTTGACGGGCGGCTGGCTGAGTCCCAAGGGGACCTACTGCGTGAGTTGCTCCGCTCGGATGCAGAAGCAAGGGCGTACTTGCGTTCGTTGGCGACTCTCGAATCGGGGTTGCGCGACCTCGCCATCGGCGCGCCGGAGGGGATGGTCGACGATGTGGATCTCCTTTGCCAGGCAACGACCCGCCCGGTACAAGCTTCTTCAACGATGATGACACTTCGTGTCGCCACACTTCGTGTCGCCGGAGTGGTTGCTTCACTAGTAGCGTGCCTGCTAATTGTTCTCGGGATCGTTGCCTTTCGCAACGGTGATGAAGAGCAGACAGCAAAGGTGATGAGTAGCGACGCCCATTTTGTTGCCTCCTTGGTCCAAAGTTCGGACGCCGTCTGGCGAGGTGAACAACTTTCTGATGGCGACAAGCTGGAAGCACAATCGTTGTCGCTAGAGTCCGGAATCGTACGGATTCAGTTTGCCGACGGTGTCGAAGTGACGCTTCAGGGGCCAGCAGAATACGAATTGGTTACTCTAGGCGAAACACGACTGCACACGGGTTTACTAACTGCCACCGTACCTCAGGGTGCGGAAGGGTTCCGAGTCGATACTCCGTCGGCACAAGTGGTGGATCTGGGGACGGCATTCGGGATTGAACAGAGTGCAAACGGTCTGTCCACGGTCTCAGTGTTTGACGGGGAAGTAGAAATTGTCAGCCGATTGGACAGCAATAACCACTTGTTGACTGAGGGCGAGACCGTTCATCTCACCACGGATGGCAGCGTGAGCGAGAGTGAGTTCGCGACGCAGCCATTCGAGAAGCTTTGGCCGACCGCGTCCGGGATTGTGGAGTCGACCGGTGCCATTCGATTCGCTCCGCCATGGCCACGGCGTCTAAGTCAGATTCAGAGCGATACCGATATTCTGGTACTGCCCGAAGGCTATGCTGGAAAGCTGGAAGAGCCGTGCCCAATCGACATTGTGGAATCAGAACTGGCCGAGTCCAATATTCCCATAGGGCAACGGGTTCGATCTTATTTACTGCAGTTCAATCCGGTCGATCCGGCTCGACAAGAAGCAACCAGCAAAGAGCCCGGCAGCAGGATGCGTCGGATCGCAGGCAGTATCACATTTGACCGGCCAGTGATCGGGATGATTGTGAACACCGAAACGTTGAAGATCACGGATGAGTTTTTCGCCCTCCACAGGGGACCGATCCGTCCATTCAAACGTGGGCTGGAGCTGAGCCCTCCGCGAACCGCCGATGTCGTTTCATTGAGCGAAGACCGTCGTACGTTGACTCTGAAACTGGCGGTGTTCAACCAGTTCAGTGACCACGTGCGGGTGATCGTGGACGCTTCGCTTAGCGATGTTCATGACTAGAGTGTTCATTCCAAGTAGTACCTGAAACCGACAAACAAGATTTAGTATCCTCTCAAGCTGAGGTCAGAGTGACAATGCGATTTCTTTTCGGACCACTGTACTTGTTCACGACAACTGTAGTCTGGAACCTTCCCCCAAATCGCAGGAGCAATGTCTTCAGGATCACACAACAAATCATCAAAGCCACTTTGGTCGCAGTTGGACTCGCGCAGCTGCCCGCGACCACCTGTTTTGGGCAAACCGATTCGGCCGGGATTGAATTCTTCGAATCGAATATTCGCCCTGCGTTGGTCAAACATTGTTACCAATGCCACTCGCAAGAATCGGGAGAATCGAAGGGCGGACTGTTGCTCGATAGCCGTGATGCGAGCCATCAGGGCGGCGACAGTGGTCCCGCTGTCGTCCCCGGAAAACTGGACAAGAGTTTGCTGATCACCGCCATCAGTTACGAAGATCCCTCGTTTGAGATGCCGCCGAAGTACAAGCTTAAAGAATCCGTGATCGCCGATTTTCGCAAGTGGATTGAGATGGGTGCCCCCGATTCGCGCAGCTTGAAGAGCAACGAACCCATCAAGTCCACGATCGACATTGAGGCCGGGCGAACCTTCTGGGCCTACAAGAAACCACAGCAGGCGAAAGTTCCCGATTTCCCCGCCAGAGCCTGGCCGGTCACCGACATAGATCGCTACATCTTTTCCGCGCTCAAGGAAGCCAGCCTGGAACCGGTTGCTGATGCCGACCCCGCCACCCTACTGCGCCGGCTTTACTTCGATCTGATTGGCCTACCGCCAAAACCCGCGCACGTCGAAGCTTTCGTCAAGGACTGTGCCAAAAATCGATCAGAAGCTGTTGCCAATGTCGTCGATGAACTACTCGCGTCATCTCGCTTCGGTGAACGATGGGGTCGCCATTGGCTGGACGTGGCCCGCTACGCGGAATCGAACGGCAAAGACGTGAATATCGTTTTTTATCCGGAAGCCTGGCGATACCGCGACTATGTCATCAATAGTTTCAACAACGACAAACCCTATGACCGGTTCTTGACCGAACAGATCGCCGGCGATTTGATGCCTGTAAAAACAGATGAGGTCTGGGCCGAGAATCTTGTCGCCACCGGGTTTCTTGCTCTAGGCCCGAAGAACCTCAACGCAAAGGACCCCCGTCAATTCAGCTTCGATCTGATCGACGAACAAATTGAAACGCTGGGCAAGGCCATGCTCGGCACCACGATCGCCTGCGCCCGCTGCCACGATCACAAATTCGATCCCATTCCGCAGTCCGACTACTACGCGATGGCAGGCATTTTTCAGAGCAGCAATACCTGGTTCGGCACCTACTCAGCCGTTCAGAATCGCAATGCGTCCGAGCTGATCGAACTGCCGATCAAGGAACGCAAGTACGCGTTCAAACCGCTGTCCAAGAGCGAAATGGCGAGCAAACGCAACCAACTCAGCCGAGCCAACGAGCGTCTCAGAGAGATCAAAGGTGAACTCTTCAGAGCTCGCCGATCTGGCAAGCAGGGGATCGACGCGAGCCAACGCAAGCAACTGCTGCAGCTGAACCACGTGGCAACGATGCTGCAGAAAGAACTGGGATCGTACGGCGAAGATGGCAAGCCGATTGCCCTCGCCATGGGCATGACTGACAGCGACAACATTTCCGATGCCCAGTTCCTGGTGCGTGGCGAGGTTGAACTGGCCAAAGGCACGGTGCCACGTGGATTTCTCCAGGTGCTGTCTGATAAAGACGACATGCAACCACTGACTAGTAAATCCTCTGGTCGCCTTGAGCTTGCCCGATGGATCGCTTCTTCCGACAATCCGCTTACCGGTCGTGTTATGGTCAACCGAGTATGGATGCACTTGATGGGTAGTGGCATCGTCGCCAGCGTCGACAATTTCGGCGCAACCGGAAATAAGCCCAGTCACCCCGAACTACTCGACCACCTTGCTCTGCAGTTCATAGCCGACGATTGGTCGGTGAAAAAATTGATCCGCAATATCGTCCTGTCACGCACCTACCAACTGAGTTCGACATTCGATAGCACTGCTTTCAACACTGATCCCGAAAACGCTCTACGTTGGCGAGCGGACAAACGCCGACTCGATGCCGAATCTCTGCGTGACTCCATTCTTGCCGTCAGCGGAAATCTGGAAATGGATCCGCCCTACGGTTCGGTGATCACGCAGCAAAGTCGCAACCTGCGCGGTGGCGGTGTTGCCGCCATCGATGGCTTCGAGAACACAAGTTCGCATCGATCCGTGTACCTGCCGATCGTGCGCAAGCAGATTCCTGGCTCTCTCGCTATGTTTGACTTTGCCGATCCAAACACGGGGATGGGCAAGCGCGAAACCACCACCGTTCCTTCGCAGGCACTGTACCTGATGAACAGTGACTTCGTTCGATCCCAATCCGAAGCCATGGCCCGCCGGCTGATCGAAAACGACGAGATCAAGCCAGGAGAAAAAGGACGTGCTGCATTCTATCTCGTCTACGGCCGCCCTCCTTCGGTGGAAGAAACTCGCAAGGCCAGCATCTTCTACAAAAAATTCGTCGGGATGGCCAAGCAGGAAACCCGTAGCGACCGCGAAGCGAATTTCCAAGCGATGACCAGCTTCTGCCACGCGCTGCTGGCCTCGTCAGATTTCCTGTACGTCAACTGAAGTGATAAGGAAGGACAGACAGCCCGTATTTGGACAGGATGAACAGGATAAGACATGATGAAATGCGAGCTGACCAATCGGTTTCTGCGCGATGCATCATGTTTCATCACCTTAATCCTGTCAAAGTAATCAACGACTCATTCCTTACTTTGAGTTCCCTACGATGAATTCCAATCTCTCCACTCCCTCTCGTCGCCAGGCCCTGAAGACCTTGTCGACTGGGTTTGCTTACGCTGCATTTGCCGGCTTCAGCACGATGCATTCGAAAAACGCCCACGCCGCAGAAAACAAGAATCCGCTGGCTCCTAAGGCTCCGCATTTTCCTGGCACTGCGCGGCGCGTGATCTTCCTGTGCATGGAAGGCGCTCCCTCGCATGTCGATACGTTCGACTACAAGCCGCGGCTGAACAAAGACTCTGGCAAAGTCGCCGGAGTCAATGGCAACGCGAAGTGGCTTGGGTCACCGTTCCAATTCAAACAGCACGGTGAGAGCGGCCTGCCGATTTCGCAGCTCTATCCACATTTGGCTCGGCACGCTGACGACCTTTGCCTGATCAACGGGATGCACACTGACGTTCCCGCCCACCCACAGTCGTTCGCGATGCTTCACACGGGTAGCTTTCAAGGTGTTCGTCCGTCGCTGGGTGCGTGGTCACTGTATGGGCTGGGAACGGAAAACCAGAACCTCCCCGGATTTATCACGCTCAGTCCACCATCGGGTGCCAACAACTATGGCTCGGCATTTCTCCCAGCGATCTATCAAGGAACTCCGATCGGCAGCAGCCTACGTAAACAAGCTTACGACACTTCGGCCGCTACCCTGCCGAACATCAACAACCCGAACCTGACCAGCAAACAACAGCGTCTGCAGCTCGATTTCGTCAATTCTCTCAACCAGGGAAAACTAAAAAATGAGGTTCATAATCCGGAAGTCGAAGGACTCATCGAGTCGTTTGAATTAGCGTTTCGCATGCAGAGTGAAATTCCGGAGTTACTCGACATCGACAGCGAATCCCGCGCAACGAAAGCTCTCTACGGCATCGACAATCAAGCCACCGCCAAGTTCGGTCGCCAGTGTTTGTTGGCCCGCCGATTTGCCGAAGCCGGCGTGCGCTTTATCGAAATCACTCACGGAAGTTGGGATCAGCATCGCAACCTTGAACAAGCGCTGCGCGACAACACGATGGCCACCGATCAACCGATCGCTGGTCTGCTGGCCGACCTGAAGCAGCGCGACATGCTCAAGGACACTCTGATCGTTTGGAGCGGTGAATTTGGCCGGACACCGTACGCGCAAGGCGACGACGGACGCGACCACAACAACAAAGGCTTCACCTCATGGATGGCCGGTGGCGGCGTTAAGGGTGGCCTCCGATACGGAGCCACCGACGAGCACGGCTATCAAGCCGTCGAGAACAAGACCCACATCCATGACCTTCACGCCACGATGTTGCATCTGATGGGACTGGACCATACCAAGCTGACCTACAACTACGCCGGTCGAGACTTCCGCCTTACCGACGTCCACGGCGACGTGATGAAAGGCGTGCTTGGATAGCCCGTAAACCGAATTCGATCCTTTTCGCTACCCACTGCTGACGAATTGCTTTCAAGGCCAGCGGGCCGAATTCGACCGCCGGCTTGTCCCCGTACAGTTTCCGCACCGGGCGAAGCACGCACTTGATCGCAGAGACCTCCTTGGTTTGCTTCCCTTTCTTGACGTAGTACGCCTTTGCGTGAGTCCAGTAGGCCAAAACGACCTCTTTGACCAAGCACGATGACGGATCAGCGACAGGTGAACGGCGTCCGCGCGTGAGATACTCGCCAATCAGACGATCGTATTCGTCAATGCTGGTCTGTGACTTGTGGGGGCCTAGATAGTGGTCGTCATTATTGAGGGTAATGATTGTTTGGCCAGAGGCTCGGTGCTTTCGGTATTTGGGTACCGATTGGGTTAGCTTCGGCATTTTGCAACGCTCCAAAAATGCCAAAACGGTATGTACCGTTTTGGCTGTCTTGAAAACGCCGCACGCTCGACTCTTGAGCGGTGAACCAAAAGCGGTTCCGGCTTATAAGAAAAACAACACTTCTGAAATAGTCGGGGCGACAGGATTCGAACCTGCGACCTTCTGGTCCCAAACCAGACGCGCTAGCCAGGCTGCGCCACGCCCCGA
>CAYUGI010000099.1:0-21462 GCA_964444105.1 uncultured Pirellulaceae bacterium
GTAGATCAATGTTCGCGACGCTGTCACCGAACTCGTACGGTTTCGTCTGCTGCAGCTCGACCGCGCCTTCACCCACGACGTCACCTTGGTGGCGACCAGTACGTGATGGAGCCAGTTCGCTAAATATTCGCTCCAGCAATCTGCCTTGGAAAATCTTGTACGCCTGGGGTGTGAGCCGAAAACCACCGCCGTCGGAATCACGCTCTAGGCCCTGACGCTCGGCTTGTTCACGGACAATGTTCTCGACTTGTCGCCGCATCTCTTCCAGTTGCTCCATGTCGCCCGGCTGTGCGAACTCACCCAAGGCCTCCATGTCGATGATGCCAATTTGAGCGTTCTTGGCTGCTTCTTCGAGTTGTTTCAATAGTTCATCAATCTTCTCTAACTCGATCTTCACTTCCAGTGCCTTAGACACTGTCATCGATTCATTGCCGGTGAAGTCGTACTTGCTGGCGAGTTCTTGGATGTTGTGCTTGTCTTCCATTCGCTGGCTGACCTGCAGGATGCCAACTGCAAACTCTCCGCTGTCATCGCCCGCTTGATACCAAAGCGATTCCATCAAATAGGGTTGCTCCTGATTGATCGCACGGCGAAACGTTTTCTCCAGTCTTTTCGGTACCGACAGGTTTTTCGACGAATTAAGAAATGCCTTGCGAGCCTTCTTCCCGACGCTGTGCGCTTCATAGGTCTCCAAAATCTTGCGTTTGCGTTCCTCCAGCATCGCGCGCAGCATGTCTAGACTTGGGCCAAGACCTGCGATCTGGCTGGGGTCAATCTTCACTGCGTTGGCAAGTTCCTCTTCGGTCAGTTCGCGAAACTTTCCGTACATCAGCGCCTGCTCGAACGCTGGCGACACCAAGTCCGGAGGAGGTTGGTTCGGTGGAGGGAACTGAGCGGGATCGTACTTCTGGTAGGAGTGGATCACACCGCCGGGACGATAAGGCTTGGACATGGTTGAGGCAGTGAAGTGAGGATGCTGCTGCAATGAGGCGTCGATTGGTTCAATCCTCTCTCGCAGGAGAGGTTTGGAGTGCTAAAGTTCGTACTCAATCTTGCCATGTCGATTTGCTCGACTGATTTTGTCCATGCTATACAGACCGGCCAGCACGAACTCGACACAACTGGCACGAACCGCTTCGTTTTCGCTCGCGTTTACCTCAAAGGCAGTGTTCCAAGCTGGTGGGACCATTTTTAGTCGCTCGGCGTACTCGCTGCTCGGTAGCATATCCCCGACTTCGACGCGAACTCCGCTGCGAAAAATCTCGGCGATTTCTGCCAGCCCATGTTCTTCGACGTACTCGCGAAAAACGACTTCGATCGCTTGAGCCATCACGGCATCGACGACTTGCTTTTCGCTCATCTGATGAGTGCCCATCAGGTCCAGTTCCAACTTGCCCAGCGAACTGGCGTAGATGTGTCCCAGGTCGCTGATTCGCGGAACGGCAGGACGCTCTTGATGGATGACTCCGCGTTGTCGCGCGGAGGCGACGATCGTGCGAAAGTTTGCAAGTGAGAATCGAGCCGATACACCAGACGCTTGATCGATGTATTTGCTTTTCCTCGCTTGATTGGTGATTTCTTCGACAACCTGATACATGAAGTAAGGGACTTGGACGGGATAGTCACCCTTCAAGTCTTCGCCGACCTCTTGCTGCAGAATTTCGATCCCCTGATCACGCTCACTTGGGTAGTGTGTTTGCACGATCGTGCCGATTCGGTCTTTCAGTTGCGGAATGACCTTGCCGCTTCGGTTGTAAGTGGACGGATTCGCTGAAAACAGAATGTACAAATCCAATTCAAACTGAATTGGATAGCCGCGAATTTGTACGTCACGTTCTTCCAGAATGTTAAACAGGCCGACTTGGACGAGATCATCCAATTCTGGCAGTTCGTTCATCGCAAAGATTCCGCGGTGCATTCGTGGAATCAGGCCAAAAGAAAGAGCTTCTTCAGCACTCATGCTGACGCCACCGGTCAACTTTGCTGGATCGATTTCTCCGATGATGTCGGCGAACTTCGTGCCAGGGCTGAGGCGTTCAGCGTACCGCTCGCTGCGATGCCACCAAGCAATTTTGATGTCCTCAGGGTCATGCTCAGCAACCAGCCGGCGACCGAGCGACGAGATCGGTGCGGTGGGATCTTCGTGAACAGGCAGTTCGGGATGATCGATGTAGGGGATCCACTCGTCCAGGAATCGGACGAGCATCCGCATGATACGGCTCTTGGCTTGGCCTTTTTCACCCAAGAAAAGCACATCGTGACCTGAAAGTAACGCCAGATTGATCTCTGGAATCACTGTGTCGTCGTAGCCAACAATTCCCGGAAACAGCTCTTCGCCCGTGGCCAACATGCGAGTGAAATTATCGCGAAGCTCGCGTTTGACCGATTTGGAATTCCACCCGCTATCGAGTAATTCCTTCAGTGTGGTGGCCTGGGGGGCAGCAGCCAGAATGGCATTCATGCGTCTAAAATCCGTAGCGAGAAATGTGTCAACGCCGGATTATAGCGCAGAGAACAGCAGACGCGGAATTTCAACCCAGAAATCACGTCCAGAGAGACGGTTTGGGGGTAATTTGATGGAGCGACAGTTTCGTAAACCATACACATCAAACCACTAACGGAAGCCAGGTCTGTCAGAACGTTTGACGTGCCCAACTGTGGCGCCGCCCACTGACAATACTGCGGATGGGTTTTCGGCGTTTGCTAATCGCGTTTCGGAGATCATTGTCCGCAGAATCTCCGGTATCTGGCTCGGTAGCGTCAGTTTCGGCACTTGGCTTGATCTTTGGCGTTATGGCCGGGGCAGGCGGGGTTTCATTCAAGGCACCATCGGCCACTTCGGAATGGTGGTTATCAGGCCGATACGGGGTTTTCAAATGTGTGGGTAACTTCGATTCGATCTCAGCAATTTGAGTTTCCAGTTCGATCCCCTTCACGCGACCTGTCTTTCCCAACGCGAGTTGAAAAAGTTCAAGGGAATGTAGCAGCATCGACTGCGCCGGACGCCCGCTTTCTCTCGTTGAAGCGGCCAACCATCTTTGCGCAACTTCGATCTTGTCTTCTGCCAAACCGTTTTCCGTCTGCTGCAATTCGTGCTTTGCCAAGGAAGCCAAGCGGGCATCACTACCGGCTGCCATCCAGTGGATTCCATCTTTCCAACGACACCGCATCAGACAGAGATAGCGTCCTGCGATCGCAGATTGGGAAATTGAAATCGAGTCGACCGAATCAACATTCGTCGGGGATGATAGGGAATCGTCTAGAAACGTAACTGACTTTCTTAGGCGAATCATTTGCTGGGTTGCCCGTGTGAATTCACGCCAAGTCGCCGTTTTCGCTTCGTCATCAACAAAGCGAATGGAGTTCTCCAAGGCACCACTGACCAGCATTGCCATCGCCAATTCTTCTTCGACAAGCAGGTGATCTATCAGACGAAAACCCTGCTGGATTCGATGGGTATGAGTGACGACGTTCTCGCGGAACGCCAACGTGCCGACAAAGGAATCCGTCATCAGTTTGTCGATAGAAACATCGAAGTGATCTGCTAGCGATCCCAACGTTTGTTGAACTTGCTCTGCATCTTGCGCGATCCACTGTGCTTGAGCTGCCAACAGTTTGGCCGCCCAAAAATCCGTCGATGTTGCATCGAACGTCACGGCGTAGTCATTTAGCGATACAAGTAATTCGCCTATCGCATCGGACTCTAGGTTCTGCTGCAATTCGCTTGTCAAACTTATCAGACGCTGTTGAGCAGTCTGGACAGCCTCAGGTGATGGACTTGGCAAACGATGAGCAGATCCCGCTTTTTCGGCGTTAGGCGGATCGTGATTCTTGAGTGGTTCGTTGGATGGAATTGGAGTCGAGGAGGACATTGCCAGATTGGAGAACGGATCCTGAAGAAACTCCGTCGTAGCTGTTTCGGTAGAGCCATCGATCAATTTGTCACTAGCGGCGGTTTCACTGCCAGCGACGGTCATGTTCGTGTCGTTGTTTTGCTGAGCGATCTCGCCAGTCGTTGGATCGGCGAGTAGCGAGTTTTCAGTTTCGACCTCGACAAGTTCAAGGGGCATGACTAATTCCGGTTTTGAATCCGCCACTGTGGGATACTCTCTCGCCGGGTTGAGAAGTTCATTCATCGGAACGGGGTGTGATGATACTGATGCATCCGATTCAGTCGGCTTGAAATCGCTTTGGCCAGAATCCCCTGGCGGCGTGATTGAACTCTCTGGCGGCGTGATTGAATTCTCTGATTGATCTACGCTGAGCATACTCGTGGCCGCGTCACTTGAAGCTGGCTGATTTGCACCGTTTGATTGCTGCGGAGTCGTCTGCTTTGCAAGATGCTTGTCGGCCCGATGGTTGGCTGAATAACTGAAAATCAGTGTCGCGAAAAGCAGCACCGCCGCAGCCGCAATCGGAATTTTCATTTGTAGCGCTGTCGCACGCAGGCGTAGGTAGCTGCGTTGAAGGGCTCCGCGATTGAGAATGTCATCCGAATTGAGTGTTTCGGCAAACTGATTGTCCAACTGCGTTCCATTGGCCAATGCAACTAGTGGCTCTTGAAAGTTCGCCGGTGGGATTTCGCTGGCCAACTCCAACTCACCCATCCTCGAAAGCTCGCCCAACGAGGGCTCGAAGGTAATTGCTGGCGAATCCGTCCTGTCGATTGTTGGATCGTTCCCCACTGCAAATCGAGTACGGCCGGCGCCCAGCAGCGTTATCGGCAGGATGCGGCCAACATACGCTCGCTGATGAGAATCGACGCGTTTGCGAGGATCCATCAAGCGGTAAGCAGAGAAAGCAACTCGGGCTAGCTGTGTATCGGTGGATGTTGAAGGTGATTTCAACTGGCGATTGGCCAGCGTTCTTGTCCTCCGTGCCGCTGCACTTCGGATGACTGTTAACCGGCACTCGTTCTGTCGTAAACCAAGCGTTTGAAAGTCAAACGTCGTAACGGGATCGAATTGATCCAGTGACGCACTCGCACCAGGGGGAACATCCCCCCGTGAAGCTGCGTCTGGCTCTAGCGACTGGTCAACGCCACGTGAAATGAACCGTTCGCCATTCTGGGAACGACGTCTGTTCATTCCGTTTGAGTGGCTGTTCATGGTTTTAAACTGTCGCCGTGTAAAGCTATCGCCCGCTAAATGTTGCAGACGTCAAAAGCCTGCTGAAGTGATGCGACCGGGTCATCGCCCGTAGGGATGAATTCTTGAGCGATGTAGCCCTGGTAACCAGTTGCTATTATCGCACGAATCACGGGCGGATAGTTAATTTCTTGCAGATCGTCCAATTCTCTGCGACCTGGATTCCCCGCGGTGTGATAGTGGCCCACTAAATCGTGATAGCGGTTGATATTGCGGATCAGGTCTCCGTTCATGATTTGTACGTGATAGATGTCAAACAGTAATTTGAAACTGTCCGACCCGACTTCGTTCACTAGCTCTGCGCAAAGGTGCAGATCGTCGCCCCAGTATCCTGGGTGACCTTTCATTGGGTGGACCTTGCCGTTCTCGTCCAAATGCTCCTCGCTATTGAGGTGCTCCAATACGATGCCAATTTTCTTTTCCTCGGCGTAAGGGAGTACCCGCTTCCAACAGTCCAAGCAATTCTTGCGAGCAACCGCATCACTCATTCCGGCTTTGCGCATGCCCGTGAAAGTAATCACGTTGGGCGCGCCGCATTTGACGGCAAGATCGATTCCTTCGCGCAACTTTTTTTCCACTTCGCCGTGATTGTCGGTATCAACGGGGCCGTTGGCAAAGCCGTGGCTGCCGACCAACGAGATCTTTAGGCCGATCTTTTTGACTGCGTCATAGTCGTTCGATGAAATCCCTTCGATTGCTTCGATACCGATTTGCTTGCAGTGTGTTGCCAGCGTTATCGCATCCATTGGTTTGAAGCACCAACCCATCACACTTTGTCGAACTTTGCCACTCGGCGTCGTGGCAACTTGCTCTTGTCCAAAGGCTTGGCCCACAGCGGTAGCACCAGCGATCATCGCCGGTGCTGCTAAAAAATCACGTCGCTTCACGATGTTCACCTACGTTGCGCAGCGGAAAGAAATGCAAAAATGATTCACCCAGCTTAGACTATCAAACGTGACGCTTCACGGTGCGCTTGATTTCAGGTGCTTAATTTCAGGTGATTGAGCATCCATTGCGATGGAGACTACGGAACGCGTTTCTTTGTCCAAAACGGCCGTTTGCGGTCGGCTCTTTGTCGAACATCTTCCAGCATCGTCTTCAGATTTCGATCGTAGCTGTGATCAAATCGCCGTGATCCGTAACGGATGGTGACGGTTTCGTTTAGATCGACGCCCATTCCAGGTCGCAACCAAACGGTGAAGCGTTCAGTGGGGCCTTGTGAAATGCGAATTTGGTTTTCCGCATTGACGCTCGCTTCGATTTTCTTGGCGCGAATACGAGTCTTTTTGTTTTGATCCCAAAGAACTGGATCGATTGCCGTGCCGTCCTTCATGCCATCAAGTTCTAGCCACCAAAAAAATTCGTCGCCGTGGCGCATGGTCACGTTATCGATTTTTTGGGGGATGTCTCTCCGGCGATGAGGAGCGACATTCATCCAGTCAAAGAGGTAGTGGATTTCATCGAAGAAGAACCCGGGACCGGATCCCTTGTACATAATGGCCATCGCGTCGGCACGCACATTCATGTAGTCGTCCAGGACTCCGGTGAAGGCATGATTGTTCTTGCTCTTCACGGCATCCAGATCGCCCAACACGACATAAAGTGGAACTTGTTCCAAATTAGGAAAGTAGTGAGTAATCGTTTTTTCGGGGTCGGGACTGATCGCCAAGATGCCAGCCCATAGATCGGGATGCGACGCAGCGATATCCCAAGCCGCGGTGGCTCCCGCTGCATGACCTGCAATAAACACGCGGTCGGCGTCGATCGATGCGTGACGCATTGCGTCTCGCAAGGCCACTAAGACTCGCTGATGTTCGCGCGGTGTGTATTCGTAGCGACTTTGGCCAGGACGTGTCCAAGCGGGGGCGACGACGATGTAGCCGTGTCGTGTGGCGTGACCACCTCGAAAACCCCTCTGCTCATTCCACGGGCCGCTCCACCAATCAAGTTGCTGTTCGGGCGTTCCTCGGCTCGGGTGAAGTGCAACGATGCAGGGATACTCCCGAAGCGGATCATATTCGGGAGGCAGTTGAATCGTGTAGCGAGGAACAACGTCGATCGATTCAGCGGATGCCTCGCGTCCAACGCTATACATGCCCTTGGAGATGGGGTGTTCCAAGGCATCGTCGTAGAATCGGGTCGGCCTGAGCAGTGGCAACATGCTGGCGACAAAATCTGGCTCGGCACCCTCGAGGTTGGAAAGCTCCGCCAGGATTGCGCTACGCCTCGCAGCATCATCCGTCGCCAGATATTCAGCGACCAAATTGCGTACCGATATTAGCGATACAGCAACGCTCAAGTTTTGCAGGGCTTTCCCCGATCCCATCAACCAGCCGCTAACTGCCAACGCCAAATGAGAATCGGTCGGCAACCCCGCGTTTTGCGCCAGCGAATAGGCGCTCAGCCGGGGTACCGTGACTGCAGATAAACCTGCTTCGATTTCATCAATCAAGGACGTGATTTTGGCGGCTTGTTTCGGATCAAGCTGTCCCACGCCTTTTCGTAAGCGTGCGACAAGATCATTGATGGCAACTTGATTTTTATCTAGCTTCGCAACAGCGTCTTTCACTTCCAATCGAGTAATTCGGCCTACCGCTTCTGGCCGAAATGCAGAGAAAATCTCACGAGCAAATGCCTCTTGCCCTACGTCTGCACGCTGCTGGGCTTCGGCGATCATTGTCGATGCTTCCCTTTCAGTGATTCCCACCAGTTGTTTCTTGAGTTGGGCTTCCGCGGGGAATTCTTTCAGGGTTTCAAGCAACTCCTGCCGGGCATCGCCGAATCGCTCTGCACCGATAAAGAACCGAACGTGATCCAAACGTAGACGCAGTTTTTCATCCGGGCCCAGATTGGTCTGCATCAATCGGCGTTTGAATATCGCTCGCAAGGTCTGTGAATCGAGTGAACTGGTGGCGATTCTCTGATCCCAGATATACGGAGGCCGATCGTTGAGCGCTTCGACTTTGGCGTAGCGTGAGTTGAGTTCAACAATCCCCTGCAAGATGGAAAGGACGCCTTTGGGAGACCCAATTCGGACGACCCTTCTCGCGAACTCATTGAAGGGCGAAACACCCAATAACGGGCCAAGCGCGGCAACAGCTTTCCCGTTCAATGGTGCGGAAAAATCGAATTCGATTGTTTGCTGTGGTCCGCGTACTTGGAGTGGTTGGCCGATCACCATGCCACGACGGTACATGTAAGTTCGTCGAAGACCATCATCGACCATGATGATCGGCTGTGCTTTGACGCCGCCTCCCGCCGCAGCAAAAGGGTTCTCATTCATACTGGGCAACTCAAAGATGGTGCCTTGAGTCGCTAAACCGTTTTTGATTTCGACTAACTCCTCCGCCAGTGAGTAGTTAGTTGTTACCGAGCCCAATGTGATCAGCGCTATCAGCGCCATTTTCAAACAGCGAGTTGAGCGGCAGAAGTACTTGGCTAACTCTTGGCTCATGAGGTTTGGTCCCCGCCGATTCGCGTTAGCAACGCGACCGCGATGACGAGAGATCGTCCCAAGGGTGCGACGCCATTTCGCATGGATTCCACCGTAGGCTTGGTGTTGTCGATCGTGAGATTGATCCAGTCTCGTTTTTGAACGTCTTGCCACCAACGAGACGGATCGATCACGGAATGATTCTGGGCCGCATCAGGCTGAATCGTGTCCTGACGTGAAATGCCAGCGTGTTCATCCGAATTGGTTTGAAAATGCGATTGAGTCATCGCACCACTCGATTGGGTGTTTGAAGCTTGATTCGGAAGATTAGCACCTACGACACTCGTTTCCGATTGGAAGATCCGCGGCGAAAGCAAAACGAAACACAGCACGGCTGCACATGCGACCGCGACCCAAGTGGTCCATTGCGGGTAAGGCCGGTCTGGTACGGCTGCTTCAATCGCATCGAGTTCATGATGTACGGGCAGAATCGAGGCAATCTGTTTCCAAGCGTTCAGTTGGTCACGGCACACGTGACACTTGCTCAAGTGTTTCCGCGCTTGGCGAGAGAAAACAACGGCGTGTCGTTCATCAAGTTGGTTTTGCAGCCATTCATTAAATTCGTCACATTTCATCGTGCAGCACCTCGGCGAGGAGATCGCATGGACGATTGGGTTTGCGAAGTGGCTTGGGTAACGGATGGCTTCCGTGATTCAGCCAATTCACGCTGACGAAGTTCAGACATGAGACTGTTCCGAGCACGATGAACCCAGGTTTTGGCAGTTCCTAACGGGCAGGACAAGCGCTCTGCGATTTGAACGTATTCCAAGCCTTCTGAGTGAAACAGTTCAAAGGCAAGACGATGATTTGTCGGTAAGTGGCTGATCGCCAAATCGACTTCTTCACGTAGAGAAAGCACGCCTTCTGATTCGGCGCGGAGGTTTTTCTTGGCGTGAGTGGCTGCTTGTTCCGCTTCGTCAAGGTTTTCGGTATCGGATAGCGATACCGAATAACGTCGTTTGGAAAGATGGGTACGGCAACGATTACCAGCAATCGTCATCAGCCATGGCTCAAGTGGTCGACGGGGATCCCACCGATGAATGTACTTGAAGGCTCTGGAGAAGGTCTCCTGCGTCACATCTTCTGCGTCCTCACGATGACCAAGCACACGCAGGCAGCGATTAAAAATCAATGAATAATGCTTAGCAAGAAGCTGGGCGATCGCAGTCGGATCTTGCTGCTGAATATCGCGAGCCCCAATGGCGTGTGACTCATCCATGGGCATGAATCTTCCCAGCAAGATGGCAAGTTTGTTCAATAAGCAACGACTACTGACAGACTATCACCGACCACTGAAAAACCGCTTCAGTGCATCATCGGCCGCGTCACGCGAAGAGTCTTTCATTGACTTCTTAAGACCCTCGGGAAGCTTCTGTGGTGCTTGCTTCTTTGGAGGACGCTTCTTTTCCAATTTCGCGGTTGATTCGTCTACCGACATATCCGAGCTGTCTTCGGCTGACTCAGCTTCCGCCTTCTTCGCATCGTCCAGGCGGAACTGTCGCGTTTCAGGATCGGAAAGTTTGCGCACGCGATCGATTTGATCCGCTTCGTCCAACCAGGAGCTCACATCGACTGCCTCGAACCGACTTTCATTAGCCGCTTCGACTGTCCGCGCGGCTGCGTCTTGAACGTCAGCGACTTCTGGCTTTTTGTTCGCCTGCAAACCATGCTCGATTAGCACCTCGAACTTAAGTTTACCTATCCGAAGTTCGTCACCCGGTTTCAGGACTTTTGCTTTGTCGGCGGGCAACCGCTTGTCGTTGACGTAAGTACCGTTACGACTCTTCAAATCTTGGATCAGCAATCGGTTATCCCGAAGGACAAGAATGCAGTGCTTCCGCGAAACTGATTCGCTCTTGGGACGCAGCTGGCACGATTCGCTTCGACCGACAAGGAACTTTTCGCTACCAATTGCGATTTCCTTACCATCGTGACTGCCGCCCAAGACTTTCAGTTTCACTTTCATAGATCACCAAGTCTCCAAAGCGAGTGGTCGTGAGCTCCAAGCTTGTCTTTCCAAAGACAAAGAGAAACACACAGCTCAACGCTTGATTTGTACATTTGTTCAAGGTGGCTCATGCCGAACGCTCCGCGCGGTAGACACGCGAACAGCGGCTCAGAACCGTTAGAAAAGTCCCTGCAGGGATGAATAAGCCAACTGCTCAAGCCACTGAGGTTAGTTATTTTCCCGCAAAGATATTTTAGGCAATTTCGTACTCACGAAAATGCCTTATTCCCAAGAATCGTCTGTTTCGTCGCAGAACCGGTGGGTTTTCCTCAAATTTACTGGGGACGACGGCAAAATAATCGCGTGAAACCCCTCATCAAGAGGGGGTAGTGTGGCTATCGACGCCGAAGCCATTTCGCGGAAGCAAACTTTTCGGTCGCGATTTGCTTCGATCGCACCTCCTCAGCTGAGGTCAAAGGGGTAGCCGAAAATCGGATCTTCAACGCCGACTCCAACTTGTCGACCGATCGAGTGACCAAGGAGGAAGCGAGTTGCTCCGTTGTCACACTTTGCGACGCGAGTTCTTGAAGCCCAGGTAATTCCGGAGCATGCGAACTGGCTTTCAGCAGCAGACTGCCGTGTTGCAGTATCGCGCGTCTAGATCGACGCTGTGCGCTTCCAAGAACTTTGTAGCCGTTGACAATGAGATCTTCGTCGCTGCGACGTTGAAAACAAAGGAACGCGTCGTCGTTGCCAGGGCATCGGCGATCGTTGCGGAACACGGATGCTCGAATGGATATTTCTGCCAAGGCCGAAATCAGTGCCTCGTGCGCCCCCCGGTATAGCTCCATGCGTGCGCCGCTAGCCGAAGGTTGCGATGGCAATGCCAGGCTGTAGGTAAGGTCATGGTGATGCAAAATCGCACCACCACCTGTTGATCTTCGCAAACACTCTGCATCCAGGCTGGCAACGTGATGATCGCGATCCGCCAGCTTTTGAAAGTAGCCCAGCGAAAGCGTGGGAGCGGACCACTGATAAAACCGCAGAACCGGAACCTGTGTTTGATCGACCGATTCCAAGAGGGCTTGGTCGACGGACATGTTCCATGCGCCCGAACCGAAAGCTAGAGGAATCAATCGACCTTGCTGCGGTGATTTCGATTTTGAAATGTCAGGTCTCGTGCTCTTAGCCAGCTTCGGCGCACTGCTTTTCGTAAGCGGCGTGATCCATTAACGATTCCGGCAAAGCGTTGTCGCTCAGTTTGACTTTGATGATCCAACCGAAGTCGTAGGGATCGTCGTTGATCTTTTCCAAATCGTCGGGCAGTTCGCTGTGAACTTCGATGACTTCGCCACTGACCGGACTGTAGAGCGGGCTGACCGCTTTGACCGATTCGACTTCGCCAAACTCGTCGCCAACCGCTAGCTCTTTGCCGACATCAGGCAAGTCCATGTAGACCAGGTCGTTGAGCTGTTCGATCGCGAACGCCGATATACCGATCGTGGCGATCTTATCACCGCCGTCTTCGGCAACATCGACCCACTCGTGGCTTTCGGCGTAAAGAAGCTTGGTTTGATCACGCGACATCGATGGGGTTCCTCTTCGTGACTTCGCTTAAATGGAGTCTGGGGGTCAGTTTTTAGGACGTTTGTAGAAAGGTAGCTTAACTGGCTTAGCAGACGCCGTCTTACCGCGGATGTCGATTTGGAACGACTCATCCACAGCATGTTGGGCGTCAACATAAGCCATCGCAATGGGATGCCCAAGCGTGGGCGATGGGCCGCCGCTGGTGATGACGCCGATTTTCTCGCCTGCCGCTGACAAAACCCCGCAGCCTTCACGAGCAGGCCGTTTGCCTTCGGGGACCAGTCCGACGCGAATTTTCTTGGGTCCAGCCGATGCAATTCCGCGTAGGGCCTCGTCGCCCACGAATGATCGGTCGTCCAAGTTGCAGGCAAATTTCAAGCCAGCCGAAATCGGGTCGGTTTGTTCATCCAGTTCGTGCCCATAAAGCGGCATCGCGGCCTCCATCCGCAGTGTGTCTCTTGCACCCAGTCCGACTGCTTTGAAGCCAGCATCGCGTCCGGCCATCATGACGTTTTCCCATATTCGATTGGCTTCTTCGGCTCGGACAATCAACTCGAAACCGTCTTCGCCCGTGTAACCTGTTCGGCTAACGATCACGGGCTTGCCCATCTGTTCAGTGATTCGCGCGGTGTAGTACTTCAGTTTGCTGATGTCGATGTCGAACAATCGGTTGCATACTTCGATCGCCTTCGGGCCTTGGACTGCGATCATCGCAGTCAGTTCCGTGCGATCGGTCATCGTGACCGTCGGGAAATCGGCGAGGTGCGGTTCGATCCACTTGAGGATCTTTTCGCGGTTCGATGCGTTGACGACCATCAAGTGGTAGTAACGATCCGACGGGGTTTTCAAATGTGAAACCAACACATCGTCCAGCACGCCGCCATCGGCGTTGCAGATCAATCCGTAGCGAACTTTGCCAACACCCAGATCACTGATGCGACGGGTGAGCAAGTGATCCAGCAGATGCTCGGATCCATCGCCGTCGAATCGCAGTCGGCCCATGTGTGACACGTCGAACAGGCCCGCCGATGTTCGGCAAGCATTGTGTTCATCCACGATGGATGAATACTGAATCGGCATCTCGTAGCCCGCGAACGGAACCATCTTTGCACCGGCTTGTCGGTGCCACTGATCCAGTGGTGTTTTTGCAAGTTGAGTAGTCATATGACCAGTCTAGCCCACCGAAAAGTCCCGAGAACCCCAGCGAAATATCCTCTCGCACAGTTCGTTTGACGGGTAAGACAATCCATTTCCGGACTAGCGAGCAGGAGCCAAGTCGGTGACTTTTAGGATCCGATTGTTTCCAGTGTCCACGACGTAGAGCGAATGGCACTCCCATGTCACGCCGTGAGGATGCTCCAGTTGGATCCGGGGATCACCATGGCCTGCTCCCAGCACGGTCGTAACCGTTTTTGCATCGGGATCGTATTGTCTAATCGCCCGGTTCTGATCGTCGGCGATGAAGACGTTGTCTAGGTTGTCCACACAGATGTGTTTGGGTGAGCCAAAGGTTGCTTGCAGCGCTTCTCCGTCATCGTGTCCACGCTTGCCGTTTCCAGCGACCGTGTTGATCGTGCCATCCGGTTGGACGACTCTTAAGGATTGACCGCTACGCTCAAGAATATAGATGCGGCCTTTCGAGTCGGCGGCGACGGCGCGAGGATCAATCAATGGACTGGCTGTCGCGTCGCTGCCATCTTTGGGGATTCCCTTTTGTCCATTGCCCGCGATCGTGTTTACGATGTCGGATTGCAAATCGATCGCTCGGATGCGTCGGTTTTTCAAGTCCGCTACGTGCAACAAAGTAGCATCGTGGTTCAACGTGATGCACATGATGAAATTGAACTGCGCTTTCGACGCTGGCCCGCCGTCACCGGAGAATCCAGGCTCGCCAGTTCCAGCGAACGTCGTGATCACGCCCGATTTGTGATTGACCTTGCGAATGCAGTGATTCCAACTGTCGGCGATGTACAAGTCGCCGTTGGGCGTGATCGCGCAATTGTGCATGCCATTGAAAGTGGCTTGTTTCAGCGGTCCTCCGTCGCCACGATAACTCTTGCTGCCATCGCCCCCGATATGTGTGATAGCACCGGCGGAGGTTCGCATGTGGACTCGGCCGCCGCCCAATTCCACAATGAACATGGTTCCCTTCGAGTCAAAGTCGACGCCGAAGGGAGATGAGAGAAGGCTCTTTTTCGTTTCCCAGGTGCCGCCCTCTTTGGCAACGTATCCACCGACGATGAATTCAATCGTCGGTTCGGCTGCCAAGCTGAATGTCGAAGCAAAAGCGAAAAGCAAGAACAGATTGGTGCGATTGAATTTCATGAGGGGCGTGCCAGAATCGGAGTGTTGAACGCTTAAGATCGTAATCAAAAAGGGCGAACGATGAACGTTGGAGTTCACTTGTGATTGATACCCTAAGAATCCGTCTGGATTATTGAAAAGATGTCCGTTGCTTCGGCGGGGCCGGGTCGAGATTATCCATCTCAAGATGATATCGTGGCCGAACGTAGTCATGTTCAGGCCAAGAAAGTCGGAGCGGCGATCACGGACCGTGTCAAAGATCTGCTGGATCGTCGACCATCGCCTGCCGAAGACGATCTAGAATAATGCGGTTCCTTCCATTTCTCCATCGGCGCATTCATGACACGATCCACGCCGATCTCGCCGATCGAAACCGTTGTGACGACGGAATCGTCTCCCTCGAAAATGCAGGGCGATGCGGTTGCCGCATTGGTTTCCCTTTGCGTTCATCTGGTTTGTCTTCTACTGTTGGCTTTGTGGGTCATTCCATCGCTGGCAGGCCGTGGGAAGAGGGTCATCGAAATCGCGTTCAATGAAAGCGAGGCATTCGCTTTGCAAAGCATCGATGTGCCCGAAAGCGTGGAAATGCCTTTGGTAGACGAACCCGTCGCTCCTGCGGAAGTGCCAAGCGTTTTTCAACCCATCAATGTCGACGCCGACCTGCCCACTGACTTGTCTGCCGATCAAACGCCCGTTTCGAGTGTTGCTCCGGCTTCATCGGTTTCATTGGAACCGAATACGTTTTCCATCGAATCGCTCTCTTCATCTCAGACGGTCGAAGGTGCCGTGGACCGAATCACTGGCGAGCTTTATTCGCGACTCGATAAAGGTGACTTGCTGGTTGTATGGCTTTTGGATGCATCGAATAGCTTGGTCGATGATCGCCAGCGTGTCGCCGCGCGATTAACTCCCTTTTACGATGACATCGTTCAGAAAAAGAGTTCGTCTGAGCATCAACTGCTAAGTGCAGTCGTTTCTTATGGATCACGCATGCGAGAACGAGTTGCACCGACGAAGTTTGGCAACAAGATCGTGGCCGCGGTCGAGAAACTTCCAGTCGATCGTTCGGGTGACGAAAAAGTGTTTGACGCAGTTGCCAAGTGCGCTGCCCATTATCGAGAGTCGTGGGATAAGCAGTGCGTCATCGTGATTTGGACGGACGAATCGGGCGATGACACGGGTGCGTTGGCGGAAACCATTGCCGTCTGTCGAAGCCAGCAGGTTTCCGTTTCGGTGGTTGGTCCATCATCGGTTTTAGGTGCCGACACAGGGCTGCATTCTTACACACATCCGCAGTCCGGCGACGTGTACCAATTGCCGGTCAGGCGCGGGCCAGAAACTGCCATGCCCGAGCGTCTGGAATTGGGGTACTGGTATCCGACCCGATTTCGCGGAAATGGATTCGGACGCGGCAGGCGTGGCGGCCTGCCGTCTTGGTTGGGCGGCCAAGACTTGGCAGGCATCCTGTCCGGGTTCAGTCCGTACGCATTAACGCGTTTGGTGACTCAGACAGGAGGCTCGTACACGATCTTTGATCGTCCGGAAGACCGTGGGCCGTTTGATCCGATTGCGATGAAGCGGTACGCGCCAAGCTATGGATCGCCCGAGCAATACAAGGCCGATGTCCAAGCGAATCCGCTGCGACGTGCTGTGATGAACGCGGTCGGTGAACTGCGTGGCAAGAAGATCGATATGCCGCCCAACATGTTGTTTGTCAAGAAAACTGGCGAGCGTCACTTTGATTTCATGCGTTACTACTACACGCCCAATGAATTTCAAGCGAAACTCCGCACATCGCGCGGGCGATTGAAAGCGCAGGCAACGCGATCGTCAAAGTACATCGACCAAGCACTGCGTCACCTGAGTACAGACAAATCGCTGGAAATTGGATTAGAAGACGAGTATCGCTACGAGGTCTCACCGCGTTGGAAAGCCTGGTACGACCTGACTCGCGGCCGACTGTTGGCCAACAGTGCTCGGCTGGAAGAGTATCGCTTGGTACTCGATGCGATCGCGAAGCCCGGGGCGCTCCAGTCCAATACCAACCACGTGATTTTGGTTGCAGACCAGATGATCCGGGCCGGCGAGATATACCAAGAGCGAGCAGAAGAAGCCGAGAGATTACTGCGGCGCTGTGTCAGTGAAAACCAAGGCACACCGTGGGAAACGCTTGCGCAACGCGAACTGGATTTTGCGATTGGCATCGTCGCAAAGGAAATGTCGCTTACCCAAAACCCAAGCGGTCCAAGCGTGCGACAGCCCAACCTCCCTCGATTCTGATTGTCGAAGGTTTACGACTCGCCATCATCCAAAATCGCGCCCGACGAAATCAAGTACTCACGGCATATTTCGTCGATCTTCGCGCCACGCAAGTCGACCAAGTAGAAATCGACGCCCAGAAGGTGCGCGCCTCGCAAATCTGATCCAACCAAACTACCCTTGCGAATCGTTTCGGGGCTCTTGAAGTACTGCTCGTCATACTCGTCCGTGTAGAAACCCGTTCGCGTTCCGTGCGACGGATAGGGGCTATCGACCAAGCCGCAGCGAGTTGAACCCATATGGAAGGTCGCACCTTGAAAATTGACGTCTCTCAAGTCGCAATTCTCCCAATTGATTTCAGCCAGTTTTGCACCGGACAGATCGGCGCTGGAAAAATCGCAGTGCGTTAGTCTGGAGCCAGTCCAGATGGATCGACTCATTTTGCCGCCAGCAAACGCGACTTTCTCGGCAACTAGGTTTTCCAGATTAAGCTGTCCAATTATCCGAAGGCCTCGGAAATCGCAATGATCGATTTTGGAGTTTCTTAATTGGATGTTCTGGAATGTAGACCCGGCGAAATCCGCGCCAGTTAAATCAGCTTCTTCACACGTGACGGAATCCCATTCGCAATGACGAGCGATCGCGTTGCTCAAGTTTGCCCGCGTAAAATCAGCCGCCCGAAAGCGACACGCAGACAGATTGGCACCGCTTAGATTAGCGTCAATGAAGCTCGTTCGAAGGTGAAAACTAATTCGCCCATAGTCCTTCAATTTCGCTGCGTTCTTGGTTTTGCGTATCGCTTTCGATCTTGAAGCTGAATTGTCTCGCTGTAGTTCGCTTATCTTTGGGACATCAATCAGGCAGCCGAAATCAGCAAGCGACAAATTGGCGTCTGAAAAGTCTGTGCCACTGATATCTGCTGCTTGGAACCGTGCACCACGAAGATCGGCAGCCGCGAAAGAAGCTCTGCGCAGATCTGCCTCGCGCAAGTCTATGTCCGGCCAAGCGACATTTTGGAATCGAGCTTTGAAAAGTTTCAGACGTTGGCCGCGCGGCCTCCAATCGCGTCTGCAAAAGGCGAGCAACGTTGCGCAATGAGTGGTTGAGTGGCTACGGTTTTTGTCGAATAACAATTGTAGCTTGGATTCGATTTCGGACTGTCCTGCGATTCGCTTAGCGACCTGTCTCCACTTACCCGTTTCAGCGGGACCACTGAGCAGAATGGTCAGTTCTTTCAAGTCAGCGGTTTGCATTCGATGGACCAACCGGTCCATCGCGAACAGAATCCTGATGTCCTCGTGCTTCAGAAATTGGCGAACCGAAGAATGCGATCGACTTAGCAGGACATTGGTGTCATCACTGTCGCCTTCGCCTCGATGGCCGAAGACACCGATTTCGTTTCGTGCGGCGGGGAAAATCAGGCGATCGCCGATTGCTTTGGCCAAACCTTCGGTCGCTAACCGAGCATGGAGTTCGTTGATGACGATGGCTTCGATGTCACTTTTTGTTTCATCACCAGCCATCCGATCCAAGATGATTTTCCAAA
Organism: uncultured Pirellulaceae bacterium; assembly: GCA_964444105.1. Taxonomy (GTDB): domain Bacteria; phylum Planctomycetota; class Planctomycetia; order Pirellulales; family Pirellulaceae; genus K23-9. The sequence goes on from CAYUGI010000099.1 coordinate 18,285, forward strand.
GTATTGGCGAACCCCCGCCGAGTCGATGATTCGCGTTCTTTAAACGAGCCATCACGCTACGACATTGCTGCGGGTGTTTTGCCAAAAGATACTCAATGAAATCATCCTGGGACCAGCGGATCAGTCGAAGCACAAAGTCGCAAACTGATTCATGCGCCGTCCGAACAGTCACGATCGGCTCGCCGGTTTCCAAAGGCAGCGTTTTGTCTTCCAAGAACAATCGACCCGAAGACAGGTCGTCGGGCATGGCAGCGGCAAGATGCCTGAGCGCTTCTGACGCATTCTCTCCGTCCAGCTGGATCGAGACTGGCTTGCCCGTGCGAAGCAGGCTTTCGATGGCATCGGCCAATGGCACGACATCACCGGTCCAAGGAACACGAACACGCGGCGCGACAGGGGAAAGCTGGGCTTCGATCATAGAAGTTCTCCGTTGTAGAACATCATTGGCGTGTCGGGGGCCAACAAGCAAATCGTTTTTTTCCACAAAATGCAGGAGAAAAAAGTTGGAAACGCAGAGGCGCAGAGAACGCAGAGGTGGTGAATTGGCGATGAATCTCGCTGGCGAGGAGTCGAGGCTATTGCGGCTTGTAGTCGTTCACAATTCTGGTGATTCCGTCTATCAGTTTCAACTCGTGGAAGTTTAGAAGTAGTCCAACTTCTCGCTTTGAGAGTCGCAAATGTGAAAGAAGCTGCGCTTTGTCGACGGGATGGATGGTTGTCTTTGCCTTAAGTTCGACAATGACAGCGTCGTCAACGACCAGATCTGCTCTAAAGCCACACTCCATGTGAAGGTCGTCGTACATGACCGGAATTGGGAACTCTTCAGCTACATCGTGACCACGTTTTCGAAGTTCATACGCTAAGCATTTGCGATATGCCGTTTCCAATAGCCCCGGCCCCAATCGCCGATGAACTTCGATGGCAGCTCCGATAATGTTCCGCGTTCTGCGATCTCGTTCCATCCAACTGCTCCTTGGATTTGAAGTGCACTCATTCTCTGCGTCCTCTGCGCCTCTGCGTTTCAATTTCTAGCGGCGACTTTTTGTTTCATGCCATACAACTAGATTGCGAAATCTGAAAGAAGCACACTAACAACTACGTTCCCTTTCGCTTCTTACGCTTTTTCTTTTCGCGGCGTTCTCGCTGCTTTTTGTCGGAGTACTTTCCGGTTGGCTTGGGTTTCTTTTTCGCAGTGGGGATTCCTTTATGCGCCGAATGGTTTTTGTCCACCGTCAGATAAAGCTGGCGTTCCTGCAAATCTACTTTCGCGATCGTGACGCTTAGTTGGTCGCCCAAGCGGAACCGATTTCCATCCTTAAATCCGATCAGCATCTGTCCGCTACGTTCGTATCGGTACTTGTCTTTCGGCAACGTGGTTACCGGAACGAATCCGTCGACCGGCAATCCGACACACCTGGCATGCAAACCATCTGGATAGACGCGGCTGACGATCGCTTCCATCGGTTTGCCGACACGGCGTTTCAGGAAGTGCAACAGTTTCAGTTCGATCAGTTCACGCTCGGCTTGCGCCGCGTTGCGTTCCATGTCGCTGCAGTGAAAGCCCAGATTCACTAACACCGGAAACGGATCGTCGGGTGTCTTTTTGCCTTCGAGTAGTTTCTGTACCAGCCGGTGGACGGTCAGGTCAGGGTAACGACGGATCGGACTGGTGAAGTGACAGTAGTGTTCCATGTCCAACGCGTAATGGCCGTCTTTCTGCGGCGCGTAGACGGCTTTGTTCATGCTCTTGAGCACGCTGAAGTTCACCGCGTTCTCCAGCGGCGTTCCAGCGACTTTATCCAAGACAGCCTGGATCTCGAAACGACTTTCGATCTTGCCAACGTCGATACCCAGGTCTTTAACGAACTGACTCAGTTGGCGAAGCTTGCGGCGTTCAGGCGAAGGGTGCAAACGCGAAAGGAAGTTCAGCCCCAGGTCGTCCAGCCACGTTGCGACCGCTTGATTGCCGGCCAACATGAACTCTTCGATCAATTGGTGGCTCTCAGTGTGCTCGACTTCGCGGGCACCTTTGACCTTGCCGGATTTGTCCAGCTCCAGCTTGATGTCCGGCATGTCCATCGAAAGCGCTCCGCCTTTGAAACGGGCCTTTCGCATTTTCATCGCCAGCGTATGCATGTTGGTCAGCAAATCACAAACCGGATCACCCCAGTCCTTGCGGTACTTCTCGGGGTCAGCCAGATACTGATCAACTTGTTGGTAGTTCAATCGTTTGTCGCTGTGGATCGCAGCATTGTGAACTTCCGTGTGCGAGATTGTCAGGTCATCCTGCATCTCGATCTCGACCGTCTTTACCAGACGCATTTTGTCCGGCTGAAGGCTGGCCAAGTGATTGCTGATGATTTCGGGGATCATCGGAACCACGCGGTCAGGCAAGTAGACGCTGGTCGCGCGATTGCGAGCTTCTTCATCGATCGCACCGCCCAGCGGTACAAACGTACTGACGTCGGCGATGTGAACCCACAGACGCCAGCGACCGCCTTCTTCGAGTTGCAACGAAATCGCGTCGTCAAAATCTCTCGCGTCGAACGGGTCGATCGTGATGGTCAGCATGTCCGTCAGATCTTTTCGATCCGCTGGCACTTCGTCATCGTTGAACGCGTCAGCTTGTTCGCGGGCACCGGCGAGTACCTTTTCAGGGAACTCCTCGGGCAGAGCGTACTGCCGCATGATCAACATCGTGTCGATCGCTGGATTGCTGTTGCTACCCAAGCGTTCCAGAATGACCGCCTCGCCGCCTTTGCCATCGTCGTCGGGGAAGTCGACCATTTCGACGAACACTTTGTCGTCTTTTTCCAGCGGTAGTCCGCGCACATCGCCGACTTCGACCGGTTGGTCGTAGGGCGTTCCATCGAGAAAGACGACGGGCTTGCCGTCGATGAGTTTGAATGTGCCTGTGAATTGCCGACGAGCGCGCTGCAAGATTTCGACGACTGCTGCTTCGCTGCCGCCTTTGTGACTGGGGCGCACGGTGACTTCGACCAAGTCGCCGTCCAGTGCGCCGCCGGTGCGACCCGGTGGTACGAAGAGATCTTCTTGTACGTCGTCGTCACTGCTGCCAGCGTCACCATTGTTAGGGCGGACAAAGCCGAAGCCGCCACCTGAGGAAAAACCGCTTCCTCGAGCGCGACGAAAGGTGCCGCGGAGTCTGTCTGTCGGT
>CAYUGI010000100.1:0-21370 GCA_964444105.1 uncultured Pirellulaceae bacterium
ACAATTCGGAAAGAGCGGGGCGGCGTGGGGCCGCTATGACCGGTGTAACCCATCGAACATGACTTTTAGATAGTGAACGGACAGTTTGGTATCCAACCAAACGAACACTAGGTCACGGAAATCGACTTCGCCAATTTTCGGGGGGGCCAGAATTGGATTTTCGTGGCTGACATTTCTTTTACATTGTTTTGAAGCGGTTTAGACCAAATTGCGGCGGCAAAATCGTTGAATAGGTATCAGGCTGGCGTTGCTCTGCGGAGCGTTGCTGGCTGTTACTTGCAGAGCCTTTTCAATCGTCAGGAGAAAACGATGTATTCCAAGTCAGGCTTCAGGTTGAGCCTCTTAGCCGCTGGATTTGCCCTCTTCATCGCACCAATGATGTTCGCGAGCAGCCACGCTGAACAGATCTCCTTGCAAGTCGCCGCCACACGGCCGACCATGCTTGCCGGCGAGAAAAAGATCAATCATGTACGGATCTCGCTAACCGGATTCCAGTTGCCCGAATTGAAGGCCCGTCCGCCGGTGAATGTGTCCATTGTGATTGACACGAGTGGATCGATGAACGGCGACAAGATGGAGCAAGCTCGTCAAGCCGCGATCGCCGCGGTCAATCGCCTTCGCGACGACGACATCGTTTCGATTGTGCTATACAACTCCTCGGCGCAGGTTTTGGTACCTGCCACCAAAGCAACGGACCGCGGAGACATCATTGCTAAAGTCCGTACCATCAAGGCTGGCGGCAGCACAGCTTTGTTCGCCGGTGTCAGTAAGGGGGCCGCGGAAGTACGCAAGTTCGTCAACGAAGACTCTGTCAATCGAATCATCCTACTATCGGACGGTCGCGCGAACGTTGGCCCCAAAAGCCCTGGCGAACTAGAACGGTTGGGGGCATCGTTTGTTAAAGAAGGGATTAGCGTCAGCACGCTTGGGCTAGGCCTGGGATACAACGAGGACCTAATGAGTCGATTGGCGTCAGCCGGAAGTGGCAACCACCTATTCGTCGAAGAAGCTGATGACTTGATTGCGGTTTTCAACAGCGAGTTCAACGATCTGATGAGCGTTGTCGCAGGCGACTTCCAAATCCACGCGAAGGTAGCAAAGGGCGTTCGTCCGGTGCGAGTTCTCGGAACCAAGGCAGACATTTCTGGCCAAGACATCTACATCCCGTTGGCTCAGCTCTATTCGCGACAGCAACGGTATTTCGTGGTGGAAGTCGAAGTGGACGCAGGAGAACCCGAGCAGACCCGCCCATTAATGAACGTCACGGTTCAGTACGAAAACCTGGTTACAGAGACGACGGACAAGCTGTCCAGCAGCGTCGATGTACGTTTTTCTGATCAAGTTGCCAAAGTAAACGCTGATATTGACGCGGAGACCTATGCATTTTGTTCGATTCAAATTGCCAATGAGAAGAATATGCGTGCGACGGCACTTCGCGATGCGGGACAGGTCGAAGAAGCGCAATCGCTGCTTCGCGACAACGTAAAAGAACTGAACTTCACAAAGAAATTCTGTGAAACAAATGGCGTGTTGTCGATTGTTCCCGAATTGGAGAAAAACGTCATCGTGAACTACGATCAATCTGAGCAGTTGCAGGAACCCAGCAAATGGAACATTTTGCGCAAGGGCATGCGTGCGGCGCAAAACGATGTGACTTCGCAACGTGTATACCGAGTGCCGGAGAAGAAGACCAGCAAGTAGAATCGTACCGCCGATTCTTCTTTGTTTTTACACGGACACTACGCGATGCCCCGTCGTCTTTTTCTCGCACTCATCTTGCTAGTAGCAGCACCTTTGCTGCTATTAGGGTGGGTGTCCGCGACGACGATGGCCAGTTCGCAGCAGCAAGCAAAGAGCCAACTCAGCGGGCTGCTGCGATCTCGACTAGTGGAAATTGACACGGCTGCTTCGCAGTTGTTCGGTGACTATTCTCGTCGCCTGAAATCGGAATTGCATTCGTCAGACACAGTGATCGAGCGTCTGCGAGAAATGCGGCGTCGTGATCCTATCGTTCGCCAAGGGATCTTTGTCAGTCCCGATGGACTGCTTCTTTATCCCGAGCGTCCAGACCGCGATGACCCAGAAGCCATTGCTCTGTACGCGGCTTTGCCTGGCATGATTAGCGGGCATGTTTCCCCTGACGGTGGGAGCAATCGCAATCAGTTGAGGACGCAGGGTGATAACTCAGACGCCAAGCAATCATCATCGAAATTCCTGCTGCAAAACTTGCTTGCGATCAAACAACGCAGTGCAACAAAGCCCGGTGGAAAGACGAATTCGGTTTCCACGGAACGCGCCCCGACAAAGGGCGCAATTTCGGCTGCCACTGCCCACTGGCAGGTCTGGTACATGGACCAAGGCGTCCAGCTAATTCACTGGCAGCCGCGCGACAATGGCGCATTGGTCGGCGTTTTGCTAGAACGCTCGCGATGGACTTCCGACTTAACCGCAAGATTGCCTGAGACGCAGACTCAGCTGCAACGAGATTCCAGCACGGTTGTGAATTCGCTTTCGGGAAACAAAACACTCACAGGAGGATTCACCGCGTTGGTGAATGAGTCGAACCAAGTGGTCTATCGCTGGGGTGACGAAGGTAGCGGCGATCATCAGCCGCTCGCGACGATCGCAATGTCCCCACCCCTTTCCGCGTGGAAATGGGAATTTCACAGCACCGCGTCACTGGTACCGGCTTACAGCACCGCATCTCTTTTCCTGTCACTTGTCGGCATCGGAATCTGCCTTGTCGGTCTTGGAGCCTACGTTCTGACAAGCGTCCAGCGTCAAATGCGAACGGCAGCTAGTCGCGTCAGCTTCGCCGGACAGGTTTCTCATGAACTTCGCACGCCACTGACCAACATTCGCTTGTATGCCGAACTGGCTCAGTCCGATCTGGAGTCACCAGACCACGAGCTGCCACGTGAAAAGATTGCGCAGCGACTTTCCGTGATCGACTCAGAAAGTAAACGTCTTGGCCGGTTGGTGTCCGGTGTCCTAGAGATGATTCGTCATGGAAAGAGCGAGCGTGGCCCACGACTGGCAAGTCATCAGCCCGATCAGCTGATCGATGAAATCTTGGATCAGTTTCAGCCAAGTTTTAGTCGTGCTGAAATTGAGGTTCATCGTGACTTATCAGCGGATGAGGCGGTTCAACTCGATGCGGATATTTTCGATATGGTGTTGGTGAATTTGCTCAGCAATGTCGAAAAATATGCGCCCGATGGAAAGTCGGTGACGGTTCGGTCCCTGCTTGATGCGAATGAACTGATCGTGACGGTTTCCGATCAAGGTCCCGGTATCTCTGCACGCAATAAACGCAAAGTCTTTCAGGCATTCTCGCGATTGGATGATTCGATCAATGCACCAAGCGGTACAGGCATTGGACTCACGATCGCAAGAAACGCAGCTCAACGACATGGTGGTAGCTTGGAATTGATTCCCAGTGACCAGGGAGCCTGCTTTGAGCTGAGGATTCCCATTCAGCCGCCTATCGCAACCATCAACAACGCAAACGACGTTTCGTAATATGAGCTTGAGCATACTGATCGCCGAAGACGACACGCACACTCGCGCCGCACTTGCGGAAGTTCTTCGCAGCGAAGGACATCACGTCAGAGAAGCGGCAGACGGGCATCAGGCAAAGCACTTCTTCGAAGCCCAAACGCCTGACCTCGCCTGCCTTGACGTCATGATGCCGGGACTAAGCGGGTACGATCTTTGCCGACATTTTCGCAAAACGCAGCCGAAGATGCCTATTCTTTTTATTACGGCGAAGGCAGAAGAAATCGACAAGGTCGTTGGGTTAGAACTTGGTGCGGATGACTACATCGTCAAACCATTTGGCACTAAGGAAGTGATCGCTCGGATTCGTGCGGTCGCGCGTCGAAGTATCGAATCGTTCCAAGACGGATGCGGCGAGGAACCGGAGCTTCCCAGTCACGAATTTTGGATGACCGATTTGGAAGTACTGCCCAAACAATTGCGCGCCAAACGAGGTGAGTTGATTGTTGAACTGACTCCGCGTGAGCTACGAATTCTACAGCTATTGGCCAGTCGTCCTGGTGAAGTGATTGATCGCAACGAGTTGTTTCGTGTCGCTTGGGGTGAAAACCACATTCCCAACAGTCGAACACTCGATCAAACGATTAGCCAGCTGCGAAAACGAATTGAATTGGATCCGAAAGAGCCAAAGATCATTCAAACCGTTTATGGTGCCGGGTATCGATTCGATCCGGCAGAGTAGTTTTTCCATGAAGATTGCGTCGAAATCGTAAGTGTGGCATCGATTCTGATCTAGGTGCAACCTTTTTGGGTCAGCGTTGGCACTTGGCGTCAATTGAAGCAATAGAATGTCCGCATGTCTATTCATCTCAGCTGATTGCGAGTGATTCAAATGATCCGTTTGAAGTGTCCTGGTTGCGGCAAAGTTCTGAAGGCACCAGATTCTGCTGCGGGTAAAGTTGCGAAGTGCAAACAGTGTGACAAGCGACTGAGAATCCCGGAGTTACCCACGAAAGCGGCGACGCCAAAGCCTGGCCCAACAGGAGATGCGGGCATAGGCGGAGCGGGATTGGACGATAGTCTTTTCGGAGATCTACCCGAGTTTGCCGCGCCACCCGCTCTCGTGGCCAAACCCCGTAGTGATTCCGTTTCGCACCTTGAATCAGCCGAATCCGAATCGTTAACCGCTTCAAGCCTACTACCCGATGCATTTCCCAGTACCGAATCGAATGTCGATAGTCCGGAAGGCCTCAGCACAAACTCTCCTGATGACTTTGCCAACGCCTTGGATCAGGCAGTGGACTTGGCCGCGCGTGACCACCAAAGTCAGCTGAAACGAAATAAGGTCGCCGCATCAGCAAAACTCACGAAGGCTCAGGTCGCCGCATCGTTTGGAAAAGCGATCGATCCCATCTCCAAGTCCGCCGGTTACAGCAGCAGTTTGACCAAGGTGGCGACGACGATGGTTGTTCTACCTGCGTTTTTTATCGTTTCAGTGATTGTTGGCACCGTCGTACTGACGTGGATGTTTCTTGCGTGGTGCGAGAGCGAGCCGACAGGACAGCTTCTGAATCCAATCGTCGCGATAACTTTTGTGACGGCTGTCGCATTCTTGCTGGCTGCTTGGGTGCCAGTCATCAATATGCTGATGGCTTGTGTCCACTTGCTATTTAGCCGGTCGGGAGAACGACCAGGGACACGCGCACTGTCACGCGAAGAGCAGCCAGTGCTTTACGAATTTGTGGAACAGATTTGCGAAAAACTGGACGCACCACCGCCGACGCGAATCGACTTAGACTGCGACTACAACGCTTCGGCTTCGTTCGATCGTGGCTGGCTCAGTTTTAGCAAGAAGGAATACGTCCTCACGCTGGGTGTTCCTTTGATCGCGTCGCAATCGGCCGAACAGCTGTCGTCCGTGATTGCCCATGAGTTTGGGCACTTTTGCCAGAGTGGCGGTATGCGGGCTCATTACCTGATCCGACACCTCAATGGCTGGTTTATCAATGCCGCAATCAACAAGACGATCCGAGACGAGGTCAACGATTACATTGCAGCCAACTCCGATCTAGGCGGCTTCGGCATGATCTGGACGATCTACTACTGGATCGGCTGGGTGGGCCGGCAAATGATGTTCTTGTTTGGTCGCGCCGGGCACGGATTCAGCGGTTCGCTGTCGCGTGAAATGGAGTATGACGCGGACAAGTACGCCGTTCATTTGGCGGGCAGCAAGAACTTTGCCAATTCAATGAAGCTTGTTTCGACGCACGGCGTTGCGTACGGCGTGACCGTCGAGAATCTCAAATTGATGTTTCAAGATGGAATCCTTGTAAACAACATTCCGCGTTTCGCAATGTACGTCGCCAAGACGATGCCGGCCGCCACCATTCGGCGTATTGAGGAACAGACGGAAAAAGAAAAGCAGGACCGCTACGATTCGCACCCACCCACGCGCGATCGAATTACCGCGGCCAACGCACTGGATAAGCCTGGTATCGTTCAAATGAAACGCCCGGCTTTTGACCTGGTGAATCACTGGACCAAGTTGTGCGAATCGATCACGCTGGATTTTTACACAGGCGTGACCGGGCAGAAAGTTAGCAGGGATGACGTCAGCAAGCTTGAAGATGTGCTTGCCGCTGAACACAAGCTGCTCTTAGACAAGACCGTTTAGCAGGTTGTGTTTGTAGCGAAACGTTGGAGTGGGGCCAATTCACGCATGCTGGTGAGCCGGCCGAAGTAGCGGCCGGAGAGGGAGCCCCACCCAGCCACTAGTTTCGTAGCGATACCGCTCGCGCGTCGCTTCCGACTTGGGCGTTTTCGATGACCACTGTCTGCGGTGAGTCTTTTCCCGCCTTGATTGTGAAATTCTTGCCTTTGGGGGCTCCCGGCATAAACGACTTGCCATTCACACGGACCGTATAAAGGATCTCGCCGCTGGTTGAGTCAGCCAACTGCACGACGGGCGAATCGACATCGAAAGTCATTTCGCCAAGCTTCCCCCATGACGGCGGATTGTAGTTGTCAAATTGGGAAATCGTTCGAGGCCAACCTGGATACTGCTTCGCCGACGCATCGGTTATGTCCACATTGCGAGGCCAGCATTCCATCGTGATATCACGCGTCTTGGTATTCAGTCGAACAATACCGAACCCGGCCGCGCGAGTGTTCAGCAGATTTCCCGCAGGGGTCTTCTCCGGATTGGCAGCAGCGTAGTTGGTGACTTTGTTGTTGAATCCATCCAGGGAATCGCCGGTATACGCCGGGCTGCCGTGTTCTCGATTTGCCCCAGGCTCCATTGGATCCCACCAACGCAGGTAGAGATTGGCGATCGACGGAACGCAAAAGGACCAAATCGCGTCGCGATGCTCGCTCACGCCGTGATGAAAGATCGTTGCCAAGTGTTGGTCGCCCGCGCAGTGAAAAGCATATGCCTTGCGAAGAGACTCGAGCGCTCGGTTGCGACCCGTCTGTGGCCAGCCATTGGAATCCATGTCGGCGTGCAAGCGACCGTTTGCTGCGCCGTGAATGTGTGCTCCGCCGCAAAAAATTGTCGCCGAGAGTGCGACTTTCATTTTCGCGTCATCCCAGTCCTGAGCCCAGTTGTCGATGAAATTCAGCTGCCGCTCACCAAGCAAAATTGCACCGTCCACGTCAACACTTGAAGGATCGTACTGCGGGTTTCGAATGTGATCCGGACGGGGTCCTTGCTTTGGAACGCGTCCCGCTGGTCCAGTCTTGAACTTGCGGTCTTCCAAAACAGCGAAGTCGATGTTGCCCCAGTTCAGGTTCGTAAAATAGACGCCGATGCCTTGGCCAATTTTGTGGGGATCCACTGGATCAGGCAGATGGCTCGTTTGCGCACGTTCGACTTCTTGAACATAGACGCCCGGACGAGAGTAACCGCCGTCTGCAGCGCCACTAAGCGTCGAGATTTTTCCGCTTTCACCCCAGAGATTCGGCTGTCCTGCGTCGTGATCATCGGGCAAACAAACAGTCGGGCGATCTTTGATGATGTCGCCAAAGTCCCGTCCAAATTTCAGCCAGGCCGCGTAATGTCGATTGTGGTCGTAAACTTGGTCGCCGGAAAAGAACAAGACGTCGGCATCCACCTTATTCACATTGTCGATTAGGTCTTGCCGAGAAATGTCGCCCCCGTGCATTGGATGAATCGAGTTGCCCGTGAACGCGGCCACAACGATCTCGTTTTTGTCGATCGGATTCTTGCGAATCGTTCCTTCGTATTTTGCTTCCGTTCCGTGCAACACACGGTACTTGGCCGTCTGGGTATCGTCCCAGCTATCGACGCGAAGGGGCGCTGTCCATCCGGCTTCAATGACCTTCCCTTGAGCGACTTCCGTCCATTGTCCGTCTTTCTCGACTTCCAAACGCACCACTTTGGGGTCACTCGGCTCGAGCGGGTAAAGCTGTGCGGTCAGCTTCAGCGTTTTGTCGTGAACGGTGTAAAGTGCGAAGCAAATGACGTCGCTGCGTTTGACCTCAGGAATCGTCAAATCGGCACGTCGCTTCTTTCCGTTCTGCGCCAAGACAGGCGTGCTGATAAACAGCAGCAACAGGGACATCCAAACGCATCGCTTGTACATAGGCAGGGTCATTCGTTCATCTATCGATCGAGTAGTTTTTTGTTGGTTTTGGCGTCCGCCATACTAACAACAAATACAAAGGGATGAGGAAGTGAGGCGCGCGAAGCGTCGCTTCATGGAGATATTGGTCGGCGCCCCAGTAGTTCAGCCCCCATGACATGCCAGCCACTGGACGGGCGACAGCCGTTACAAAGCCCCAAGTGGTCGCATACAAAGCGCTCACCCGGCGAACAGGCGGGATGCAAATTCCGATGCAGACCACAAAATCCAAAGTGCCCGCGATTAGTAGCAACGATTTCGTAGTGGGATATTCAACGCCCAGAATCAGCGTTGTCATCGCAGAAAAACTCGCGGGTGTTGGCCAGGCACCCACGGCGTACAGCCCATGACCGACGAACGTCATGATGACGGCGACCATCGCAGTGAACACGGTGATTCGGTGGCGGACGCCGAATGCAAAAGCCATCACCAAAATGATTGGTATCAGCATTTGGGCACCGTGCTCGACAAACATCGGTAACTGGCGTTGAGCGGCAACATACTTGGCATAGCTGAGAAATGTCAGGAGCACGCCGCCGACAACCAAGCCACCCATTTGAATCCCCGTTTGAATCTTTGCCCCCTTGCGCACGGTCAAGCTCAAGATCGTACAGACGAGATATAGCAACCATATTCTCGCCATCCATTTTTGTACCACCCCATCGTCGGCTCCCGTCCCGACAAACTCTTCCCAGGTCAGCCCGAATCGCGTTGCCCATTGGAATGTCGCGTCTTGCCAGAGAAGCACCCCGTACGGCGCTTCCCAATAGAAATGGACCCAGGTCCACCCAGCAAAACACAAAAACGCGGCCGCGCGGAGACAGAAGGTCGGCAGTTTGTCTCGATTCGAATCGTCCACGTCGGGCCAAGGAACTCCGCAATCAAGGGGCACAAAAACGAATCCTACCATTATTGGGCTCATCTGGCATTGTTGCGGCGACGCAGGGTATCGATTCAACTTAAGTTTGGTCAGCACCAACTATGGCTTCAGTAAACAGGACTTCTTTGGATGAATTCGACGAAACAAAAGCTGTGGATCTCGTGCGGAATCGTGCTATTGGTCTGCGTGACCGCTATGGCGCAGCGGCGCGGCCGTCCGCGCGGCGAAGCTTCGCTGGCCCAGCCGTTCGTAGGCGTCGTTGCGGACGGCAAAGTCGAAAAGGATCTTTTCAAAATTCAGTCAACGGGCGTCACGACTGCGCCGGTGGTCGATGCGGCCAAAACACTCCTGGCAGGGCTAAGTGAGGAACAACGGGGGCGAACCAAGTATCCCGTCGATGATTTGGAATGGCGCAAATGGGACAACCGGCATTTTTACAAACGGCAAGGTGTTGGCTTCGACGAGATGGACGCAGAGCAACGCGAACTTGCGTTCGGATTGATGAAGGCAAGCCTGAGTGCCAAGGGATTGAAACTTTCCAAGGACATCATGAAGTTGAACGGTACGCTTGCAGAACTCTCCAATAATTTTGAAGAGTATGGTGAGTGGTTGTACTGGATCACGATCATGGGCGAACCCTCGGCGACTGAACCTTGGGGCTGGCAAGTGGACGGGCACCACCTGATCATCAACTACTTTGTAATCGGTGACCAAGTTGTAATGTCGCCTGTCTTCATCGGTAGCGAACCAGTTCACGCGACAAGTGGCAAATTCAAAGGCACGATTGTCATGCAAGAGCAGCAGGACGACGGGTTGGCGTTGATGTCTTCGCTCAACGACGAACAACGTAAAATGGCGATCCTTGATTCGGCCAAGTCTCAAAACAACGCACTTACCGAAGCGTATCGCGACAACGTGGAATTGGACTATGCCGGACTACCCGCCTCGAAACTAGACGCGTCGCAAAAGGAACTTTTGCTGGGCGTCGTGGAATCATTCGTCGGGACCATGGACAGCGGGCATGCACAAATCAAAATGCAAGAGGTTGAGCAACACTTTGACCGAACCTATTTCGCTTGGGTCGGCGGGACAACGGACAAGAGCGTTTACTACTACCGAGTCCATAGTCCCGTGCTATTGATCGAATTCGATCATCAGCGGCGCGTCGCACCCTTCCGGTCGCGTGAGCCATCACGGGATCACATCCACGCCGTCTTGCGTACGCCCAACGGCAACGACTACGGCAAAGACCTCCTGCGACAACACTTGATCGATCACCACGGTGCGAAGCCGGGCGCTGGTGTGAAGCCGAAATAAAAGGACTTTCGGACACCTCTCGGTGAACGCCAATATGATTTCACTCTCCCGCCTGCGGGCAACGCCGTAGCGGATTGTTTGTCAGCCGTTGGCGCTAGCCACGGGCCCGTCCACTCCACAAATCGCCCGGTTTCGCGTGCGTTACAATCGCTTTACTTTTGTCGTGTTTCATCGCCCTGGAAAAGCGTATTTGGATTCCGTGAAAGGCCCGTGGCTAGCGCCAACGGCTTACGGCCCTCAATTGAGGGAAAGTCAAGAAAACACTGGCCACGAAACAACGTAAAAGCTGCTCAACCCTCCAATTCTATGGCGACAGAATGAAGTACATCAGTTCCGTAATAATCGTATTCGCACTAGCGATCTGCTCGACAGCGACCGCTCAAGACTCACCGTTTCCCAAACCAGGTCCGGAATTCGGTTTCCTCAAGGCGGACGTGGGTAACTGGGATGTTGAAATCAAAACCTTTGCGGGCCCTGGCGAACCCACGGTTACCCAAGGCAAAGAAACCAATCGCATGCTTGGCGGTTTTTGGTTGCTGGCAGACTTTCAAGGCAACATGATGGGACTGGATTTTAAAGGCCACGGCATGTACAGCTACGACACGGAGAAGAAGCAGTACGTTGGGACTTGGGTGGATTCATTGAGCGCGACCAAAATGGACATGATCGGTAAACGCGATGCTGCGAACAACACACTGACTTACGAAGGAGTCGGTCCCGGTTCGGACGGAAAGCCAGCCAAGCACGTGATGACTACGAAATACACAGACGATGGAAATCGCGTGATGACGATGCGAGTCAAAGCGGGCGACCATATGATGAAAATCTTCGAGATGAGTTACACGAAAGCAGCAAAGTAGCACGCCAAGTTTGCTGCGGTTCGTTCGTGTCAGTCATTCGGATTGACTATGTTTCTCCAATCCGGACGTGTTACTCGATCCACTACATTCTTGCCTGCTTCGGTGGTCGGTGGCAGCGGAGCGATATCCAGTACGCGGCGCAAATTTTTGCGAACCAATTCGCCTTCGCTAGTCGATTGTCCCAGGGCAATTGATTTCTGTTCCGTCAAATCGTTGGGCACATTGAAGTACCGTCCGTCCCGATAGAGCTTAAACTCTTCGTTGCGGATGAACTGCGTTCCGGGGAACCTGCCCCAGTACGGCTGGTAGTGCCAAAACACCCAATCACGCGGATTTCCGGGTTGGCCCTGCAGACGCGGAAGAAAGCTCCGTCCGTCGATGGGGTCATTGCTTGGTTCTTCAACAGCCAGTTGGACGTTAGCTGCTTCGGCCAATGTTGGGTAAAAATCCGTGAAGTCGATCAGGTCGTCCAGCACCGCGCCGACCGGCGTGTGCCCTTTCCAGTATGCGACCAACGGTACGTGCGTCCCCATGTCTGTCGTGCCTCCCTTCCCGCCTTTGATCTCCTGTCCCTTCCAACGCGACTTCAAGCGAACGTTGGTTCCGTTGTCAGCTGTAAACAGAATGATTGTGTTTTCCAGCTGACCGACTTCTTTGACCTTATTGACAATCTTGCCAACGATCTTGTCCAAGTAGCCGACCATCGCAACGAAATTCTCTTTCTGCTGCGGCTTGCTTTTGGGAGCTTTATTGGACTTCGCCGTTCGCGGTCGATCGCCAATGGAATCAGGCGTGGGAACAAATGGGTCATGAACCAGGACTGATGGATAGTACGCAAAGAAAGGCTGGTCCCTATTTCTTTCGATGAAGTCACAAACGAAGTCCGACATGATGTCGGGCCCATACTGAAGATGGTTGTCTTCTTTCGTCAGGAATTTTCCGTTGTGTTCCAGCGGCGGGCTCCAAAATCGTTCGCCGCCTTTGTCGTCGTTCTTTCCTGTCGTTACCTGCCACAAACAATACTCGTCAAAACCTGCTTTGAATGGACGTGAGTTGTCGTCGCAACCAGCCGCCTTGTGATAGAGGCCGTTTAGTTGCCACTTGCCAGCGATCGCCGTTGCGTAGCCGGCCGACTTCAGCATTTGTGCAAAGGTTTTGTCTTTCGGGTTCAGGTAGCCGAAGTGGGTATAGTTGCGAAAATTGTATTGTCCGGTCATCAGTTTGACGCGGGATGGGGTACAAATGGGTGTCGAAAAACAGTTTGCAAATCGCACTCCCTTCGCTGCCAATGCATCAATGTTTGGTGTTTTGTAGTCTTCGGCTCCGTAGCATCCAAAGCACTCCCAGCTCACGTCATCGGCCATGATCAAGATCACATTAGGCTGACGCTGGGTCACATTAGGCTGACGCTGGGCCTGTGCGATCTGACTTCCACACAATCCGCTAAGAACCAGTAATAGGCCACAAAGACGCAGGAATACGTGTCCCAATTTCATCATCATTCTCTCCCTCGTGATCTCAAAATGTGTATTCATGTTTCGCTTCATTGATTCTATCTCGGCCGAGCCGCCAAGGTCGCAGCGAAGCCTCGCCGTGCGGAATTGCGATTACCCCGTGAACGAACTGAATGCCAGTTTGGCCAGTTTCCACATTGACGGCGATCGATAAAGCTCCAGTAGATCCCAGGTGACCCGTTCCGGATGGCGGTGCCTTGTATCCCATATCGGTTTTGGTTTCGCGATAAGCGGTGCTCGCAAAATCGTCTTTTCAGGACGCTCCAGAAGATAGGTGTTGTGAACGAAATCGATGCCACTTTTGGCATTTTGCAAACAAGAACTGGGATGCCCTCCCCACGGCGGCGACATCAATGCAAAGGACAAGGCCGGCCATTGGTTGATGCCAATCGTTCCGTACCGCAATTCTTGCAAGGCAACATCGACCGCGTCGGCGTGTGACCGCTGGAAATCATCCGTGAGTGTGAAAGTGGCTGCCAGAGTGCCCCAAATCTGGTCGTTCATCATCAAGACGCAGTCGTGCAGGAAATCAAGCTCGGACTCGGCATCCAAAACCACTTCGCAACAAACTGGCGTGAACGACTCTTCTTGCAATAGGTGCGGTGCGCTAGCCGGATCAACGTCGCGCAGAAGTGTCCACGGAAGCTGATCGGCATCGTCAACGTGTTGGCCGCTAAACTTGGTAAATCGTTCAGCCGCTCCCGGGTAGTATGCCTGTCGCCGAGGAATCGAATCAAGCAACTCGGCCAACATCTGATGAAATTGGTCGCGTTGTGGCCAGTCTCGACACGTCAAAATGACCTTCGTTGCAATGCAATTGAAAGAGACATTGTTGACAATTGATGCTGCAATCAACTGCGTTTGCGACCGCAATTCAGCGTCGGTGTATTTGCCAGGAGCTACGGCCCACGGAGAAACGTTCCCCAGTTCGCTCGTTATCGGTTTGTTCAACAAAGGCTGGTTGTCTGCGCGACGCGTTTCCCGTTCCTCGTCTGCGCCCCAGACGATGTTGTCATGCGAAGAGATGGAGCCAGTAATGTGGATGCTGCCGGTTTGCGAACTGTTAATCAGTTGCTTGCCCGGTTCGACGCCGCCGTATACCAACTGTAAAAATCCAGCTTCAATAATCGGTGCCAAAGCGATCTCGAATAGGGGCCCTAGGTATTCGTTGACAGGATTCATTTTCAGCGCAACCACGTCGGCTTCGATGAAAATCTTCGTCAACGCATCCGTTGCAGCGATGGAAGACACATTCCCGGCGCCCAAGACAGCAACCACTTTCGATTCTCGGTTTTCGGCGGTTAATCTCAAAACGCTTTCGCCAAAGATGGAATCGGACGGCACATCAGGGTGAAGCCAAGTTTCCGCCGTCATCGGTCCAAACAACAAAGCGTCACGCATCAGCGGTGTGGGGAAGACGGGAACCCGGCACTGTCCAGCGGATCGAATCACCGGACCTGGCAATTGCGGCGCACCGTGTTGCTGGATCTCTTCGTACGTCTGCACCATCAATTGCAAAAAACGTATCGTCGCCAAAGGACCTGCAGTGACTTCCTCAGTCCTGGCTGGGCTTTTCGTCGGGATCCCCTTCGCAATGCAAGCTGCATTGACCCAGTCACGCGCAACTTCCCCGACGCTTTCGATACAGCGGCGCAGTAGGACTGTCCGCTGGTCAAGTGGCATCGCCGCGAGCTCCAACGCTCCGGCCTCGAGCCGCGTCAGTGACTCATGGATGTCGGTCTGAGTCGATGGTCTCATTGCGATCGACAAATGTAACTCCCTTTACGCTAAGTGATTTGCGTTCCGCAATCTAGTTTCACAAAGATTCGCCCGCGGTGGCAAAAACGCATCACTAGGTGCTTGTATCCTAATGATTCCGTTTCAACATGATACCGCCTTCCGTGATCATCAACCGGGTTTGCGTCCCACCAATCCGGTGGCACAGCCAAAGAAGAAAGAGCGTATTTCAGTCTCAAGCCCCGCCTTGCGAAACGCTAATGCCGCCGACTGGCAATGACGAAACGCAAGTGTGTAGACGCCCAACATTCGGTACGTGTCCGGGTTCCCCATGAACAGTCGGCCAACGATTGGGATTAATTTGTTCAAGTAAAGCAGGTACGGCGTCTGAAGCAAACGTGAAGGCGGTACTGAGATTTCGACAAATGAAAACAATCCACCCGGTTTTAGGATGCGATGCACTTCACGGGCTAGTCGTTTGATTTGATCGTCAGAGAACGTTTTCAGGCCAAAAGAAGAAACGACCACATCGGCACAGTGGTCAGGGATATCGCTGGATAGGGCGTTGGCTTCCAAAACATCAACCCCGCACTCAAGCCTGCCGTCTTGGAAACGTCGCGCCTTTTCGCACATCACCGACGAGTAATCAACCGCGATGAGAGAGCCGGCAGGCCCAACGTGCCTTGCAATTAATGGGGACAGCTCGCCCATGCCGGCCATCAGATCTACGACGCACGAACCTGTCGGGATATCGATTTGTGCGACGCACTGGTGTCGCCATCGTCGACAAAAACCAAATGAAGAGACCAAGTTTACGGCTCCGTAAGTCGCCGACATCTCATCGAACAATTGCTGCACAAAAGCCGGTTCGTAAATCGGTTCAGTAGTCATTCACTTTCTTCGAACGAGCAACGGAAAGTAGTCTACAACAAGACGCTAGAGTGTCTACGCCGGCTTTCTACAGAGGTCTTCGCATCACGCCGCCGAAGATCGAAAGGATGTAGCGTCCTTTTTGCGTGTGCAACATCGGTCAATATCCGAACCGAAAAAACTAGCGTGAAACAACTCGACCCTGCAGAGAGGAAGGCACTACACGGGCGATCCCGACGACATCATTGGCGAAGGCTAGTTGAGGGTAATGTACCGCAGTCGGCGTGGGGAGAGTTTGGTGAGCTGATCGATTCGCAACGAGTTATGCTATGCGGACCGGCCATCTGGTACTCAATTTTGCCAGGGACATCAGTTTTTGTTTTACGATGCATATGCGACTGACCGGTGTTGCCAGAACGCTAAGGCTGCCTTGCTGCGCAGAATTCGATCAGTCACTTTGTGGCTGATGTAGCTTGCGAAAATGATTCGGGCGGCGACCACATCTGCGACTTGCAGCACTGAATCGGGCTCGGTATCGTGAAAGACTCACTGCATGACACGAGTGTTCTCATCCAAGCCCAAACGGCTAAAACGCGGTTGAATCCGCAAAACACCGTGTTTCGTTGCACGGGCGATTAGCTCAGTTGGTTAGAGCGTTGCTTTCACACGGCAAAGGCCAGAGATTCGAATTCTCTATCGCCCACTTCTTTTCCGGTAGCGGCTGGCGAATGTATGCGAACGATAAAGGTCGGTTTCGTGGTCGACAACTTGCCTGGATCATTTTTCAGGCCGGGTGTGTCGCTGGGCTGAGTGTTTTGCGGAGATGATCGCAGACGGTATCCAGGACATGGATGCGAGCTGTGTATTTGTCGTTGGCTGGGATGATGGTCCATGGTGCTTGCGATGTGTTGGTCAGCTGAATCATGTCATTGACCGCTTCTTCGTATTCGTCCCACTTTTCTCGGTTGCGCCAATCTTCGTCCGTTAGCTTCCAGCGCTTGTGTGGTGTTGATTGTCGTTCCTCGAACCTTCGCAGTTGTTCGTCTTGCGTGATGTGCAACCAATATTTGCAAATCATGATGCCGCTTTCGACAAGCTCTTGCTCGAACTCATTGATTTCTTCGTAAGCTCGTTGCCATTCGTCGGGGCGGGCGAAACCTTCGATCCGTTCGACTAGGACACGCCCGTACCATGAACGATCGAAGATGGTGATGTGGCCAGCCTTGGGGAGATGACGCCAAAATCGCCATAGGTAGTGCTGGGCGTTCTCTTCTTGGTTGGGGGCTGCCGTTGGGATGACTCGGTAGTTCCGCGGATCAAGTGCTTGTAGGATCCGGCGTATCGAACCGCCTTTACCCGCCGCATCCCAGCCTTCGAAAGCGAGGATGCTAGACACGTCTTGCTGTTTCGCTTGCCGGCATAGACGATTCAGTTCGCCCTGCGACTGTGCCAGCCGAACGGAGTAGTCTTTCTTCGGCAATCTCTTTTTCAGATCGACGCCGGCTAGCCAATTCACACGACTGGGGGAGAACTTCACGCGATCCTTCTTAGGGACGCTGATCGAATCGGTTTTGGTTTTTGAGTTGGCGGAAGAGGAATTCAGTCTGTCCTTGATTGCGGTCAGCAGGTGTTCTGCAACCGTGATACTGCGGTAGCGGTGGTCGGCACCATCGATGACTCGCCAAGGTGCCAAGTCGGTATCGGTCGCGTCGACAATTTGATCACCCGCTTTGACGAATCGATCATACATTGCCCAGTGAGCCCAGTCCGTGTGTGTGACACGCCACGCTGTTGCGGGGTTGGCTTCGAGTCGCTTGAGCTGTTTCTTTTGATGACGTTTGTCGAGATGCATCCAAAACTTGAGGATCACAGCGTTATCGACCGCTAAGGTCTTCTCGAATCGCTGGATCCGCTGAACGTGCCGGCCAAAATCATCTGGCGGCACCTGCTGTGCGACCGTGCCCAGCAAGACCTGCGAGTACCAAGCACTAAGAAACAGTCCGATTTGTCCGCGGGGAGGCAAGTCGTGCCAGTATTGTTGGAACGCTGGGTGTCCTGGTTCGCTGTTGAATGTTGTCGGTCTGTCGTAGGCACGATTGATCAGCCAACGCGGGTCCATCCACTCATTCAGTAGATTGACCACTTCGCTTTTGCCTGCGCCATCGACCCCGGCGAATAAAACAATGATAGGAAAGTCAGCTTTGCGCAGCGAATTCTGAGCTTCCAACAATTCGGCACGTAGAACAGGTAAGCGAGCGTCGAACTCTTTCTTTTTCAGAGTCTTGGAATGAACAAAGTCGGCCAGCTTCATGTGAGTTCTCTTAGTCGTACTTTCAGTGTTTAAGCCGCAAAAGAGTGAACGAGTGAATCGGAGCAGTTGCGTGTGTCTTGCAGATCCGTTTGATGAGTGTCACGATCATAGTCTCGCAAAACGATTTCGTTTCAAAACTTCACGCGGCGTTTCTATTCCCAGCCTCTTTTCTTCGACCCATAGCATACAAAAGATGAACCACTTCATATCGAAGGCGTTACTCGGAACCCTTGTTTTGGTTGCGATTCTTTTTGGGGCAGCCAACGATACCAAAGCTCAGGATTGGGGATCGATTCGTGGACCTCATTTTGACGGATCGGCTTCCTTGGATGATTCGGAAATCGGGTCAGGCGATTTGCAATTGTCAGTCGCTTGGAAACGACCATTCGGCAGTGGCTACTCGGGAATCGTGAAGTCGGGGGACCATTTGGTGTCGGCGATGGCGGACAAGGAAGTTGGCGAGGAATTCATCGTTGCGATGTCGGCTGATTCCGGCAAAACGGTTTGGAAAACGTCTACCGGCAAAATCATGAAGGGTGAGAACGGATCCTTCGACGGTCCGCTTTCGACTCCCGCCGTCGACGACGCGCACGCTTATCATCTTTCGCCGTTTGGGAATCTGGCGGCCTATTCGCTGCACGATGGTTCGGTCGTTTGGTCCCATAATTTGAAAGAGGAGTTTGCTGCTGAGCCAAATTTCTACGGGTTTGGCGCGTCGCCGATCCTTCATTCGGGAGTGTTGATTCTGGCGGTCGGTGCCGAGAGTGGTGCGGTGATGGGGTTTGATCCATCCAATGGAAATGTCGTTTGGAAGGCAGGCCAAGATGGCGCGGCGTTCCAAACTCCTGTCCCGGCTGTGATTGATGGAAAGGAGTTTGTCATTGCAGCGACAAATACAAAGGTCTTTGCCATCGATCCGCACAATGGCGATGTCGCTTGGACGCAGCCTCACGCAGGGGCATCCGAAATGGCGATGTCGGTGATGCCGATGGTGGTTCCCGGCGGCGGCGTGTTTTTGAATGATTCCAAGGATCACTCGACGGTTCTGGACTTGGGTACGGACGCTGCGGTCGAACGCTGGACGGGGCGAGATATTCGGAATTCGTATTGTGCTGCGGTAATGTCTGGCGGACAGCTGTGTTCCTATTCATCGCGTTTTTTGGTGGCCGTCGATCCACAGACCGGCAAACGGCAATGGCGGGCGCGGTCACCGGGTGACGGATTTTTGGCGACCGTTGCAGGGCGTCTGGTCGTGGCAACCTTGAAAGGAACACTGCATATTGGCGACGTGACTTCGGACGGGTTCACCGAGGTTGCTGCGACGGAGGTTTTCAAGACCGGCGTCGACGAGTCGGACGGCCTGCTCTGGTCACTTCCATCGGTCGCGGGGCGTTCGGTCTATCTTCGCAGTCTGGGAGCGATCGCGCGTGTGGATATCCAAACAGGTAACCGTCAAATCGACGTCGCTGCGCAGGAGTCGCAAGTTGGGCCTGGTTTTGCGGCCTTCCTTAAGCAACTGGAATCAGCAAGTGACAAGCAAGCCGTCGTTGACGATTTTCTGAGCGGCAAACCAGGGCCTTTGATCGAAGGGGACGTTGTTCACTTCGTCTTTCAAGGTCAGCATCAGGACGTTGCAGTTGCCAGCGAGTTGTTCGGTGTGCGTCAGGAGCGTTCGATGCAGAGGGTCGATGGAACCAATCTGTTCTACTTTGGAACCAAGGTGCCAAAGGCAACACGTGTGTCTTACGTTTACTTCGCTGACTATCAGCCCAAGATTGACCCAACGCATGACCGTCAAGTTGCCAGTACAGCGTTGACTGGTGAAATGGAGCCGATGTTTATGGCGGCAGCTGAACCCTTGACGTTATCCTGGTTCGATACAGGCGGTTTCGCCGCGGAACTACCTGCCAGTATCGACAACGCTTCGGCGAAAATGGCGGGCGAAATCGTCAAGGCGCAGCTGGACAGCGCGATGATGAAGACCAAGTTAGGATTGTCGATCTATCTACCACCTGGCTACGCAGAGTCGCAGCAGAAGTACCCCGTCGTATTTGTTCACGAAGGCAAAGAAGCGATCGAACAGGGGAATCAAGCCAGCATCGTTGACGCTTTGATTACGAACAAAGAAATTCGCCCAACGGTGGTCGTGTTCATTGATTGGCGTTTTTATCCGATGCAAGGTGCGAACGGGTATCCACAAATGTTCGCAATGGAACTGCTACCGAAGATCTTGAAAGAGTATCGGATCTCTGACGACCGCAAGGATCGCGCATGCATGAGCGGCGGATTCGGTGCCACGCTGAGTCTGATGGCAAGCTTGCCCGCGTCGGGGGAAGTGGGGCGCATCGGATGTCATTCTCCTTTCGCGTTTGAGTTGATGCACCCCATCATTGGCCAACTGGCGAAGCTGCCCAACGATCGCTGTGATGTGCTGGTGCAATGGGGAGCATACGAGTTTCGCAATCCGTCTGAAAACTGGAACATGGCGATACAGGGCAAGGCGATCGCGGACATACTACGTGAGGGCGGACATAAAGTGGAAACGGAAACGACCGCGACAGGCAGCGACTGGGTTTGCTGGAGAACACAGAGTGTTCGGATGTGGAAGTTCTTGCTGGGCGAATAGGAACAATCGGAAAATTGACGTGCGGTTTCAGTGTTTTTCGCTAACCGAGTTTGCTCTCAATATGAGCTCTTGCGCGATTGATTTCTTCGGTCACTCTTTTCGTCGATTCCAATATCGGTAGGCCGCGAGGGAAGGGGTGCATGAAGATCTCGGTCCATCCTTGATAGCCGGTTTCCGCGAGGGCACCTACGATCGGGCCAAAATCCAAATCGCCACGTCCAGGCATTTGCAGCAATTCGGAATCCTTGGGCTGTTGTTCCATGCATCCGTTGCCATGCTGCCACGCATAAAAGACGGCTACGTGGTGCTGCAATTGTCGAATCAAATTTGCGATGAGCGTTGGATCTTGAGGTAGGTGATAGGGTGCCAAAGCGATCGCTAAATGCGGACTTGGTGAGAGCTCTGCAAGCCATCTTAGCGAGTCGGGTGATTCGATCAGGTTCTTGCCATGGTTTTCGATTGCGATCGTAACTCCGCATTCCTCGGCACGTTCGATGTGAGGCTTCATTTTCTCGATGAAGTCGATGATCGCCTGTTTCAGCTCTTGCCCCTTCAAGCCTCTGGGGCCTTTGGCTCCCGTGACAATCGTTGAGCAGCCAAGACGTTTGGCCAGCTTGAATTCGTCTTGCAGGCCGAAACAACCAAGTTTGTACTGGGTGATGCACCCGAGTCGAACGTCGTTCGTGCTGAGCAAATTCGCAAATTCTGCTTCGCCCATCTCATCGAGCTGTTCTCGCTGGTTACCGTGCTTCTTAGGCCAGATATCGATCGCCGCTGCACCGGTCTTAGCAACTTCCGGCAAGATCGTTTCGATTGCCTCGTATCCATACATGCAGGATCCAAGCAGATAACGCGGCTTGAATCTCGCTGAACCGGCAGCACTTACCAAAGACGCCGAAGAGATTGTTGCACAGGTGACTTCGGCAAACCGGCGTCGATCAAGATTGTGCATGGCGTGGATTCCTAATCGTCATTGGGAAGAGAGGCAGAGCAGTATCGCGATGTGAGATTTCACACCAATACCGTAAAGCTAAGGGCCGTTGAGATTCAATGTCTAACGCGAAGCGCCAGTTTTGATGTTGCGCAAGTCTTCACCTTCCCGCTTGCGGGAGGG
>CAYUGI010000101.1:0-21360 GCA_964444105.1 uncultured Pirellulaceae bacterium
CGCACAAAGCGTGTGCTGCAGGCGGGCGGCAGAGCGGAGTCTGCCTGCTACTTTGGGATCAGTGCGTGCGTTGCAAGCTTTATCGTCCCACCGCACGGCGTTTTTTCTTGGGACGATACTGGTTTGGGTTGGCGGCTTTGCCAGTGACTTCGTACAGAAATTGGCTGGGGATGGTTGGTCGCGGTTTGCCCCATTTGCGACGCGTCAGCGCCATGGAAAGCGTTAGGTTTTCTTGGGCTCGCGTCACGCCGACGTAGCACAAACGGCGCTCTTCTGCGATGTCTTCTTCGTTGCCGCTTTTGACGCTGCGGCTGTGTGGAAGAAGCCCTTGCTCCATGCCGACCATGTAGACGATCGGGAACTCCAGTCCCTTTGCCGCGTGCATTGTCAGAAGCCAGACCGCGTTTTGCGCGGCGAGCTTGTCCTTTTCGCTGCCCATCTCGCGACCCGCCAGCGCGATCTCTGAAAGGAAACCCGTCAGGTCAGGTTTCTTCTTCTTTTCCTCATAGGCAGCGATGGCATTGCTGACTTCACCGAGTGAAGCCATTCGTGATTCGCGTTCTTCGGGTTCGTCGTACAGTCTTGCGATTTCGTCGCTGTAACCGGAACGATCATAAAGTGTTTGCAATGCTGCGGTCAGAGATTCGTTGGCCGCACGTTGGCGAACATCGTTGGCCATGGTTGCTAACTGGTGAATGCCTTCCTTCGCGCGCGGCTTCAGGTCCGCGGTGGCATCGGGGTCCGACATGATCTGCCAAATCGAGACGCCACGCGCGACGGCACGTTCCATCAGTGTCTTGACTGCCTTGTTGCTAAGGCCTCTGGCGGGTGTATTGATGATCCGCAGCAAGGCAACTTCATCATCTGGCTGTTCGATCCATTTTAGATACGACACGATGTCTTTGACTTCGCGTCGATCAAAAAACGACTGGCTTCCCAGCATGACGTAGGGGACTTCGGCAGCGCGAAGCTCCGTCTCGAAGATGCGTGGCTGCTCGTTCGTGCGAAACAGAATAGCGATGTCGCGCGGTGGTACTTTTTCGTAGTTGATGAAGTGCGCGATTTCCGCGACGACTTGTTTCGCTTCGGTGACTTCGTCCTTGTGCTGTTGAATGCGTGGGCGCGGGCCATCGGGTCGGCTTGGCAGCAGTGATTTATCGTGACGTTCGGTGTTGTACTGGATCAAGCGATTGGCCATGTCCAGGATCGCGCCAGTACTGCGGTAGTTGTCTTCCAGGCAGACAACTTTGGCATCGGGCCAGTCTTGAGTGAAATTCAAAATGTGCGAAACGTCCGCGCCACGCCACGCGTAGATCGATTGGTCATCATCACCGACGACGCAAAGGTTTCGATGGCGTTCTGTCAGGTGTTTTGTGATTCGATACTGACTGCCGTTGGTGTCTTGGTATTCGTCTACCAAGACGTGATCGTATTTCGATGCTTCTTCATCGCGAATTTCGGAATGTTGGTTGAAGAGCAATTCGGTGTTAAGCAGAAGGTCGTCGAAATCCATAGCTCCGCGAGCCATCAAACCGGTTTGATACCGACGGTATCCGGCTGCGGCAAAGTGCTCTTTGTCCGTTGCGGCTTCCAAAACGGCATCGTCTGGCAGGACCGAGCGATTTTTCCAGCCGCCGATAATCGACAGCATGTCGCTAGGTTTGATGGCTGTTCCCGGTAAGCGAAGTTCGCGAAGAATTCCTCTGGCCAAAGACTCTTGGTCGCCGCGATCGTAGATCGAGAACTTGGCCGGATATCCGAGTGCCTTGGCATGCCGGCGAAGAATCTGAACGCACTGAGCGTGGAATGTGCTGATCATCGGCGTTGGCCGAGCAGCTTTTTCGTTTCCGCCCTGTTTGTTGCCACGTCGGTTGTTGCCGCGGCCTTTGGGGATGCCAATCAATTCGCCGACGCGTTCCTTCATCTCGCCGGCGGCCTTGTTGGTGAACGTGACCGCAAGGATACGGTCGGCCGGTGTGCCGTGGCGAATCAGATTCGCGATGCGGAAGGTCACAACGCGCGTCTTTCCCGTTCCTGCACCGGCCAGGACCAACATCGGGCCAGAGAGCGTTCGAACGGCGGCGGCCTGCGGCTCGTTCAGCCCATGATTTTCCTTCGCTCCGTCGGTCATCAAAGTCGGCAAACAGTTCGTGGCGTCGAAGGAAAATAAGAGGGCCGTTGAGTGCCTGCATTGGCGAAGCAACCGCTTGGGAGGTTGATGAAACTATCTGCCGCTGTCGCGATCGGCGACCGGGTTGGCGGTGCCTGTCGCGACCAACACCATCAAGCCTTGCTGCGGTGTACCTGCGTTGACTTTTGCGCGATTGAACGGGACGCCATAGCAGGCATAGTTGCCCGTCGCCGTGTCCAGTACGTAGGCAAGAATCGGCGCCGCGGGGCGAGCGCTCGAGCTGGGGAAATCCATTTGGCCGGTCATCATGAGATATTTCCCACCTTTGCCTCCTGTTGCCAATGCTTCGCCGACATTGGTGGTGAACAGTCCCATGAACTGTCCCGCACGCGGATAGAGGACGGCACATTGCAACAGCCCGGAGTTATGATCGAGAACGAAGAGGCCTTCTCCCGATTCGCCAACTGATCCGGTGGCCATCGAGAACTTTTCGCTCGATGCAGCTGCCGAGGCATCAATCTTGGGAAGCTGAAAACCGCCCAACTGCAAAGCGGCTTGCCGCAATGTGTCTTGTGAGGCAGAAACGGACGAGACCTGGGATGCTTGGCCCGCAAAGTAACTCGCTGCGCCGAGAGCTAGCAGCGTGGACACGCAGAGAACGCCGATCACCGCATGCAGCCGGGTGAATCCGCAGCAGCTAGGATTGATTTGCGAAACGCTGCCCTCGGCGTCGATCGAATCGCTTGGTAGTGATGGATGGTTCGAATCGGCGTTCATCAGTCAATACTCCTATCGGACCAGCGGAAACAAGTTTGCCGCGAGGCCGGGAAAGGTGGATTATCAATGGGTGTGCAAGCGATCTTTGGGCTCTGTAAAGTACGTTCAAACGAGCGTTGGGGGAACGCATCTTTGCAAAATCTCGGCCGCAAACTGCTGTGCCCGTAATTGTACGCGCTGGGCTGTGACTTTACGATTGCCTTTCCCACGTAAGCCGGACAGAGATATTGCCTAATATCCGCCCGGGATGGCCTGCAATGCATCGGGTCAGGAGGGCCAGGTAAATTGGACCTGCAAGGCTCTCTCTTTTCGTATCCAGTTTTTCCCCGTTGATATCCCTTTCGTATTCTCGTCGAGACGATTCCTATGGCACTAAATGAACCTCTCAATCGTAAACTTCGCATGGGACTGGTCGGTGGTGGCCAGGGTTCGTTTATCGGACGCGTGCACAGTATTGCTGCTTGCTTAGACAATCGCGCGGTTCTGACGGCCGGAGCGTTTTCCAGCAATCCAGAGCGTTCCAAAGCGTCGGCGCCTGATTATGGCGTGGACGAATCGCGGGCTTACGGTAGTTACGAAGCCATGTTCGATGCGGAATCCAAATTGCCTGATGGCGAACGGATCGATTTCGTCAGCGTGGCAACTCCGAATTACACGCACTACGAAATTGCTCGCGCTGCAGTGGAAGCCGGTTTCAATGTTGTCTGTGACAAGCCGATGACTTTCGACTTAGCGCAAGCCGAAGCACTTCTGGAGACGGTCACTAACACAGATGTCGTCTTCGCGGTTTCGCATAATTACACCGGCTATCCATTGGTCCGCCAAGCTCGCGAAATGATCCTGAATGGAGATCTGGGCGAAATCAACGCCGTCCGGTCGCAGTACATCCAAGGTTGGTTGCGAACGCAGTTGGAAGCAGAAGATCAGAAGCAAGCGGCATGGCGAACCGACCCCGCCAAAAGCGGTGCGGCGGGCGCGTTCGGCGACATCGCTACGCACGCCTATAACTTGGGTCGCTACATGACGGGGCTGTTGCCCGATTCGGTCAGTTGCCACTTGAAAACGTTTGTCGAAGGCCGGCGTCTTGATGACTACGGCACCGCCATTGTTCGTTACGAGAATGGTGGGCTAGGTACGGTCACCGCGTCGCAAATCAGTCATGGTCGTGAGAACGATTTGGAAATCGAAATTGACGGCACGAAGGGCTCGCTGCGTTGGCGTCAAGAAAATCCGAATGAGCTGATCTATCGCCAGAATGGCAAGGCACATCAAATCTATACACGTGACCCGAACGCCGGCTTCATGACGGGTGCGGGAGCTGCCGCTTGTCGTTTGCCATCGGGGCACCCCGAAGCGTTCTTCGAAGCGTTTGCAAATGTTTACACATCCGCGTTTGACGCGATGGCGCTGAGAGCCGACGGGCAAACCGCTGAGCAGCGAGACACGGTTTATCCGAATGTGTATGACGGTGTCGAAGGCATGTATTTCATTCAGCAGTGTGTCGATAGTAGTAGCCAAGATGCGGCGTGGTTGCCACTGAAGCACGATGCGGCCCGGCGATAGTGGGAATGAATGATGGTGTTAGTAGATCCTCTTCCGCGGGAGAGGTTGGCTAGTTTCAAGTTGATTTGAACGGGCATGCTTCACTCTCCCTCCGGGAGCGTCGAGCCTTAGCGAGGAGACGGCCAGTCCGGATCGCCAACGAAAATCATTTTCAACATGAATTGCCCTCACCGGCCGCTACTGCGTCCGACTCTCCCGGAAGGAGAGTGAAGGCAGGAAGGTTCGCTACTGCGTTGGCTGGGGTGGGAGTGAAGCAAATTGCTGCGATGCACACGCTGACCGGAATACAACGTTCGATGCCGAACACACTTCACCATCCCGTAACTCAACCTAATGTCTGACGCCGAAATAGTGCCGCCCAATAGAAGCGTTGCCGCCCTATTGCCTGCGGGTGGTAGCGGTCAGCGTTTCGGTGCGACGCGCAACAAACTGTTTGCTTTGCTGGACGGAAAGCCGCTTTGGTATCACGCGGCTTCGCGGATTCGCCAACAGTCCCAGGTTGGTCGGATCGTGATGGCGGTCGCGGCGGAAGATCGCCCAATCTATGAAAGCGAATTCAGCTCGCTTGTTACGGAATTAGATGTCCAGCTTGTTGCTGGCGGTCATTCGCGAACTCAGAGTGTTCAGAACGGTCTAGATGCATTGGCGCAAGACGAATCGGTTCGCTGTGTGGCCGTGCACGATGCGGCGCGGCCGTTGGTGTCTGCAGCCGACCTGACGGCGGTCTTTGCGATGGCGTTTCAAAGCGGAGCAGCGATTTTGGCGACTCCTATCCCTGGTAGCGTAAAACGCGGCATAAATTCCTTGGATAATCAGCAGGATCAGGAGCCTCCGACGACTCAGTCGGTTGATCGACGCGATCTATGGATCGCGTTGACACCGCAAGTTTTTCGAATGGAGTTGTTGGTCAATGCTTACGCGAAATTCCGTGGTAGACCGGCAACCGATGATGCGGAATTGGTAGAGCGAATCGGTCATGGGGTTTCGCTCGTGCGTGGTTCTGCTGAAAATATAAAGATCACCCATCCCGAAGACCTGTTGATCGCGGAAGCGATTTTGGAACGACAAAGCAACGATGCCTGATAACAAATTGATCGAAGAATTGACTTGGCGAGGTCTGATCCATCAGCAGACGGACGAAGCTGGTTTGGCGAAGTTGCTCGATTCAGGGCAGCAAACCGTCTACATCGGCTTTGATCCAACGGCCGATAGTTTGCACGTCGGTAGCCTGATGCAGCTGATGACGCTTCGTCGTTTTCAAAAGGCAGGTCATCGACCGATTGCCCTGGTCGGCGGCGCGACGGGAATGATCGGCGATCCCAGCGGTAAAAGCGAAGAGCGAAATTTGCTTTCAGCCGATCAGTTGCAAGCCAACGTCGATGGCGTCGCGGCACAGATGAAACAGATTCTTGACTTCGAAGGTGATAACGCGGCGTTACTGCTGAATAACTTTCAGTGGATGAAGGGATACTCGTACTTGGAATTCTTGCGTGATGTTGGCAAGAGTTTTCCGGTCGGTGCGATGATGGGCAAAGAGTCCGTGCGTTCGCGGTTGGATAGCGAAGCTGGGTTAAGCTACACCGAGTTCAGCTACATGCTTCTGCAGGCTTACGACTTCGTCCATCTGTGCAAAGAACACGGTTGTAAGATCCAAGCTGGCGGCAGCGACCAATGGGGGAACATCACTGCTGGGATCGATTTGGGCCGACGCATGCTGGGCGAGCAGTTGTTTGGTGTCACCGCGCCGTTGCTGACGACCAGTGATGGAAAAAAAATGGGCAAGACTGAAAAAGGCGCCATCTGGTTAGATCCCGCGCGCACGAGTCCTTATGCCTTTTACCAGTACTGGGTGAACGTTGCCGATGCTGACGTGATGAAGTGTATCGCTTTTCTAACGGAAATCGAAAAACCAGAGTACGATGAACTGGCTGCTCAAACAGAGTCCGATCCTGGACGCCGGGCTGCCCAAAAACGGTTGGCTCAATGGATGACGGAGTTCTGTCATGGCGCAGGTGGTTTGGAATCGGCAATGAAGGCCACCCAGATCTTCTTCGGCGGCGAGATTGGAGACGCGTCGGATCAGCAACTTGGCGAGATCTTTGCGGACGTTCCCAGCAACGAGCTTCCACGCGACATTTTGAGCGGCGAGGGGCTGTGGGTTGTCGAAGCTTTGCAAAAAGCGGGCTTGGTCAACAGTAGCAGCGAAGCCCGCCGAGCGATCAAAGATGGTGGCGTTTATGTCAACAACGAACGCGTCGAGGACATGAATCTGCGACTCACGGAATCACACTTAGCAAGCGAAACGGTCATTGTTCTCCGCAAAGGAAAGCGGAAGTACGCCCTGCTGCGTTTTACCGTCTAACGTAGTTGTTGACGTCGATTAAAGATTTCGGGATCGAACGGATTGTTGACTTGCGGAAGACGCTCGATCGCTGCGCGGGCATTGTCAGTGGTCGCTGCTCCTTGCGAAGCATTTTGCTGGTTCATCGCTCCAGGGGCTTCTTTTTGCGTTTCGATCGAAGGTCTTTCGACGGAGGCGAGTTCACGCTTCGCGATATCCAGCGCGGATCCCGGCCGTTTCGCGTGCTGTAGCCAGCGGTCGAACGCTTTGGATGAAACGGTTTCGCGTAAACCCAAGGAACTGCGTTTGCCAGCGTGGCCGTCCATGGCGCGGAGTCGCAGTTCGCTTTCCAGGCCGTCGTCGAAATTGAGGTACTTGGATAGTGCCAGGTAGTTTTCTCGCGTCATCCGGGCTGACGAGCGGGAGCCCTTGGTAGGAACC
This sequence comes from uncultured Pirellulaceae bacterium, assembly GCA_964444105.1. GTDB lineage: Bacteria > Planctomycetota > Planctomycetia > Pirellulales > Pirellulaceae > K23-9. The sequence continues at coordinate 7,254 of CAYUGI010000101.1, forward strand.
AGCAGTTTCCAGTCTCGCTGTGAAAGTAGGCCGTGACATCCTCCGCAGCGATTCAGCAGCATTGGCTGAACGTCGCGAGTGAAAGTGGCCAATGTGTGTTGGTCGATCTCTTGCGTTTGTCGGTCTTCGGCTTGCTGGTAATCGACCTGCGCAACTTCTTTTGGTGGGTTTTCGTTCGCTGGGTTTCTCGACAGTGGATGCGTTCCGTTTAATTGGGAGGTCGCCGTGGGTTGCTTCGACGCGTTCGTTGCAGCAAGGACATAGGCTTCCTGGCGAAGGATTTCTTGAGCCAATCTCCGTAGCGTTGGCTGGCCCGGCGCGAGCTTGCTGGCGTGCTTCAAATCCGATTTGGCATGCTGCAATAAGTTTGGATCAGTCAGCCCGTTGCGGATGGACCAACGTATGTCGGTGACGAATGCGTTTAAGTCCTGCGCACGTCGATTAGCAATTCGAAAGCGGTAGAGATCCTCCAGCGAATTCGCCCAGCACCGAACTCTTGCTCGGTTCATCAACAGTTCGGTTCCATCGCCGCGCGTGATGACGATTTCGTTGCCGCGTTGGATCGCATTTCCTCGCAGCACGTTATCGTTGTTAAGCAGGACGAAACCATCACTGCTATTTTTAGGCGTTCGACGGGTGGCGCCCTGTCGCGCGATTGGCGCAGCCGCAGCCGCAGGTTGGCTCTGCTGAGCCATTGCCGTGTGATCCTGGAGCAGTAGCATCGCAAAGCAAGTTAGGACCACTGCTTTGCGGGTAAGTGAGACCGCCATAATGCCTGGGAATAGCATTCTGGGCGTGCAGCGTCAATGTAAACTCAACCCAACGCAATTCCGAGGGTGACAGCAAATCACGTCCGTTCTCGGGCTTGGGGCACGTTCTCGCTGCTAGCAAAAGCTACGCTTCTACCTTCGCGAAGATCATTTTGCCGGCATTGGTTTGCAGTGTGCTGGTGACCAGAACATTCAGTTCGTCACCGATACGATCGCGGCCGCCTTCGACGACGACCATGGTTCCGTCGTCCAGGTAGCCGACGCCTTGTTCGGGTCCCTCGCCCGCCTTGATGATCTTCACGCGGAAGTTCTCGTCTGGCAGATACGCTGGACGCAAAGAGTTGCTGATTTCGTTCAGGTTGATGACGGGAACGCCTTGCACTTTGGCGACTTTGTTCAGGTTGAAGTCACCCGTGACGACTTTGCCTTCGAGATGTTTGGCTAACAGAACCAGTTTCAGATCAACGGTTTGTCCCGCGAGTTCGGGTAGTTCCCGGTCAAAGATCATCAGATCCACATTGTCGTCTGCCCGCATCCGGTTCAACACATCCAGCCCGCGTCGTCCACGGGTACGGCGAAGTTTGTCACTGCTGTCAGCGATCGCTTGCAATTCCGTCAGTGCAAAACGAGGCATGATGAGTTGGTTGTCAAAGACTCCGGTACTGACAAGATCGGCGATGCGGCCATCGATCACAACGCTGGTATCAAGAACCAGTGGCTTGAAGCCTTTGACCTCGCGAACGAATTCCACGTAGGGAATCAGAAAGCGAAAGTCATCTTTGGTTTGTAGCAGCACGCTGACACAGGTGTAGCAAAGCACCAGTGCAAGAATCAGTTGCACCGCGCTGGGGTTGTTGACGCTACCGACCAACATCGGCGCGATCGCGACCCACAAAATATAGGTTAACAGCATGCCAATCAGGACGCCAAAGTAAACCGCCGAGATGGTGTCAATTCGTTTGCGAGGTACGAAAATATCGCCCGCGACAACCGCCAAGGCCAAGCCCATCACTCCGGCGAATACTAGCCACGGCGTCGCGGACGTAGATTCTTGTGGCAATAGTTGAGAGTTGATGACGGCCGATACGCCGCCAGCGCAGATCAGAAAAATGCAGCGGAGAATGATCAGTGCCATGGTGTCGCTATCCCGTCAGTGGGAATGATTGGTTTGTGTTCGCAAATTGCGGGTCAAGCATCGCTGGCCCCAGTCTAAGTCAGCAAGTGGTAGCCCCCCAGGGGCCCTGAGCGGAGAAGCCGGAGAGCGAAGCGATGCTGCACCTACAACCGGCGCAATCGGCTGAATTGGAACCTGAACACCCGTTATCAAGGGCGCCGATGCAATCGGATCTCTGGGGCTACCAATCCGCCAGCGGTCCGGTTTTGTTCTGAACAGCAAATCGATGTTGAGCATCACAAAACTGATCCGTCATCCCGGCCAAGTATTCACCGATGACTTGTTCGATTGGCCGATCATTGGCCCGTTGGCGAAATCGCAGTGGCAAGCGATCGGGTGATTCAGTCAGCGTAGAGAACAGTTCTTGCAGTCGGGCAGACGCACCAGTGCGAACTGGCACTAAACGTGGGTGGCGATAAACAGTCTTGAAAAGAAACGACTCAAGTTCGCCTCGCTCCGCCCGCAGGACATCGCTGTGCTTCAGGCGAATCCCTGCATCGCAGACTTCCGCGGAAGTGTAACCATCGACATCCAGTAGTTGTTCAAAGGCAACACTCAGCAAATCGGTAACTTGCAAATCGATCAACTCGTGCACCAAAGCTTGGCGGGTCTCTTGTTTGGCCAACCGTCCGTGGCGATCGCTAATCGCGTCCAACGCACGGCGAACGATTTCCAGTTTGGATAAATCTTCCAGCGACAGCAGGCCCATTTGAAGTGCATCGTCCACGTCGTGCGCGTCGTAGGCGATCGAATCCGCCAAGTCGACCAATTGGACTTCTAACAGGGGTGCACGCCCGACGGCGGCTTCTGCTTTGTGGGCTCGCACGTCCTGGCCAGCCAATGTCTCGGCGGTCAAATTCAATCCGCTGAAGTCCGAGTATCGTTGCTCCAGTTCTTGGACAATCACCAAAGCGAATTCGTTGTGCGAGAAACCGCCGACCGATTTCATACACTCGCTCAACGCGTCTTCGCCACAATGACCGTACGGCGGATGGCCAACGTCGTGCATCAGCGCCAACGCTTCGGTCAGATCTTCGTTTAGACGCAAGGCACGCGACATCGTTCGGGCGACGGACGCGACTTCAAAGGAATGCGTCAGGCGGGTGCGGTGATAGATGCCCATTTCGCCCGTGAACACTTGCATCTTGCCGGCGAGTCGCCGGAACGAACTGCTGTGAAGAATCCGATCGCGATCGCGGGCAAACGGGCCCCGATAAGCGTGCAGAGCTTCCGGATGAACGCGGCCCTTACTGCGACAACTGTGCATCGCATACGACGCCAGAAACATCTGTTCGCGGTCTTCGTAGAGTCGCAGGTCAATCATTCGCGTTAAGGTATTGGTCGGCTTCAAACGATGCGGTGGCAAGTGCTATGCTGTCGGATTCTAACCACACGGACGACACACGCCCACACCAACCTTGCGTCAAAGCGAAAGATACCGTTGCCGACTGCGAAAAGAACGACGAGCGGACGCAAAAAGGCGAAACGCAAAACGCAAGGGTCCGACGACGGCAATGTGATTCGGATCCGCGGGGCACGAGTCAACAATTTGCAAGGGATCGACGTTGACATTCCACGCGATGCTTTAACGGTCATCACGGGCGTTTCGGGGAGCGGCAAGAGTTCGCTGGCGTTCGATACACTTTATGCCGAAGGTCAGCGGCAATACATCGATAGTCTGTCGGCGTATGCTCGGCAGTTTTTGGATCAGATCCCTCGCCCAGACGTCGATACGATTGATGGGTTAGCACCTACCTTGGCGATCGATCAGAAGCCCGGGTCGACCAGCGCGCGAAGCACGGTTGCGACCGTCACGGAAATCTACGATTACCTGCGTTTGCTATTCGCGCGAATCGGTACGCCGCACTGTGTCCATTGTGGTTCCACGATTTCGCAGCAGTCGGCGGATGTGATCCGTGACACGTTGTCGGAATTGCCCGACGGCAAAAAAGTCATCTTGATGGCTCCCCTGGTTCGTGGCCGTCGCGGCGAACATCGAAACGTATTGGATTCGATTCGCGTCGCTGGCCTGGTCCGCGCGCGCGTTGACGGAGAAATCTACGCCTTGGAGGACGTGCCGCCTTTAGCTGCCAAGCAAAACCATACGATCGAAGCGGTGGTGGATCGGTTGGTGATTCGTGAAGACATCGCTTCACGGCTCGGAGAATCGATCAGTTTGGCTTTACGGTTAAGTGAGGGAATGATTTCGACACTGATTCAAAACGACGAAAACGGGTGGGACGAATCGCTATACAACACGGCGATGGCGTGTGCGGATTGCGGTCACAGTTTCGAGGAAATCGAACCGCGGACCTTTAGTTTCAACAGTCCCTACGGAGCGTGCCCTTCATGCGATGGACTTGGCAAAATCGAAAAGGGGCAGCCAAAAGGAAAGACGCAACAAAAGATCGTTTGTCCTGACTGCGAAGGCGGGCGGCTTCGCGCCGAAGCACTCGCCGTGACGATAGATTCCAAGTCCATTGTCGAATTGACAGCGATGCCGCTTGCCAACGCGGCGCAGTGGTTGCAGCAACTGCAGCCACGGCTTTCGGAGCTTCACCAGCAGGTCGCCAAACCCATTTGCAGCGAAGTCATTCGGCGGCTTGCCTTTTTACAGCGTGTCGGAGTGTCCTATCTCACGCTGGATCGTCCTGCCGATACGCTAAGCGGCGGCGAACTTCAGCGTGTTCGTTTGGCGACCAGTATCGGTAGCGGTTTGGTTGGCGTCTGCTACGTGTTGGACGAACCGTCGATCGGTTTGCATCCGGCCGACCATGACAAGTTGATTCAGTGCATTCGTGAGCTGCAGCAACAAGGCAACACTTTGGTGGTCGTCGAACACGATGAAGCGACCATGATGGCAGCCGATGTGTTGATCGATATCGGTCCCGAAGCAGGCAGCGATGGGGGGCACTTGGTTGCGATGGGAACGCCCGCCGATGTGGCAGCAAACAAGGGCAGTTTGACCGGGCAGTATCTCTCAGGGATTCGGCGAGTGCCGATTCCCGAGGCGCGTCGTGAAGGGGCGAAAAAGTGGTTGACGATCAAAGACGTGACGACAAACAACTTGAAAGATGTCACGTTAAAGCTGCCGCTTCAGCGATTGATTGGTGTCAGCGGTGTGTCGGGTAGCGGAAAAAGTTCGCTGATCAACGATACGCTCTACCCAGCACTTGCGAAAAAGCTAGGCCTCGTTGCGTCCCAGGCAGGACCACACAAGTCACTTTTGGGCAGCCAACACGTTGATAAATTGATCGTCATTGACCAAGCTCCGATTGGCCGAAGTCCGCGTAGTTGCCCCGCAACTTACTCGGGAGTCTTGGATGAAATTCGCAAGGTGTTTGCTGCGACGCGCGAAGCGAAGACCCGCGGATTCAAGCCCGGTCGGTTCAGCTTCAACTCAGCCGACGGACGCTGTGAACTTTGCAAGGGTCATGGTGCTCAGCGGATCGAAATGAATTTCCTGAGCGATCTGTTTGTGACTTGCACGCGTTGCGGTGGTCGCCGGTTCAATCGCCAGACGCTACAAGTGCGATTCAAGGGTGCCAGCATTGCCGATGTGCTGGACATGACGGTTGAACAGTCGGTTCAGTTTTTTGAAAATGTCCCCAAGGTGTTACGGCTTGTTCAGTCGTTGCACGCAGTTGGGCTTGGCTACCTGCATTTAGGGCAGTCAAGCACAACGCTTAGCGGCGGCGAAGCACAGCGGATCAAGCTGGGAACGGAACTCGCCAAGACATCAACCGGCAACTCGCTGTATTTACTGGATGAACCGACAACCGGATTGCATTTCGCTGACGTCGAAAGATTGGTCGGGGTGCTGCAGCGGTTGGTCGATGTAGGCAACACGGTGATTGTGATCGAGCACAACTTTGATTTGCTTGCCGCTTGCGATTGGATCGTCGATATGGGGCCGACCGGCGGCAAGGAAGGAGGCTACTTGTTGGCCGAAGGTACGCCCGAAACGATCGCGTCGACAGAAGACAATGCGACGGGGCGATTTTTACAGCCGCTTCTAGGCCAGTAAACTTTGTGTCGAAGGAAAGCCAGGGCACGTCCGTCAGTCCCCGAACTAATAGAGCCTCCCCAATAGAGCCGACACGTTCCGAGGAGATTGGGACGCAATCGGCCCGAGTCATTTCAACTGTTCCTTGCAAAAACGCAAGTTGTTCTTGAACTTGTAGTTTTTGGGAAACCGCTTGATCGCTTGCTCAAGCACCTCGACTGCTGCATCCCAATCTTTCTCATCAGTGAATGCCTTTGCTCGGCGCTCCCAGCAGACGGTAAGGTTGTTGACGAAATCGCGATGCGTTGGGAACTGCTCGAGGCCTCGTTCATAAATCTCGCCCGCCTGCTTCCACTCGTCCTTGTCGGTATGCGTTTTTGCCCAGACAGAATAAATATGCTGAAACTGGCTTTTGATTCGGCGTGACTCGAAACCGGTAAATGTTTCGACGCTTTGCTTTCCGACAGCGATCGCATCGCCATACTTTTTCGCGTCGAGTAGTTTCTGGATTTGTCTGCCATAGGAATTAGCGATGACCTCATGGATCTCGCGACTCTCGGGATTGCTGAGAATCTGATCGCGTGCGACGGTGTTGCCCGATTCCCGACCCTCATCGGATGCTTGTCGCAACCATTCCTGAACGATGTAGGCGTGGTTCTTTTTCAGACGAAAGTCGTTGGTGTCCTCAACGGCTTGACGACAAACGGTCGCGGCTTCTTTCCAGTTCTTCGCTTTGATGTGTTCTTGGCACCAAGTTGAATAGACAGCGAAAAGGTTTTTCTTCAAATGGTAGTCGTCCGGGAGCTTGTTAAGAGCATCCTTGTAGGCGTTGACGGCGGATCGCCAATTCTCTGCTTTGATGAAACGGTTGGCGTGCAGATCGTACGCACGCCGCTTGAGTTTCAAGAAATCTTGACCGCTGAGGGCGGCTTGATTTTGGTCAATCAGCTTGATGGCCGTCTCTGTTTCATCCGCTTTAAGGAGTTCCGAAAGCTGCCTTGAGACGGAGCCAACGGTGACTTGCTTCAAGCTCCAATTGTCTGGGTACAGTTGCAAAAAGGTAGCCATCATCTGCGTGGCTTCTTGATCTTCGCCGTCTTGGATCAACTGCTTTGACCATTCTTGGGCAAGATAGGCCACGTTGCGTTGTAGCCGGTAGTCTTTGGGGAACCGCTCAAGCCCGCTGCGGAGCGCATTGGCGGCTTCGTCGTACTGCTTTTCGCTGATTGCTGAGGCCGACCAATTTAAAAAGACGTTGCCAGTCCATTTTGTCAGCTCGTCCCGTGCGGGTGCATCTACCGATTCACGTCCGCTATCTGCCAAGGTGATAGCGTCTAGCCATCGCTCCTCTTTGACCAGTTCCTGCGCAGGTCGAATAAAGACCCATGCCTGCATTTCATCAAATCCGCTATCGGGGACTTGCTGGTGAGCACTGCGCAGCGTGGCGATTGCTTGGTCTGTTTCATTGGCGTCCATTAGGTCAAACACGCGGCTTTTCCAAACGCGCTCGCGAAACGATCGCAGGCGTGCATCGTTTGGCGCCAGCTCAACGCCAGCGTTGAGCACGGAAAGTGCTTTGTCGTACTCCTTTTTCTCTGCTAGCGATGCACCCCAGTTTGCTAGAGTGACAAGCGTATTTTTGACAGCAGAGTCATACTCGGGATCCATGCTGAGCGCACAAAAGTAGCGGATCAGCGCGCTACCGTAGGCCTTGTCATCGGAATGCTCCACGCCATGGTTGTAGTAGATCAGTCCGATCAATCCGGTCTCGCCAATTTCTCGCCGCTGATCCGGATGTTTATCCGCGATGTAATTGAAACCTGTTTGACGTTGAAGCGTCGCCAGTGCGGCTGAGTTGCGATTCGGATTGAATCCGTTTCGATTTGTCGCTTCCACATCCGCATGCTCAGTGCCGTCGTAAAGAATCGAGAAAGCGTGGTCTGGAACCTCGATCGTGCGCGCGTCCAGGCCCAACCGGCGTGCAAGTACATTGTAGATCGCTGACGAAGAGACACAGTTGAAATCGCCGGTGTTAAGCAACGTGTGCATGTCGGTCTGTTGTGATCGGTACTTTACCAACGTTGGCGGCGTGTGAAGGTACTGGAGCAGTCGCCGGCCTTTTTCAAACGCATCGAGCGAGCCGTCAAGTTGGCCTCGCAAAACTGCTTCGTGCGAATCGATCTTTTCTAATAGTGGCGTGCGTTGCTGCTTGTCCGTGACACCTGATGCGATCAGAATGCCCTCGGCCAAAGTCCAGTCATTCAATTCCCCGTCTTTCGCGTCGGCGAACAGAGATTTTTCGTCGTCGGAAATTTCCAACGCAATCATTTCCCTCAGTTTGGAGAGTACGTCGAAGGCATCCGCTGGCGATTCTTTGAATTCGTAGATCGATTCAGGCGGGCCAACTGCACCCCGAATCGACAGTTCGGCCAGAGATGCGGCTTCGGCGTTATCTGCTGGGTTAATGCGAACCATGACCCATCGCGCAGCGCGGGGAACAAAAGAGAACGTTTGCTTTCCAGGCCGCGATCGGAGATGGGCTGTCCGCAGCGTTTGAAAACCAGCTTCACGAGAAAGTGTCGAAGCGAGGATTTCGATCGACGGCGCTTTCTTAGCATCTGCTGTGGGGACCCAGTGAAGAATCAAGCCATTGGGACTAACGATCTGCTTGCCAAAATCGTAGACGATTTCCATCGGTAAGCTACCAGCAGCAAATTCAACGGCTTGAGCTGTGTCGCCATCAGAAAGCGCATCTCGGGGCTGTTTTGCCAGCGCGGAATCAATCATCGTCGGCTTGCGATCAAGGATCAAATCGACGGTGTTGTCCTTTGCCGAAATGCTTGCCCAACCGCTCGCAAGAGCGAGAAAAGAGAGGCAGACCGAAATCCTCAAGCGAAAGTGCATATCCGTTTCCTTCCCATTGATGATCGATGTCGTAGGTTGCTTTCGTCGTCCGCCACTTCACGATCAACGGTGCTTTCGTTCTGTTTTAGCGGGGGTAAGTTTCCAGACCCCGTGGGGATTATGGAACAGGTTGTCTTCGGAAAACTCGGTACACGCTCCCTTGGTGACAACGTATCGCGGAGACTGATCATCGATTGCAAACGTTTCCCCGTCCTTAATCTCAGGTGCTTCATCGGCGAGATAAAACAAGAAAGTGTCTAGCAGCGTAGCGGCCGTTTCGGGCATCACGTCGGCTTCCAGCGTTGCATCGGGGAGCCCCATGTTGTGCATGCCGCAAGAATAAAACGATCCAGCATCGCCTACGTAAGTGACGAACGCTCGCATTAAGGCAGGCAATGATTCGTCCTGGGTCAATTCACTCCATCGACTGGCTGAATGGGCGACGCCCGTTGATTCAATTTTGACAGCGATGCCACCGCAGGAAAGCAGTGATGAGGCAAAACGCATCAGCTTTCTTGCAGATTCGGCTGACGTGCCTGGACCACTTACATACAGAGTGTGACTATGTTGGTCGATTGCGGTCAAATCCGCATCGCTAATCTTGCCACAAGCAGCCAAAGTGTACGCCGACTTCAACTCGGGATCGTGTTCGTAGACTTCCAGCGTGCAGACTTCTTTGCTTTCGACATGCGACATCAACGATCCTACAAAGAGGTATCCGTTGCTTTTTGTTGCAATCGAATGAACTATCGCAGCGCGGTCAGCCCATTTGCCCGGGACGCCGATAACAATTTTTGATGCTTCTGACACGTATGATCCTGAAACGAAAATGTAAAAGTCGTCTGAGCTGAAAAGCAAAGTCCAATAGCTGTGGCAACTATAGGAAAACGATCGCGACAAAAAAATGCCTGCGCCATTGATATGGCCAGAGTGTTTTAACTTAGTTGTTCACGTTGTCCAGGCACGTCAATTCAAGGCACGTCAATTCTTGGCCCGTGCGATACATGCCGATAGATATTGCCTGTGAAGTGGATTCTTGCCACGAGTAGATCAATTGCAAAACCTCCCATGCGATCGGTGCATCAACACCATCTCGCAACCGTTGATCGAGACACAAAAAACGGCTTCAACAGGTTATATGAGAGACCGGAATCGCAATTGAATTCACGCAAATATGTTCCTCGGTTCATCAGAATTTCGTTGCTTAACGAGCTGTGTCTTCGGTAATCTCGAAGTGTGGTTGTGGTCTTCAAGGCAGGATGCCTGCACAACTCTTTTCACCCCATGCTTCTTTTCGCCACCGAGATGGGTGTCGGATCATTCATCAAGGCCTCCCCATCACAAAGGGAATGATCAAATGAATGCGCGCAATCTCCGACAAGCGTTCGTGCCAGCCCTGTTTCTTTGCTCCATTTTCGCGGCTTGCAATGCGCGAGCCGATGGAAAGAAGACAGACAGCGTTGCTCCCTACAAGGACAGTGATTTGATCTTTGACATGAGTTCGCCTCAGTCTGTCTATGAGGCTCGCAACTGGATACCGCGTGCGTCAGACTCGGATTTGAATGACAGGATGCTGGCCGGCAAGCGCGGCGAACCACAGAATAAAGTAGCTGCAAAAAAGCGAGCAAAAAAGAAGCGTGCGAAGAGGCGTCAGCGAAAACGGCAAATGAATTTGGCTCAATACAAAGCTGGGATTGCTGCTCGAATTGGTATCCAGCGATTGATAAAGCCCCAACGTCCAGCCCATTCGATTGCACCAATGGACCTTCGCCATGTCGGCGGGCACCTGGGACTTGGTGGTGGAAACCTCGAAGGAGCCGGGTATTCGGCAAGGTCCCCGGCTGAAGCTCTCGCCGCATGCTCTTATTCGCAATACGGATTTCCGGTGCTCTATCAGGGTGTCGCGAAAGGACGCGATGGCTTTTTTGCGTACAAAATCTATCGTCGCTGACGAGTCGATACCGGGGGCCAAAACGATGGAGGTGTAGTAGGGCGATGTTTTCGTTGCGGTCAGTGTTCCGGGCGACCGGTATACTGAGCCAACGATAGAGTCCGACTACTTGTGGCTACCAAACTCATCTCGCTCGTACGAGTCATCTCATGATCCGATTTGCTTTGCTTTGCACCATCGCTCTCAATGTTTCCGCGGCCAATGCCGATCAGCCGGCGACAGTCTTCAACGGCAAGTCGTTGGAAGCGTGGGAGTTTGCGCCCGATAGTTGGGTGATCGAGGAAGACGGCTCAATGAGCTGCAAAATGTTGGTGACAAAGGACAAAAATGGCAAACAGCGGATCAAAGGCAGGGGGTATATCTGGACGAAAGAGAACTACGGCGACTTCGCGTTGAGCCTTCGATATAGGTTGAGCGAAGGTGCCAACAGCGGCGTGTTTTTTCGCACCGATAAAGACAATCCGGTTCAGGGTGGATTCGAGATTCAGTTGCTTGACAACAAGGGTTTCCAACAAGTCAAGGGTAAGAAAGACCCCAAGAACTTGAATGGCGCGTTGTACGATTGCCAAGCTGCAAAATTAAATCCAGCCAAACCTGTCGGGCGTTGGAACGAGTTAAAGATCAAGGTGAAGGGATCCAAGCTAATCGTTAACATGAACGACCAAGTTGTAAATGAAGTCGACATCGATCAGTGGGGCGTCGCTGGAAAGAACCCCGACGGATCAACCAATAAATTCAAAACCGCGTTGCGGGACTTGCCAAGAACAGGTCGGATTGGCTTCCAGAACCACGGCCAAGTCGTGTGGATCAAGGACGTCACGATCGAAGCGTTGTAGAGAGGATGTTCTGCGCTATGACATGACACAAGTTGCGATTCGACCGCGCTGGCGGGCAAAACAGGGTCATCTTAAATGCTGCTCTGCAATCGCGTAGATGCGAATCGCGTTTTCGCGCATGCCTTTCCGATGGGCAGCTTTGCCTTTCGATGCCAGGAATTCGGAGACAATTCGCACCACGTCATCGACACTGCCAAAATGCGTGCTGACGCCCCAGTTGGTTCCAAAGATGACGCGATCTTCGCCAAAGGCATCGAAGCAATACTCCAGCAATTCGCGGTAGGTCTCGTTGTCGGTTGGCGCGGATTCGGCGAACGGTTGCGTGCCAGCAAAGTTCAGAATGCTTGATAACTTCATGCAGACATTGGTGTGTTTCGCACAGGTGGTTACCGCGGATTTCCAATTCTCTGGAAGCTGTCCATCATCAAGCTTCAAGCGGAAACAGTGGTTGATCACGATCTTTAAGTTTGGAAACCGCTGGGCTAGCTGGTTCACGTCTTTCGCGAAACTCTGGTCGACCAGCAAGTCCACGACCATTCCGTCTGATTGAAGCGTTGCCAGGTGCGATGCAGCGACTTTGTTGGACAGGTAGTTGTGCAACTCGTCCATCCGGAAGCGGTATCCCTTCAGGTAGCCAGTCTTGCGGTAACGCTGGTAGTTGTCGATGAAATCCTTGGACGCCAGATCTCCGCGCGCGACGTATCCGCAGATCAGGTCAGACTCTGCGGCATCCAGCAGCCAGTCATTGAATTGCGGAGTTGTTTGATCGACGGCTTCGACAACCATCGTCGATTGGATCGCGTTTCGATCCGCGACAGCCCGGTAGTCCTCTGGCTTGACGACGTGACCCAGCGTATTTTTCGGATGCCAGTTTGACTTGTTCGACTCAAGCGCAATCTGGGCATTGCCCTTGAAATGCGTATGCGTATCGATGATCCACGGAGTCTCGGTAAGTTGATCCTTAGCAGCAATTTGATCCTCCGTCGCCGCCTGCCGGGCTGCTTTGGTGCCAACCGGCGGAAGGTGATCGACCAGCCCGGCATTCGTCCGTTTCAACTCCACAATGGCCGCGGCACGCATTTTTCGTAGCAGTGTGTCGTGCTTCGCGACCAAGGCCAAATTCGTCAGTTCGTCAGGATCGGCATATAAGTCGTACAGTTCCTCGGTTTCACCTGCCACGAGATTGCGGATGTATTTCATTCTCCCTTCGCAGTGCAGTACGTACCAAGGGATGCCAGGACCGTGATACAACGCCGGATCATCTTTGGCCGGAATCTGACTAGTTGCCGAACCGTAGATTTTGCCCGTGTGGACCACCATCGCCGGATGGTCCCACTTTGCGTTTCGCGATTCTAAAAGCGGTGACAGGTCATGACCGTGCATTTTCCATGGCAGTTCGAAGCCTGCTTGCGCAAAGAAAGTCGGTGGCAAATCGACACCGCTAACTGGCGTCTTGATCACGCGTCCCGCCGACGCGTCAAGGTTTGGTTTGGTCGGTCGAATGATCAGTGGTGCTTCCAACGTCGCGCGGTAGGGCGCGACTTTGGTTTTGAAACCATGCTGTCCCCATGCGAATCCCTGATCGGAAGTGAATACGACCAACGTATTTTCATCTTGACCTGACGCCACCAACGCATCCATCAAACGCCCGACGCCTTCGTCGATCGCCAGTACTCCCTGGTGATACTGTCGTACCCAGTCTTTGAGTGGGCGCCCGGGCATGTCCTTCATGCCGACAGGACCAAGATCGCGCACCTTTCGTTCGACCGGTTTGCCGTTTTTGCCAGGTTCCCAAAATTCCATCTCACGGACGTATTCGGGTTTGCCTTGTCGAGGTGGATAGACATCCTTTGGCACCGGAACTGCAGAGTCAGGATAGGCTTCCAAGTGTCGCTCAGCGGGCGTGAAGGGGCCGTGCACTGCACCATAGCAAAGCCACAAGTACCATGGTTTGTCGGCGCTACGATCGTTACCGTGAATGTAATCGACCGCCCACTGCGTGTAATTGTCCGTCGAGTATCCCTTGACCAACTCCGGGGCGCCGCCATTGGTGCTGATCAGCTGGTCGTAGTAATAGTTGGGCGCATTATCAGGATGTCGAGGTCGATTCCATACTTTTTGAAAATCCCAATCGCGCCCGAAGCCCGCGTCCACGCCCGTGTGCCATTTACCGATGTGGGCCGTATCGTATCCACCTGCGCGGAATACGGCTGGCCAGAAATGACATTTGTCGGCGTCGTAGTCGCTGCCAGGGTACGTTCCTACCATCCGCATCGATTCGATGCCGTGTTGGTGTAGTCCCGTTAACAGACTGGCTCGCGACGGCATGCACCAAGCGCCGATATAAGCGTGTTCAAATCGAACACCGGTCTTGGCTAGTCGATCGATGTTTGGCGTTCGGACCCAATTGTAGGAATCCGGGTAGCAGCTAACCGTGCGATGCGACTGATCGTCGGTGTAAATGAA